>NZ_JNWJ01000033.1:0-95124 GCF_000716805.1 Streptomyces yerevanensis | reverse complement strand
CAAGCCCAAGTACGTCCAGTACGAGGGCTTGCACCCGGCACGCCGAGAGCACGCACCGCGGTGACACAGCCGCTCCGCGGCGGGCGCTCCTTGACGGGCAAACGTTGCCTACCGGGGCACTAGATCGTTGAAGACCTCGGTGTCCGGGCGCCGTGCGAGCGGCCGGTGGCCCCTGCCGGATGACGCTGTCGGTAGGGGCCCTGCGATCCGTGCCTTCCGCTGAGTGGCCGCTGTGGCCGTGCCGGGATGCCGGGCTTACGGGCAGTGGAGCGAGCCGGTCAGCAGGGACGTGAAGACCTGCCGACCGTCCTGATGCCCCGTCACCTCGATGGCCGCCAGGTCGCGTTCCTGCGAGGCGGTGGGTGTCGCCTCGATGATGCACGCCTCGTCGAACTCCGCGTAGCGGTGAAAGACGGTGGAGATCGCGGACGGTGTGATCGTGTACGGGCGCATGAGCCCGCACGTGGCCTGCCGGGCCGCCTCCAGAAGGACCATCCCCGGGTAATGGTCTCCCTCGTGGTCGAACAGGACCGGATGGTCCGGATCCGGCTTCAGCAGCCAGCGGTTGGGCTGCTCGGTGGGCGAGAGCACCACGTCCTCCGGCCGGTCGCGTCCGACCGTGGCCGGCGGCATCGTGGGGCGCGGCAGGCCACGCCGGCTGCTCAGGTCGCAGCCGAGGCGGCTGCCGCGCAGCCGCCGGTAGACGGCGGGCGAGATGCAGGTGAACCGGCCGCCGCCGACGGCGACAACGGTGCCGCCGCGCCGTATGGACAGCTCCATACGGAACCCGGTGGCCCTGCCACCCCGAAAGGTGATGTCCGTGCACACGGCGCTCAGCTCGATGTCGGTGGGCGTGGAGCCGATGTGCAGCTGATCGAGCTCGGTGCTGAACCAGAGATCCCACATGACGAAGTGGTACCCGAGCGGTACTCCGAGTTCGGCGTGGGCCAGGAACAGGCCGGCCTGACGGAACGTCTCAGCTGTCAGCAGCGGGTCGTGACGGCTGCCGTCCGCGGCCTGGAAGAAGGTGTGCGCCCGCGGCCACTGGCCGGAGAGCGAGAAGTGGTTCTCGCTCTGCCTCGCACACCTGGTGAGGAAGACCTCGGCCAGGCTTGCGCGGTGGACGTACTCCTTCGGGACTGTGGTGGTCAGCCCGGGAACGGCAGGTGCCGGAACATGGGTATGCAGCGAAGTCATCTCGATCCCCCGTTGAGTGCGCTGAAAGCGTGTCCGAACGCATAAGATACGGACCTACCGGTTTGGTTCTCAATTGCGGCCTGGCAAAGGAACGGTCAAGTGTTCGGATTCCGTGGCCCGGACGCGGCGGCTCGGGATGCATGGCTCCGACGCCGAATGATCTCAGCCGACCGGTAGCGAAAAAGGCCCCATTTCCTTTGAGGTCACGGGAAGCCGATCGAGGGAAGAACCGGCCGTCCCTGCTCTGTCGGGCTGGAGGGTGCACTGGCCACCGGGGTCTCCTGGCGGCCGGTGGGGAACCTGTGGCCGGCCACAGGTTCCGTACGGACTCCCAGGAACAAACGGGTCGATCGGCCGAGCATCGACAAACCGCATGGCCTGTTTTTAATCGGTGTTCTACTCGCCGTCATGGCGAGAAATTCGACGACGCTTACGGCGGCGACAGGGGAATTGGGGTGGGCATTCAGGTGCTGGGACCCTGGAGGGCGAGGGGAGAAGGGGCGCTCATAGCCCTCGAGTCGCCGAAGGCGTCTGCTGCTGAGGCCCTTGCTCCGTGGAGCGGCGCACCCCTGGGTGCCGGTGAACCCCGAGGCAGGCTCCGCCCGGTACCGGTGTCGAGCTGAGCGGCACCGCTCGCAAGGTGTTATATCACCGCCCTGTCGCCGTTCTGGAGCGAGTGGAAGCCCACTTGACGAGGGCTCAAGGAACCGCGTGTGGCCGATTTCTGGCCGTTACGGTGCGGCAGTACACCCGCTCTTCGAACGCATGCTCGGGGAGAAGAAGACGCGAAGGGGGACGGATACATGAGGATTCAGATACTGGGTCCACTCAGTGCCGAGATCGGTGGTGTGCCGATCGCGCCGACAGCGAGCAAACCGCGACAGATCCTGGCGCTGCTCGCGCTGTACCCAGGCCGTGTGATGCCCGTACCGACCCTGATGGAGGAGATCTGGGGCGGCGAACCGCCGGTAAGTGCCCTCACCACCTTGCAGACCTACATCCTTCAGCTGCGCCGACGGCTCGGCACGGCCATGGGGCCCGACTCCCCGCGCAACGCCAAGGATGTCCTGGCCACTCGGCACGGGGGATATGTGCTGCAGATCTCCCCCGACAGCGTCGATGTGCACGCCTACGAGCGGCTCGTGGCCGCGGGTCGTGCGGCGTTCGAGGCCGGCGATGACGCGCGCGCAGCGGAAACGCTCCGTCAGGCGCTGGACCTTTGGCAGGGCCCGGCTCTGGTCGACGTACGCGTCGGACCGTTGCTGACCATCGAGACGGTCCGCCTGGAGGAAAGCAGGCTCGGCACGATGGAACGGCGGATCGACGCGGAACTGCGCCTGGGCAGGCACACGGAACTGATCGCCGAACTCAGGGACCTCATCGCGCGCCACCCCCAGCACGAGGGGCTGCATTCGCAGGCCATGCTGGCGCTGTACCGATCGGGCCGACAGGCCGCGGCACTCGACGTCTACCGGAAGCTGCGCGTACGGCTCATCGAGGAACTGGGCGTGGAACCGTCGCCTCAACTGCAACGCCTGCACCAGGCCATGCTGAGCGTGGACCCCGCCCTGGACGTCGCCGCAGGCCCTCGCCGGGCCTCGACCTTCGACCTCTACACAACCTGACTCGGTCAACCGTTGTGACCGCTTCGAGCCCGCCTCTAGCACCGTCGGCAAGGCTGATGGGGCCCGCTGAACCAGGGCCAAGGAGGGGCGGACATGGCGAACAAAGCGGCACTCGTACGGCTGTACTGCTTCGCGCACGCAGGAGCCGGAGTCTCTGCCTTCCGCGGGTGGGCGCGCCCCCTGGGTCCCACGGTCGAGACCGTGCCCGTGCTGCTGCCGGGCCGGGAGAGCCGACGGCGTGAACCGCGTCTGACGGACCGGACGGCACTCGTCGCCGATCTGCTGGAACGCGTCAGGCCCGAGCCGGACCGGACGTACGTCCTGTACGGGCACAGCCTGGGCGCCATGGTGGCCCACACCCTCACCCAGGCCCTTCAGGAACGGGGCCTCCCGCTTCCCGCCCTGCTGGCCGTCGGGGCTTGCCCGCCGCCGGACCAGGCCAGCGAACTGTCCGACAACTGCCACACCTTCGACGCCACTTTGATGGACCGGCTCCGCATCATGGGGGCCGTGCCCGACGGCGCGGTGCCGGGCGACTACTGGCACCGGGCGTTGCTGCCCGTGCTGCGCGACGATCTGCGCCTGGCGCACGCGCTCCGCGTCGCGGCCCGCCGCACCGCGGCCCTCGACGGCCGGGTGCCGGTGCCGCTGCTCGCCGTCTCCGGAAACCGCGACCCGCTGGCCCCGCCTTCCGTGGTCGACGGCTGGCGCGGATGGAGCGCCGGTCCGGTGGTGACGCGCACGGTCGCCGGCGACCACTTCTTCGTACGAGAAGACGCGCTGCCCCGCCTTCTCGGGCGTGCCATCCGTGTCGTACGGCGCCTTGGTTGCGCCCCGGCCGCGGAAGGGCCGGGCGTCCTGGCCACGCGCCACGGTGAGCTACAGCGGCCCGGCTCACGAGCCTTCGTGGCCCGGTGATACGCGTGGCGTCCCCGCCGGGACCCGGGCCGCCGCCCGGTGCCGCGTCAAGCCAGGCACCGCTGATGACCTCTCACAGACCAACTCACCGCTGAACGTGCTCGGCACGAGAAAAGAGAGAGCCACCGATGCAACCGCTCGACATCAAGGATCTGGTCGTCCTGCTGCGCACCAACGCCGGTGACAGCGACACCTACGACCTGGACGGCGATGTCCTGGACGTTCCGTTCTCCGAGCTCAACTACGACTCGCTGGCCCTGCTTCAGGTCACCGGCGCCATCGAGCGCGACCACGGCGTCGCCCTCGACGAGGAGGCCCTGGAGGAGGCCGAGACCCCGCGCCAGTACCTCGGCGTCGTCAATCAGGTGCTCGCAGACGCTTCCCGCGCGGCCTGAGCGACGGCGTCCTCGGACACCCGTTTGCACGCGCAGGGGGGGCGGTCCCATGTGCCGCCCCCCTTTGCGTGGTGCCCGGATTCAGCAGGCGGCCAGGTCGGGACCGTGCCCGGCTCCCGCGTGGCCACCACCGTTCTCGACTCCCGCTCCACCGGGGCTCGAGGGGTGGCGCATACGGTCGTCCCCCGCAACGAGAAGGGGGTGAACGCCGATGCCCGCACCGGCCGTGCACCGCACATCGCATCGGATCGAGGTGGCCGCACCCGCCGGAGTCGTCTACGGGTTCATCGCAGACGCCAAGCACTGGCCGCTGTTCTGCGCCCCGAACGTGTATGTGGAGCAGCTGGACCTGGAAGGCCCCGAACAGCGCCTGCGCATGTGGGCACTGAACAGTGACGGCGTGACGTCCTGGGTCACCCGGCGCACGCTCGATCCCGGTGCGCGGCGGATCGAGTTCCGCCACGAGACGGGCTCGGGAGCCGTGGACGGCATGCTCGGCATCTGGAGCGTCGAGCAGTTGCCCGGCGGTTCCTCGGTGCTGACGCTGGTGCGCGAGTTCCCGACGGTGGACGATCGTCTCCCGGCGGACCCGATCGGCGACGCCGCCATCCGCAGGCACATGGCCGACCTGAAGCGCCTCACGGAGAGCTGGACCGTCCTCGACGAGCTGGTCCTGACCGTCGAGGACGCGGTACGCGTCGACGGACCCGCAGAACTGGTCTACGGCTTTCTGTACCGAGCGGGTGCCTGGACCGGCAGCATTCCAGGACTGAGGGATGTCCACCTGGACGAGGACGTACCCGGCATCCAGATGGTGCGCACCACGGCCGAGGGCGCCGAGAAGAGCCGCGCCGTACGCCTGTGCTTCCCCGGCGCCGGACTCATCGTCTACAGCCTGACCGATCCGCCCGCTCTGATCGCCGGGCAGGCCGGCGAATGGTCGGTGGAGCCCGACCCTACGGGAGTGAGCGTGCGCGTGCGGCACCAAGTGGTGCTGAACGAACAGGATGTCACCCGCGTCCTGGGGGAGGACGCCGACCTGTCCGACGCCCGCCGGTATGTCCGCGAGACCATCACCCGGGACAGCGCCACGCTGCTCGGACTCGCACGCAGGCACGCGGAGGACGCGGCCGACGCGCTCGGGCTGCACGTCCCAGGAATGTCATGACCACTACCGCAGAGGCGCGCACTGCCTACCGGAGCACCGAACGGCGCACCGCCGCTTCCGGCACCGTCGACGAAGACAGCCCCCCGGACGGACCGGTCACCGGCGCCCTGCGCCGGGCCGCTCGTCTGGACGCCCTGCTCGGCGACCCGTACGACCCGGCCAACGCGCATGGCTTCGCGGCGTTCGTCACCGCCGCGCAGGACCGCCGACCCCCATGGGCGACCGAACGGCTGCTCGCCGAGGCAGGGCTCGCATCCGAGTTTGTCCCTGCGGGCCACGGCGGCACCCTGACCCGGGCCGACCTGCTCATGAAGGTCCTGCGGCCGGTGTTCCGGCGCGATGTGGCGCTCGGTTTCGCCGGCGGCATCACCTCGCTGTTCGCCTCCTCCGCGGTATGGGCGGCCGGCACCGCCGAACAGCGGCACACCATGACTCGGCTGCTCCTGGGCGGCGGACGGGCCACCGTGGTGCATCCGGGGCTCGCGCCGGCGGGCGGGGTCCGACGCGAGCAGATCAACGCCTGGCGCCGCGCCGACGGCGCGGGCATGCTCCTCGGCGGCAGCAAGGCCGTCGTCCCGGACGCGGCCCGAGCGGACCTCTACCTGGTCCACGCACGCACCGCCGCCTCCGGTCCCCGCACCCACTCCGTGCTGCTGGTGGACCCTGCGCGGCTGCCCCCCGGGCGGATCCACCGGTTGCCGCGCGTGGCGACCGAGGGGATGCGCGGAGCACTCTTCTCCGGGCTGCGGTTCACCGAGTGCCCGGTACCTGACGACGCCCTCGTGGGCGCTCCCGGGGACGGGGCCGCCCTGGCACTTCGTATGAACCAGGTCAACCGATGCCTGGTCGCCGGGGCCGTGACCGCAGCCGTCGATCCGGTCCTGCGGTCCGCCGTGGGCGCGGCCACCGACGGGCGCTGCGGGCCACCGGCCCGCCGCTGGCACCGGCCGCTCGCCGGAGTCTTCACCGACCTGCTCGTCTGCGACGCCGTGACCACGATGTGCCTGCGGGCGGTCGGCGCGCTGCCCGACCGGACCCATGTGCCGACGGTCGCCGCCACCTACACGGTGTCCACCCTGCTCCAGGACGGACTGGAGGAACTGGCCGCGGTGCTCGGCTCGCACCGTCGGCCCGGTGACGACCTGCTGCACGGCATCCTCGCCAAACTGGTGCGTGATCTGCCGGCCGCGGGTCTCGGCCGCGAGGGCGCCGCCGCCTGCCAGGCGGTCATCGTGCCTCAGCTGGGCGGCCTCGCCAACCACTCCTGGTTCATTGAGGAGGAACCGCCCGCCGAACTGTTCCGCGGCCCTGCGGACGTGCCGCCGCTGAACCACCGGGCGCTGGCCTTCGCCGGCGGCGGGGACTTCCTTGCCGCCTCCCTGGTCGGCGCCGCCGAAAGGTTCACCCGGCCGGGCCGCGGCGGGGGCCGCACCAGGCTGCTCGCGCGGATGGCGCAAGCCTTCGGCACGGAACTGCGTGCGCTGCGCGATCAGTGCGCCCTGCTGCCGGGCGGGTTCGGCGAAGCCCTGTCCGGTCCCGCGGCCTGCGCCTTGAGCGACCGCTACGGACTCGTCGTCGCGGCCGCCGCCGTTCTCGCCGTCCGGGAGGGGCAGGAGGGCGACGATCCCTTCCTCGCCGAGGACGGCTGGGCCGTCCTCGGCCTGTCCCGGCTCGGTCGCAGGCTGGGGCTCGCGCTGCCGGACCCACCTCAGGACTGCGTGACGGGCGTCCTCGACGAACTGCTGCGCCGCCATCGCACGGGGCGCGGCCTTGACCTCGACGGCATCGCGCTCACGCTGGGAGCCCGGGAGGAGCCGACCGAATGACGCCAGGGCCCCGCATCACCCCACCCGTGCACGTGGCGGGACCGGCCGGACCGTGGGACGAGGTTCGGGAGGGGATGCACCGCCGCGGCAACGCGGTGGTGTTCACCACCTGGGGGGAATGGCTGAGCGCCGTCGTCACCGAGCCCCGACTGCGCCTGCTGCTCGGCCGGGACTGGCCGCGTTACCGGCGTACCGCCGATCCCCAGGTGCGACACCGGTTCGTCGCCGCGCGGCTGGTGCTGAAGCACACGGCGGCGGCCGCGCTGGGCACCGAAGCCGCCGAACTCGACCTCGCCTACAAGATCGGCGGGCGGCCCCATCTGCGCGGGCTGGGGCAGGTCGATGTGGGGCTGTCCCACACCGGCGAGCTCATCGTGGTCGGCATCAGCCGCGGCGGACGGATCGGCGTCGATGCCGAACCGCTCTCGCGCACACTGACCTTGGACGTGATGCGCCGGCGCATGTGCACGCCAGCCGAACGGGCCTTCCTGAGCGGCCTGGACGGCCCGCGACAGACAGCCGCCCTGCTGCGCCTGTGGACGCTGAAGGAGGCGTACACCAAGGCGCTGGGGCAGGGACTGCGTCTGGCGTTCGACGAGTTCGGTTTCCCCCCGGGCGTGGAGGGAGAACTCCCCGACGGCCACGACAGCGGGCTGCTCGCACCGGACGGCGGCCCGGCGGAACGCGGCGCCTGGGCGTTCGGCACCTACCGGGCACTGGAGCGCTATCTGGTCACCGTGGCCCGCTACGACCAGGCCCCCCGCGCGACGCCCTGGGCTGCCGGGCAGACCGTGGCGGACGAGAGGTCCATGAGCCTCGTCGCGCAGTTGCTGCCTGTGGAGTTGTCCGCGCCGACAGCACAGCAGCCCCGCTCGGCAGGCGCTTGAGGATCCGCGGGACGGGGCCGCCGACCCGGCAGGACGGCGGGGCCGAAGGCCATGGCCTGAGCGTTCCTCGAGCAGTCTCTGCTCCACTCCCCGCCGCGATGTCGTCCGGCCGAGTCCGGGCCAACCGCTGGGAGGCGTCTCGTGCAACGGCGCACCCTGCCAACGGCGCACCCTGCGCGACCAGCTGGGCCTGCCCCGTCCGAGACCGGTGACCGTGCGTGGGACGCGGCCGGTTCTCGAGCGCACCTCCAAGCGCCGTTGAGCCCGTCCTGTGAGTGTGGGCGAGTCCGACACTGCGTATCGGGAAGTGAGGAGGACGGTCATGCCGCTGCTGACAGGTACGTCCTCGGTGACGGGGGACTCGTGGATGCCTGGTCGATAACCACCGCGTTTGTGCGAGCCATCGGCCGGTCGCTGGTGGCGGCGGGCGCCATCTGGGTCTACATCCCCATTCCGGAGGAGCCCGGGCAGGAGCGGGTTCCGGAGCAGAAGCGGACCCTGCTCAAACCCCCGCCGGGGCACCCCGAGCGCCTTCGCCCCGACATCCCGCTCAGCGCGGTCGAACGGAACCTGGCACGCTCGCTGTCGCACCCGGAGGACACCGCATGAGCATCGCTACCGAGGGTCCGGTACGTGACCGGCTGACCGAACTCGCCGAGATCAAAGCGCTGGCGGTCGGCGGCCCCGACGACAAGGCCACCGCACGGCAGCATGCCAAAGGCAAGCTGACCGCCCGCGAACGCATCGACCTCCTGCTGGACGAGGGTTCGTTCCAGGAGATCGAGGCTCTGCGACGGCATCGTGCGACCGGGTTCGGGCTGGAGGACAAGCGGCCCTACACCGACGGTGTGATCACCGGATGGGGCACCGTCCACGGCCGTACCGTCTTCGTCTACGCGCACGACTTCCGCATCTTCGGCGGCGCCCTCGGCGAGGCCCACGCGGCAAAGATCCACAAGGTGATGGACCTGGCGCTGGCGGCCGGCGCCCCCCTGGTCTCCCTCAACGACGGCGCCGGCGCCCGTATCCAGGAGGGTGTCACCGCGCTCGCCGGCTACGGCGGCATCTTCCAGCGCAACACGAAGGCCTCGGGTGTCATCCCGCAGATTTCCGTGATGCTCGGCCCGTGCGCGGGCGGAGCCGCCTACTCGCCGGCGCTGACGGATTTCGTGTTCATGGTGCGCGAGACCTCGCAGATGTTCATCACCGGGCCGGACGTCGTCAAGGCCGTCACCGGCGAGGAGATCACGCAGAACGGGCTCGGCGGTGCCGACGTCCACGCCACCGTCTCCGGCGTCGCGGCCTTCGCCTACGACGACGAGGCCACCTGCCTCGAGGACGTGCGCTACCTGCTGTCCCTGCTGCCGTCCAACAACCGTGAGACGGCGCCGCGTCAACTGTCGCAGGACCCGGCCCGTCGGCCGACCGAGAGCCTGCGGGAGATCGTCCCGGCCAACGCCAACCAGGCGTACGACATACGCGCGGTCATCGAGGAGATCGTCGACGACGGAGAGTACTTCGAGATCCAGCCCGGCTGGGCGACCAACGTGGTCTGTGCGCTCGTGCGCCTGGACGGGCACGTCACAGGTGTCGTGGCCAACCAGCCCTCCGCCTTCGCCGGGGTCCTCGACATCCACGCCAGCGAGAAGGCCGCGCGTTTCGTGCAGTTCTGCGACGCCTTCTGCATTCCCCTGGTGACTCTCGTGGACGTACCCGGCTTCCTGCCGGGCGTGGACCAGGAGCACGGCGGGATCATCCGGCACGGTGCCAAACTGCTGTACGCCTACTGCAACGCGACCGTCCCGCGGATACAACTGATCCTGCGCAAGGCGTACGGCGGCGCGTACATCGTCATGGACTCGCGGTCCATCGGCGCGGACGTGTCGCTGGCCTGGCCCAGCAACGAGATAGCCGTCATGGGTGCCGAGGGCGCCGCCAATGTCATCTTCCGCAGGGAGATCGCCGCTGCGGACGATCCCGACGCCGTGCGAGCGCGGAAGATCAAGGAATACCAGTCCGAGCTGATGCACCCCTACTACGCCGCCGAGCGCGGGCTGGTGGACGACGTCATCGACCCCGCCGAGACCCGCTCGGCGCTGATCGGAGCGCTCGCGATGCTGCGCTCCAAGTACGCGGACACCCCTTCCCGCAAGCATGGCAACCCGCCGGTGTGACGGGCGAGGGGACGAGACCCATGACCGCCTGGCAGATCACCGGCGGCAGTCCTTCGGCAGAGGAGACCGCGGCCCTCACCGTGGTCCTGACAGCCCTGCTGACGCAGCGGGCCGCCACCGAGGAGACAGCGGCGCGGCAGGAGATCGTCGGCACCGGCTGGTACCGCGCGCACCGGAATCCGTACGCAGCCGCCGGGACATGGCGCGGCAGGTGACCGACGCCCGTCCCGTGCGGTGCAGGGCTGTTCAAGTGCCGCTCCAGCCGGGGGCGGCACCGTGATGACGGCACACGACACAAACCAAGACCACGTCAGGAGTATCGCCATGACCGACGCAAGGCTTGTCGGAACCTGGACCACGGAGCTGGTGGACGATGGCAGGTCCGTGTTCGGACTGGCGTCCTTCTCAGGTGACGGCGGCGTCACCTGCTACCAGGTCAACGCCAAGAACATCGGCCTGGGCAACTGGGAGTCCACCGGACCGGACTCCTTCAACTACAACTTCCACATCCTCGCCGTCAGCCCCGAGGGCCAGCACGTCGGCGAGGCGCATGTCTTCGTGACCGGCGAGTTCATCTCCGACGACCACTGGGAGGGAGTCGGCGGCGGCAACTTCTACTCGCCCACGGGCGAGTTGCTGCGCGGCCACGAAGGCAACAAGGTCATCGCTCGCAAGTTCGGCATCGACAAGTAGGCCGGACGGCGAGCAGCGCATTCGCCTCGTACCCCGGACCGGGAAGCCACGGAGGAAGAAGCCCCATGCTGCGCGATGAACTCAAGGGTGAGCTCGTTCTCCCGTCAGATCCGGGGTACCCGCTCGCCAAGCAGCTCCAGAACACCGAGTACGACACCATCACGCCGCACGGCATCGCCTATTGCGAGTCCGTCGACGACGTCCTCGCCTGCGTGCGCCACGCCCGCGAGACCGGCATCGCCACGCACGTCCGTGGCGCCGGGCACAGCTTCAACGGCTGGTCGACCGGTACGGGCCTGGTCATCGACCTGTCCCGGATGAACCACGCCGTCGCCGACGGCCACACCGTGCGCATCGGCGCCGGCATCCAGTCGCTCGACGCGCTCGACACCCTCAAGCCGCTGGGCCGCCAGATCATCACCGGTACCTTTCCCACCGTCAGCCAGGGAGGCTTCCTGACCGGCGGCGGACTGGGCTGGCAGACCCGCAAGTTCGGCGTCGGCAGCGACCGGATCGTCTCCGCCCGCGTCGTCCTCGCCGATGGCCGGACCGTGCGCGCGTCCGCGGACGAGCACCCCGACCTGTACTGGGCGCTGCGCGGTGGCGGCGGCGGGAACTTCGGGATCGTCACCGAGTTCGAGCTGCGCCCCGTCGACGCCCCGCGGCTGATCGGCTTCGAGACGCTGTGGCCGCACGAGGACGCCGCCGACGTGCTGGCCGCCTGGCAGGCCTGGGCGGCCGAGGGCTCCGATGACCTCGGCACCTCTCTCGTCGTGCTGCCCGGCATTTTCGGGCCCGGCGGCAAGCCGGTCATCAAGATCTGGGGCGTGCACCACGGCGCACCCGAGGACCTCGAACGCGCCCTCGACGAGCTCACCGAGCGCACCGGCACCAAACCCCTGCACCGCGAGGTCGGCGCGCCCGGGCTGTACGCCGACGTCATGCACGAGGCACTGTGCGGCGCCAAGACCGTCCAGCAGTGCCACCGCACCGGCACTCACCCCGACGCGGTCGGCCACCGCCACCCCTACACCCGGCAGACCTACCGGCTCACCGATCGGCCCGTCACCCGTGCCGAGGCAGACGCCCTGTTGCAGGCCTGGAACCCGGACCTGGACAACGAGCGCTATCTGCTGTGCATCGCGCTCGGCGGCGCCGCCAACCGCGTCGGTCGCGCCGAGACCGCGTACGTGCACCGGGACGCCCAGTTCCTGACGGGTTTTCAGATCGCGACCCGCGACGAGGAGGCGGCGGTCCAGGGCCCGGCGGAACTCGACGCGTGGGCCGACCGGTGCGGCGCCGCCCTCGCCCCGCTGGCCACCGGCTCGTACATCAACTTCCCCAACTCCCGGGTGCCGGCGGAGTGGGAGAGCGACCACTACGCGGAGAACGCCGCCCGGCTGCGCGCCGTCAAGCGGGCCTACGACCCCGACGGCTTCTTCCGGCACGGCCAGAGCATCGGCGGCGCGGCGGCGGTCGGCTGACCACGGTGCGCAGGGCGGCACTCCGGACTCGGACCGCTACGGCCGCCGGTGAACGGAGACCGCCGCACTGCGCCCGGCCCGGGACCCTCGTCGACCACCCATCGGGCGCATCCCTGCACTGCGCCCGACGTTCACCTACGACCAGGTGCCGGTCTTGGACCGGCCCGCCTCCAGGGCGTCCGTGCTGCCGATGAGCGCCGACGCCGCGGTGGCTCGGGCCCGGGGATGTGCGGATCCCCGGGCTCCAGTCCCGCTCCACGGTCGTACGACCGCCGCGGCACACCATGCCTGCATGGAAATCCGCAGCCTCGACGGCGACGACCCGGCCACGATCTCCCTCCTCCTCCCGGGCTTCCAGGAGACGATGAGCCTCGAACTTCCCGGCGATCCACCGGTCTCGGAGGCGCTGCTGGCCCGTCTCCTGCAGCGCCGGCACGGAGCCGACCGGATGGTCCTGGCCGCCTTCGACGGCGGCCTGCCCGCCGGCTGCACCAAGCTCGGCCTCGACCTCGGCGACCCGGCCGGACCCGGCCACGGCTCGCTGTGGGTCTTCCCCTCCTTCCGCCGCCGCGGCGCCGGCGCCGCCCTGGTGGACGCTGCCCGAGCCGAACTGCGCGCCCGCGGTCGAAGCCACCTCATGGTCGACGCCCCCGACACCCCCGCCGCCGCGGCCTTCGCCTCCGTGTGCGGCGCCGAGCTGCGCGGCACGAACCTGCGCAATCGCCTCGTCCTGCGCGGCCCGGCCCGCACTTCACTCGACCGGCTCGCCGCCCGCGCCGTGCCCGGTCACCACCTGGTGCAGTGGACCGACCGCTGCCCGGACGAACTCGTCGACTCCTATGCCCGCGCATGGAGCACCCTCGACGCACCGGTCAACGGCCAGGCACAGGTGCGCACCCCCACCGCCGGCGACGTGCGAGCGCGCGAGGCCGAGGCCGGGCGGGCCGGACACCGCCAGTACGTCACCGCCGCCGTCGCCGACGACTCCGGCGAAGTCGCCGGGTACGGCACGCTCTTCGTCCGCGACAGCCCGATGGCGGACGCGGGCGAGACCCTCGTGCTCGCCGACCGGCGCCGCCGCGGCCTCGGCACCTGGCTCAAGGCGGACCTGCTGGCCCGGGCCGCCCGCGAGAACGAAGGCCT
Organism: Streptomyces yerevanensis; assembly: GCF_000716805.1. Taxonomy (NCBI): domain Bacteria; kingdom Bacillati; phylum Actinomycetota; class Actinomycetes; order Kitasatosporales; family Streptomycetaceae; genus Streptomyces; species Streptomyces yerevanensis. The sequence continues at coordinate 81,614 of NZ_JNWJ01000033.1, read as the reverse complement.
GGTGCTGGTGCAGGCCTGGAACGACGTGCACAATGACGCGGTCGTCGCCCTCAACCGTCGCCTCGGATTCCAGGCGGACAGCTCCTGGTCCACGTATTCCCTCAAGGCCTGACCACCCGAGCCGCGTTCGAGTTCAGGTCCACCGGCCGCTGCCACGATCCGCACAGACCGGCAACCGCGAGAGGGGTTCTTTGTGAGTACCAGCGACACACATGTACTGATCGTCGGCGGGAGTCTCGTCGGCCTGTCCACCGCGGTGTTCCTCGCACATCACAAGGTGCCCTGCACTGTCGTCGAGCGGCACCCGAGCACCTCCATCCATCCCCGCGCGGTCGGCTACTACCCGCGCACCGCCGAATTCCTGCGCACCGCCGGGATCGAGGAGGTCGCCAAGGAGGCCGCGTCCGGCTTCGAGAAGCACAAGACCCGCGCCAGTGTCGTCTCGCTCGCCGGCGAGGTCCTCTTCAGCAAGGAGGAGCTGGAGGGCGGTGACGAGCTCTCCGACCTGACCCCCTCCAAGCTGCTGCTGCTGCCCCAGGACCGGCTGGAGCCGATCCTGCGCGCCCGGGCCGAGAAGCTCGGCGCCGACCTGCGGTTCAGCACCGAGCTGGTCTCCTTCACCCAGGACGGCGACGGGGTCACCGCCGTCGTCAGGGACGCGGAGGGCGCCGACAGCACCCTGCGCGCCGACTACCTGGTGGCCGCCGACGGGCCGCGCAGCACCGTGCGCGAGTCCCTCGGCATCGCCCGCGAGGGCCGGGGCGTGCTCTCCCGGCACGTCAGCATCGCCTTCGGCGCCGACTTTGGCGCGGTTCTCGGCGACCGCCGCTACAGCGTCGTACACGTCAGGAACGACACGGTCACCGGCATCCTCGTGCACGACGACACCCTCACCGAGGGCACGCTGATCGTCGGCTACGACCCCGACAAGGGCGAGAGCCTGGAGGACTTCACCGACGCGCGCTGCGCCGAACTGGTCTCCGCGGCGATCGGCTCGGACGAGGTCGAGGTCACCGTCCGCTCCCGCTTCCCCTGGGACATGGCCGAGCTGGTGGCCGAGACCTTCGTCCAGGGGCGGGTGCTGATCGCGGGCGACGCCGCCCACCAGGTCCCGCCCACCGGCGGGTACGGGGCCAACACCGGCATCGCCGACGCCTTCAACCTGGCCTGGAAGCTGGCCCTGGTGATCGAGGGAACCGCAGGCCCCGGCCTGCTGAACACCTATCAGGAGGAGCGCCGGCCGATCGGCCTGTACACCGCGCAGCAGGGCTCACTGCAGCTGGCCATCCGCTCGGGCACCGCGACCGAGGAGCAGCAGGCGGCCACCGACGACGCGATGACCGTGACGATGGGCCAGGCCTACCGCTCCGGCGCGTTCGTCCCCGAGACGGGGGCGGCGCAGCTGCCGCTGACCTCCGACCCGCGCACGCTGCGCGGCGAGCCCGGCACCCGCGCTCCTTACGTGGTGCTGGAGCGGGACGGCGCCCCGCTGGCCACCCTCGACCTGTTCGGCACCGGTTTCGTGCTGATGGCCGGACAGGACGGCGGTTCCTGGGCCGAGGCGGCCGAGGCGGCAGCCGCCGAGTCCGGCGCGCACTTCACCTTCCACCGCATCGCCGCGACCGCCCAGGACGACGGGGCACTGGCCGATCCGGACGGCCTCTGGAACGCCGCCTACGGTGTCGGCGCAGACGGAGCCGTTCTGGTGCGCCCGGACGGGATCGTCGCCTGGCGCTCCCGGGGCGGTGTGCCGGCCGGTGACTGGAGTGCGGCGCTCATCGCGGCGCTGCGCCGGATTCTCGCGTGCTGAGCGATGAAGAGCGGGCGGTCATCCGCCGACCGACGCGTCGCGTGCCTCGGCCACCGAGTCGACGTACTTGATCAGCAGCCGGGCGAACTGCAGGCGCTCGTCCTCGGGCCAGTCCCGGGTGATGAACTCGAAGGCCGCCCGCTGGTGGCGCCGGAAGGCCGCCAGCATCTCCAGTCCCTCGTCGGTCATCTGCAGGATGGTGCGTCGTCCGTCCTGCTGGGACGCGGCGCGGACCAGATAGCCCGCAGAGATGCAGTCGGTGACCATGCGGCTGGCCACGGAAGGGTCCACGGCCAGCCGCTCCGCGACGACTCCGACGGTGATCTCCTGGCCGTCGTGCTCCGGTCCCTCTTCCACGATGTTGAGCACCAGGGTCCGGCTCATGTCCTTGCGGGACACCGGTTTCTCCACGTTCAGCGCAGCGGCGCGGCGCAGCCGCGAGAACGCCGGGCCCACCGCGTCCAGCAGAGCGTCGTCGGCGAGCGGGCCGTGCGCGCTTGAGCGCCCCGCGCTCTTCGGCCTGGTGCTCGAAGGTTCCATGGCACACATCCTAGGTGGGACGATCTCGGGAGCCCGGCATGTGTATGCTCACAATTTTTTGCATGACTGCACGCATATAATTACGACCCGTCAATTCACTCGCCTCCTCTGGAAGGACCGCAATGCCGAACACCAAGGACTTCGATTTCGACGTCCTCATCGTCGGCGGAGGCCCGGTGGGCATGCTGCTCGCCTCCGAACTCCGCATCTCCCGCGCCAAGCCGGTCGTCCTGGAGCGCCTCACCGAGCGGACCCCCCACTCCAAGGCCTTCGGCCTGCACGCCCGTTCGCTGGAGTCACTCGACCGCCGCGGCCTGGTCGAGCGCTTCCGGAACGGCGCCCGCTCGTGGAACAACGGCCACTTCGCCGGACTCGACGTCTGGGTCGACTTCTCCCTGCTCGACAGCGCCCACAACTACGCGCTGCTGTCCGAGCAGACCCGCACCGAGCGCCTGCTCGAGGAGCGAGCGGAGGAACTCGGTGTCCCGGTCCGCCGCGGCCACGAGGTGACCGCCGTCCGGCAGGACGCGGATGGCGCCGAGGTGGACGTCACCGGCCCCGAAGGCTCCTACACGCTGCGCGGCCGCTATGTCGTCGGCACCGACGGCGGCCGCAGTCTGGTCCGCAGGTCCGCGGGCATCGGCTTCCCCGGCACCGGCGGCCGCGTCACCGCGCGCCTGGCCGACGTCGTCCTCGCCGACCGCGAGAAGGCGCCGATGGGTATGGAGCGCACCGAGAGGGGCCTGCTCTTCTGCGTCCCGCTCGACGACACGTACCACCGCGTCGCCACCTTCGACTTCCAGCAGGGCAAGGAGGCGGGCACCGAGCTGACGATGGAGGAGTTCACCGACAGCCTGCGCGAGATCTGGGGCGACGACCTGGGCGCGAGCGAGCCGCGCTGGCTGTCGTGGTTCACCGACTCCGCCTGCCAGGCCGAGCGCTACCGCGAGGGGCGCGTCTTCCTGGCCGGTGACGCCGCGCACACGCACTTCCCCGTCGGCGGCCAGGGCGTCAACCTCGGCCTGCAGGACGCCCTCAACCTCGGCTGGAAGCTGGCCGCGGAGATCAACGGCTGGGCCCCGGAGGGTCTGCTCGACACCTACGACAAGGAGCGCCAGGCGCCGGCCCGCAACGTGCTGGCCAACACCCGCGCGCAGATCGCGCTGATGAACCCCGACCCGTACGTCACCCAGCTGCGCGAGCTCTTCCAGGAGTTGATGACCAAGGAGCAGGTCAACCGTCACATCGCCGAGATGCTCAGCGGTGTCGGGGTCCGCTATGAGCTGCCGGGCCCCGAGCACCGGCTGCTCGGCGACTTCGCCCGCGACCTGACCCTGAAGACCGCGGACGGCACCGTCACCCTTCCCGAGCTCCTGCGCCGCGGCACCTTCGCCCTGCTGGACCTGGGCGGACGCCCCGAGATCGCCGATGTGTACCAGGAGTGGGGCGCGGCGCTGGGCTGGGCCGGCCGCGTGCGGCACGTCGTCGCCGAGTGCGCGCAGGAGCCGGGGCTCGCCGGTGTGCTCGTCCGCCCCGACGGCTATGTCGCCTGGGCCGCGGACAAGGACACCTCGCCCGCCGGGGTCGCCGAGGGTCTGCGTTCGGCCCTGGCCGCCTGGGCCGGGACCGGGGATCCCGCCCGGGCCGTCTTCAAGTAACGGACGAGAAGGGGATGTGTATCTGTGTGAACCATGTGGATCCACATTCAATTGCGTGATAGCATACATATAGTGTAGTCGACGGGATGACTCCGGGCACTCCCACGACCGGGTCCGGCCGCATCCTTCTCGTAGCACCTTTCACACAGACAAGTGACCATCCCCTAAGCCCCTTTCGGGCCCGGTAGTGAAGATGACACCGCCCGCCACCTCAGGCGGCCGGTGCAAGGGGGGATCCCAACCGACCCTGAAAGGCGGTCCCGCCTTGTCCGCTTCCCCTGCCCAGGGGGCCGGGGGACGTAGTCCCTCCGGCACCAGAACCACACCGGTCCTGATCGCGTGCATGCTCTCCGCGTTCCTGGCCGCCCTCGACACCCAGATCGTCATCACCGCCCTGCCCCGCATCGTGGGCGACCTCCACGGCATGGGGCTCTTCGCGTGGGTGACCATCGCCTATGTCATCGCCAGCAGCGTGACCACGCCGATCTACGGCAAGCTCGGCGACCTCTTCGGCCGCAAGGTCACCCTTCTGACCGCACTGACCCTGTTCGTGGCCGGCTCCGCCCTCTCGGGCGCGGCCGGCTCGATGGAGCAGCTGATTGCCTTCCGCGCCGTGCAGGGGTTGGGCGCCGGAGGCATCTTCGTCTCCGTCCTCGCCACCATCGGCGAGCTGCTCACCCCCCGCGAAGGTGCCAGGTACTACGGCATGTTCGGCATGGTCTTCGCCGGTGCCTCGCTGGCCGGCCCCGCCCTCGGCGGCGTCCTCACCGACATGCTCAGCTGGCGCTGGGTCTTCCTGGTCAACCTGCCCCTCGGCATCACCGCCGGCACCCTGATCGCCAAGTACCTGCGTCTGCCGCGCACGGTCCGGGAGACCAGGCTCGACTACGCCGGCATCGTCACCCTCTCCGCCGGCATCGTCGGGCTGACGCTCCTCACCTCCTGGGGCGGCGTCGAGTACTCCTGGACCTCTCCGCAGATCCTCGGCCTCGGCCTCGGGGCGCTGCTGTGCCTCGGCTTGTTCGTCAAGGCCGAGTCCACCGCCGCCGAACCGATCGTGCCGCTGCGCCTGTTCAAGGACTCCACCTTCACCCTCTCGCTGCTCGCCGCCGTCATCTGCGGTGTCGTCTTCGTCGGCTCCGTCAACTTCCTGGCCCTGTACGTCCAGGTCGTCAGCGGAGCCGACCCCACCACCTCCGGTTTCGTCCTGCTGCCGATGATGCTCGGCCTCGTGCTCGCCTCCGTCGTCACCGGCAAGGTCATCGGCAGGACCGGCAGGTACAAGGTCTTCCCCGTCCTGGGCATGGCCCTCGGCATCGTCGGTGCGCTGTTGCTGTCCACCATGGACGCCGGCACCCCGCGCACCCTGGCCGTCCTCTACATGGTGGTCTTCGGCCTCGCCTCCGGCCTGTCCGCCCAGGTCTTCACGCAGGCCGCCCAGAACACGGCGCCCGCCCGGGACTTGGGTGCTGTCTCCGGCGCCGTGACCTTCGGGCGCTCCTTCGGTACGTCCCCCGGCATCGCGCTCTTCGCCGCGATCTTCTACAGCCGGCTCACCGACGAGCTCGCCGCACGCGTCCCGGCCGGCGCCCTCAAGGGCGTCGACCACGACTCGCTCTCCTCGCAGTCGGCCCTGCAGTCGCTCGCCGCACCGGTGCGCAGCGCGGTCGAGGAGTCCTACGCCGCCGCGCTCACCCCGGTGTTCCTCACGGCGATGCCCCTGCTCGTGCTCGGCCTCGTCCTCACCCTGTCCATGAAGAACCTCGAGCTCCGCTCCCGCCGCAACGGCGACGGCGGCAGGCAGACCGGCCCCGCCGACGACGTCGCCCGGACCGGCAAGTCCCCCCGAGCGGCCTGATCGCACGAATCCCCCGCGTGTGATCCATGGCCGAAGGGCTGCCCTCCCACCCCGCTTCTTTCGGCGGGAGGGCAGCCCTTCCTGTGTCCCGGGCGTGGTCAGGCCCGCTGTAGGCCGGTTCGAGCGGGACTCCATGCGCACGGGCCATTGTCGGGGCGGGACCGTGGCGGTCCCCATGGCTTGCTAGGAGGCTCGCGTGACAACGACCGATGACCGTACGACGGCAGCGGCGGTCGACCCCGGTCCGCTGATCAAGCTGACCATCGCGGACTGCGCGGCCAAGGTGCTGCACAGCGCGGTGACGCTCGGGGTGTTCGGCGCACTCGCCGAAGGGCCGGCGGGGGCGGACCACATCGTTGCCGCGACCGGCCTGCACCCGCGCATGGCCCCCGACTTCCTCGACGCGCTCGCGGGCCTCGGCCTGCTCGAACGCACCGGGGACCAGTACGGCAACGCGCCGCTGGCCCAGGCGTACCTCGTGCCCGGCACCCCCACCTACCTCGGCGGGTTCGTCGAACTGACCAACGAGACCCTGTACAGCACCTGGGGCCGGCTCACCGAGGCACTGACCACCGGTGCTCCGCAGCACCTCGACCCCGACAAGGGCGGCTTCGTGGGCGACAAGCACAAGGACCCGGAGAAGATGAAGCGCTTCTTCGCCGGTCTCGACGCCTACAGCGACCGGATGGGCATCGAGATCGCCGGCCGTATCGACTGGTCCCGCCACTCCTCCTTCGTCGACCTCGGCGGCGCACGCGGCAACCTCGCCTCCGTCCTGGTCAAGGAGCACCCGCACCTGAAGGCCGGGGTGTTCGACCTCGAGCGCACCCGCCCGCTGTTCACCGAGCACACCGCCCGTCTCGGCCTCGGCGACCGCATCGAGTTCACCGGCGGCGACTTCTTCACGGACGACATCCCGAAGGCCGATGTCATCGTGCTCGGCCACATCCTGCACGGCTTCGACACCGACCGGCGCCAGGAGCTGCTGCGCCGCGTCCACGCGTCCGTCAATCCCGGCGGGCGGATCCTCGTCTACGACCGGATGATCGACGACGAACGCCGCAACGCCGAGCGCCTGCTGTCCAGCCTCCACATGCGCCTGGTCAGCCCCGACGGCTCCGAATACCGGACCGGCGACGTCAGCACCTGGCTGGGCCGGGCCGGCTTCACCGGCATCACCGCGGAGCCGCTGCTCGGCACGCACACGCTGGTGACCGCGACCCGATGACCGGCCAGACGGAGCCGCCCGCCCCGACCACCCAAGGAGTCACCATGAGCCAGGAGAAGGTGCCCGTTCTCATCGTCGGCGGCGGCCTCACGGGCCTGTCCGCCGCCGTGTTCCTCGCCCACCACGGCGTGAAGGCGACGCTGGTGGAACGCCACCCCGGCACCTCCACCCACCCCAAGGCCCGCGCCATCAACCCGCGCACGATGGAGCTCTACCGTGCCGTCGGCATGGAGGAGCGCGTCCGGGCCGGCCGTTCACCGATCTCCGGCAACACCGACCTGGTGCACGTCGAGACCCTCGCCGGCAACGAGCGGGTCCGCATGCCCAACGCCTCCATCGAGGACATCAGCCGGATCAGCCCCGCGCAGTGGACCCTCATCGACCAGAACCAGCTCGAGCCCATTCTGCGCAAGCGGGCCGAGGAGGTCGGCGTCGACCTGCGCTTCCACACTCGCCTCGACGCCGTCGCCGAGGACGCCGCCGGTGTGACCGCCACCCTCACCGACGTCGGCACCGGCGAGACCTCCCGGCTGCGCGCCGAGTACGTCGTCGGCGCCGACGGCAGCCGCAGCCCGCTCCGCGAACTGCTGGGCATCGGCGCCCACGGCCGCGGCACCATCACCAACCTGGTCAGCTTCTTCTTCGACGCCGACCTGACCGAGCCCCTGCGCGGCCGCAAGATCATCGCCGCCTATGTCAACAATCCTGACGTGCGCGGCACGATCATCCCGATCGACAACGACCGCAAGTGGGTCATCAACGTCTCCTTCTTCCCGGAGAAAGGGCAGAGCGCCGAGGATTTCACCCCCGAGCGCTGCGTCGAGCTGGTCCGCGCCGCCGTGGGCGTCCCCGACCTGCCGCTGACGATCGAGTCGGTGAACATGCCGGCCTGGGACATCTCGGCGCGGGTCGCCGACACCTTCGTCTCCGGCCGTTTCCTCGTCGCCGGCGACGCCGCGCACGTCATGCCGCCCACCGGTGCCTTCGGTGCCAGCACCGGTATCCAGGACGCCTACAACCTGGCCTGGAAGCTCGCCCTGGTGCTGGGCGGCAAGGCCGGGCAGGGCCTGCTGGCCACGTACGACTCCGAGCGCCGCCCGGTTGCGGAGGAGACGGTGCGCCAGGCGATGCTGCGCTTCGCCGTCCGCGAGGGCAAGCAGTTCCAGGACGTCGCCAAGGACCTGGTCGACGAGACCACGATGACCTTCGGATACGCCTACCCGGAGGGCGCGTTCGCCGGTGAGGACCCGCAGCTGTGGACCGTCACCGAGAACCCGGACAAGCCCAGCGGCCGGCCCGGCTCCCGCGCCCCGCACGTCGTCGTCGCCGGTGACCACGGCCCGTTCTCCACCATCGACCTCTTCCCGGTCGGCTTCACCCTGCTGACCGCCGGCCCCGCCGCGCCATGGTCCGCGGCCGCGGCGGCCGGCCGTGATCTCGGCCTGGTACTGAGCGTCCGCGGCATCGGCGAGGGCGGCGACTACGCCGACACCGAGGGCACCTTCAAGGAGCGCTACGGGATTTCCGACGGCGGCGCGGTCCTGGTCCGCCCCGACGGCTTCGTCGCCTGGCGTTCCCACGGAAGCCCAGGGGGCGACGTCGCCCGGACCGTGACCGGCCTGCTGCGCGGGATCCTCGCCCTTCACTGACCGACTCCCGGGCGCGAAACGACGTGGCGCGCCTCCCCGCCCGGGGAGGCGCGCCACGTCGTTGTGGGCGGCGGCCGTCTCAGACCGTGCGCGACAGCAACCGGTGCACGACCGCCGACAGTTCGACCGCCGGGTCCGCGGGCTGCTCGGCCGCACGCCACGCCAGGAACCCGTCCGGGCGGACCAGCGCGGCACCCGAGGTGGTGACCCCGTACTGCTTCAGGAACTCCTCGACCACTTCCGCCGGCTCCTCGCCGCCGACCCGGTGGAAGGCGATGTCGATGCCGGTGAGCCGGGACACGCCGCCCGCGGCCGTCTCCCACAGGCCGCTGTCCGGCCCGGCCAGCAACCGCCAGCCGCCCGTCAGCAGGTCGTGCAGCGGGACGTCCGTGCCGCCGGAGCGCAGCACGATGTGCGGGGCCCGGGTGCCCGGCCGGCCCGAGGGCTGGGTGGGGTCCTCCACCGGGGCGCCGTCGTCCCCGCCGGGCTCGGCCAGCACCGCGCCCGAACGGTAGACGTGTCCGAACAGCACGGTCGTCTCAGGCCGGTGCCGGGCCGCCACCTCCTCGTCCAGACCGCTGCGCTGCAGGTAGCGGATCACCCCCTGTTCGACCGTGAACTCGGCGACCGGGATCCGCTCCTCCTCATACGAGTCCAGCAGTTCCACGCCGGCCTGCCCGCGCAGCACCAGCGCCAGCTTCCACGCCAGGTTGTGGGCGTCCTGCACACCCATGTTGCCGCCGAACCCGCCGGTGGGCGGCATGACATGAGCTGCGTCACCGGCCAGCAGCACCCGGCCGGAGCGGAACCGGTCGGCGATCCGTGCCGCGATCTCCCAGCTGCTGCTCGACTCCACCGCCACATCCAGGTCGGGCACGCCGACCGCGGCCCGCACCATCTCGACGCAGTCCTCCTCCGAGTACTCGGTGTGGGTCTCCTGCGGCGGCAGGCTCGGCGCCAGCACCCAGCGGTCCGCGTCGTCGAGCCGACCCAGCACACCCTTGACCTTGTCGTTGCTGACGAAGCAGAGGAAGAACTCACGGCCGGCGACGTACTCGTCGAGCGCGGCATGGAAGATGATGTTCATCTGGCGTCCGAAGACGCCCTGACCGTGCGTGCCGATGCCCAGCCCCTCACGGATCGGGCTGCGGAACCCGTCCGCGGCGACGAGGTACTTCGCGCGGACCGTGGTCTCGGTGTCGTGCCGCAGGTCCCGCAGCACCGCGGTGACCCCGTCGGCGTCCTGCTCATAGCTCACCAGCTCGGTGGCGAACCGGATGTCCGCGCCCAGTTCCTCGGCCTTCGCACGCAGGACCGGCTCGAAGCGGTCCTGGCCGATCAGGGTCCAGCCGGTGGTGCTGACCTCGTTCGGATCGTGCCGGAAGGGCCCGTCGAAGCGGCCCAGTTCGGCGCCCGTGAGCGATTCCACCTGCAGGATGTCGCCGTACTGCGCGTGCGGGTTCTCCTGCCTGCGCACCTTCTGCTCCAGGCCCAGCGCGCGCATCAGCTCCATCGTGCGGGGACTGGCCGCCTGGGCCCGCGGGTGCGCCGAGATGTGCGTGTGCCGCTCGACGAGCACCGGCCGGATGCCCTGCTGGGCGAGGAACAGCGCCTGGGCGAGGCCCACCATGCTGCCGCCCACGATCAGTACGTCGGTTTGTTCCGCCACCGGATGTGCTCCCTTGTCTCGATGCCGTTTCCGTCCTGATGCGGTTCCGGACTCCCGGCCAGCGAACAGGGCCCGGCTAGAGGGCCGCTCGGGCTGCGCACGCGCCCTGTGCCGTGACCGCCCGGACCCGTCCGCCCGTCCAGACCGCTTCGAGCGGCACGCGAGGCCGCGCTGGAACCGTCGCCGTACCGCTGTTGACGATCCGTGAGAAACGGGAGGCCTCGGGCCGTGGTGGAAACCCTGAGTGTGCTGGTGCTGCTGGGCACCGGGCTGGTGGCGGGGGTGCTGTTCGCCGTGGCGATCAGCGTCATGCCCGCCCTGATCGCGATGACCCCCGACCGCTATGTCGACACGCACAAGCTGCTCGGCAAGCGCTACGACCGGATCATGCCGTTCATCGTGTCCGGCAGCGTCGTCGTCGACGCGGCGTTCGCCGTGCGTGCCGACGAGGCCGCGCCGCGCGTGCTGTTCATCGCCGCGGCGCTCGCCATGACCGGCGTCGCCGTCGTCTCCCAGACCCGGAACGTCCCCATCAACAACCGGGTCAAGAAGACACAGCCGGAGGACATCGGCCCCGACTGGGACGACCCGCGGATCCAGTGGCGCGACTGGCACCTGCTGCGCACCTGCTTCGCCGTCGCCGGCTGCGCCCTGACCGCGGCCGCGGTGGTGCTGTCATGACCGCGATCGAACAGACCACGGCGCCCGGCGCGCGCGTCACCCGGACGCTGCCCGGCGACGAGGACCGCGCCGCCGCCAACGCCCGTATGAACACGCTCCTCTCCAGGCCCGACCCCGGACCGGTCGCGGCCCACCTCGCGCTGCTGCACTTCACCGGCCGCCGCAGCGGGCGCCCGTACACCGTGCCCGCGGGCGTCCACCGCCTCGACGGCGCCCTGTACATCGCCACCGGCAGCTCCTGGCGCCACAACTTCCGGGCAGGAGCCGACGGTGAGCTCACCTGGCAGGGCAAGCGCACCGCGGCCCGCTTCGAACTGGTCACCGACCCCGAGACGACCGCCCGCGGATATCTGCAGCTGTACGAGCGCTACGGGGCCGAAGCCGCGCAGCGCCGCCTCGGCATCACCGTGGCCGACGGGCCCGCGCCCGGCCTGGACGACTTCCGCGCCGCCGTCACCGGCATCCCGCTCGCCCTTGTCGCCGTCACGCTCGCCACCGACACCGGCGACACCACCGAACTCGCCGCGAATGAGAGGACCTCCCGATGAGCGCAATCGCCGGCTGGGTCGACTTCGAGCGGGACCTGTCCCCGCAGGCCGACGTCGTCGAGGCCATGGCGGCCACCCTCGCCCACCGCGGCCCGGACGGCCAGGGCAGCTGGGCGGAGGGCCACGCCGCCCTTGCCCACCGGCGCCTGGCCCTTCTCGATGTGACGGAGTCCGGGAAGCAGCCTGTCGCCCACACCACCGAAGGCGGCACCACCGTCGCGGTCCTCACCCTCGACGGGGCCATCACCAACCACACCGAGCTGCGCACCGAACTGGCCGCCAAGGGCCACCGGTTCACCGGCGGCGGCGACGCCGAGACCGCCCTGCATGCCTACCTGGAGTGGGGCGCCGACTTCCTCACCCACCTGGAGGGCCTCTTCGCGATCGCCCTGTGGGACGTCCGCAGCCAGGAGCTCCTGCTGGCCCGCGACCGTCTCGGCGTCAAGCCGCTCAGCTACTACCCGACCCCCACCGGCGTCATCTTCGGCTCCGAGGCCAAGGCGATCCTCGCCCACCCCGATGTGGAACCGGTCGTGGACGCCGACGGCCTGCGCGAACTGTTCGCGCACAGCCGCAAACCGGGCACGGCCGTCTACCGCGGCATGCGCGAGGTCATCCCCGGCCACGTCCTCGTCGTGCGCCCCCCGGGCAGCCACGACAAGCGCTACTGGTCGCTGCCCGCGTGGCAACACACCGACAGCCTCGAGGACACCGTCACCACTGTCCGCGGCCTGCTCGCCGACGCGGTCGCCTCCCACCTGCGCGCCGACGTGCCGGTGGGCGCGATGCTCTCCGGCGGCATCGACTCCAGCGCCCTGACGGCCCTGGCCCACCGGACGCTCACCGCCGACGGCGCCGACCCGCTGCGCAGCTTCTCGGTGAACTTCACGGGCTACACCGAGAACTTCGAGCCGCACCCCACGATGCGCTCCACGCCGGACGCGCCCTTCGCGGCGCTCGCCTCGCAGCACATCGGCTCGCGGCACACCGAGATCCTCCTCGACACGGCCGCGCTCACCGACCCCGAGGTGCACGCGGCCTCCCTGCGCGTGCAGGACGCCCCGTCCCCGCTCGGCGACATGGACGTCTCCCTCATCCAGTTCTTCGCCCGGCTGCGCGCGGAAGGCTTCGCCGCCGTGCTCTCCGGCGAGACCGCCGACGAGGTCTTCAACGGCTATTTCTGGGCCTACGACCCCAAGCACAGCAACTCGCAGACGTTCCCGTGGGTCTCCTTCGAGCGCGGCCACGACGCCGCCGCGGGCGGCCTGGGCACCTCCATGGTCGACCGCCGGCTGCGCAAGGAACTCGACTTCATCGGCTACGCCGACCAGCACTACCGCGACGCCCTCACCGAGGTCCCGCACATCGACGCGGACACTCCCGCCGAGCGCCGGGCCCGCGAGGTCACCTACCTCGCCCTCACCCGCTGGGCACCCACCCACCTCGACCGCGCCGACCGCATGAGCATGGCCCACGGCGTGCAGCTGCGGCCGCCGTTCTGCGACCGGGCGCTGGTCGAGTACGTCTACAACGTGCCGGCCGCCATGAAGCGCGTGGACGGCGTCGAGAAGAGCCTGCTGCGCTCCGCGGTGGTCGACCTGCTGCCCGAGGCCGTACTGCAGCGCAAGAAGAGCGCGTACCCCACCACCCAGGAGGCGGCCTACGGGGACTTCGTGCGGCGCCGGTTCATCGAGCTGGCCACCGACCGCAGTGCCGCCGTCGCGCCTCTGCTCGACACCTCGGCGACCGCCGACGCACTCACCGCCGGCAGCTCCCCGCAGGGCGCTTTCGCCTGGGTCGAGCGGGCCAGCATGGAGATGGTGCTGCAGCTCGAGACCTGGCTGACCGAGTACCGGATCGACCTGCGGCTGTGACCGCCCAGGCGGCCGGTCCAGACCGCTTCAAGACAGCTTCGAGAGCCCCACGCGAGGGTGGGGTCACGACCGAAGAAGCCAGGAGGGCAACGTGCACCGCACACTGATCGTGGCGCGGATGAATCTCGCCGACGCCGAGGGCGTCGCCAAGGTCTTCGCGGACTCGGACAGCACCGACCTGCCGCACATGGTGGGCGTCTCCAGGCGGACCCTGTTCGCCTTCCACGACCTGTACTTCCACCTCGTCGAGGCCGAGCAGGACATCGGCCCGAACCTGTACAAGGCGCGCAGCCACCCGCTGTACAACGACATCAACACCCGCCTGCAGGAGTTCATCTCCCCCTACGACCCGAACTGGCGTGAGCCGCGCGACGCGATGGCCGTGCCGTTCTACACCTGGACCCCGCAGGACGGTCCCGTCACCACCAAGCCGTCCGGTCCGACCCTGGGCGGTACCCGATGACCACAGCGGCGAACCCCAGCAAGGTCAGCCTCGAGGACGTCGCCTCCAACCGCAAGCGTGGCGGCGACATCCGAATCACCCTCAGCCCGCGCACCGTCGGCTGCACCTCCGGCTTCGGCGGGACGCTGAGGCTCTCCCCGGGGGAGTACGTCACCGAGCACCTGCACCCGTACTCCGAGGAGTTCCTGCACGTCATCTCCGGTGATCTGGAGATCAGCCTCGACGGGGAGCCCGTACGCATCGGCCCGGGCGACTCCCTGCTCGTCCCGATCGGCGTGCGCCACCGCCTGGTCAACGCCGGCCAGGAACCGGCACAGGTGGTGTTCCACCTGTCCCCGCTGGCGCCGCGCCCGGAGCTCGGCCACGTCGACACCGAGACTCCGCTCGTCGAGGGCGGCGCCAACCCGGACGTCGGAGGGGCCCGATGAGCCGTCGTGCCGTCATCACCGGGGTCGGCGCCGTCGCCCCCGGCGGCATCGGCCGGGACGTCTACTGGGACCTGCTGTCCAACGGCCGCACGGCCACCCGGGAGATCACCCTGTTCGACGCGTCGGACTTCCGCTCCCGGGTCGCCGCCGAGTGCGACTTCGACCCGGTGGCCGCGGGCCTGAGCAACCAGGAAGTCCGCCGGATGGACCGGGCCGCCCAGTTCGCGGTCGTCGCCGCCCGCGAGGCTGTCGAGGACAGCGGCATCGACCTCGGAGCCGGAGACCCGGGCCGGATCGGCGTCAGCATCGGCAGCGCCGTCGGCTGCACCACCGGTCTGGAGGACGAGTACGCGGTCCTGTCGGACGGCGGCAAGAACTGGCTCGTCGACCACACCTACGGTGTCCCGCACTTGTACGGCTACATGGTCCCCAGCACACTGGCGGTCGAGGTCGCCTGGCAGACAGGGGCGGAGGGCCCCGTCGCACTGATCTCCACCGGCTGCACGTCCGGCCTGGACGCGCTCGCCCACGGCGTCCAGCTCATCGAGGAAGGCACCGCCGACATCGTCATCGCGGGCGCCACCGACGCCCCGCTGTCGCCGATCACCTCCGCCTGCTTCGACGCCATCAAGGCGACGACGCCCAACACCGGTGGCGATCCCGCCGCGGCTTCCCGGCCCTTCGACGGCCGCCGCGACGGGTTCGTCCTCGGCGAGGGTGCCGCGGTCATGGTGATCGAGGACGCCGAGTCGGCCCGTCGCCGGGGTGCCACCGGCTACGCCGAGGTGGTCGGCTTCGCCAGCCGCTCCAACGCGTTCCACATGACCGGGCTCAAGCCCGAGGGCCGCGAGATGGCCGAGGCCATCCGCGTCGCTCTGGACCGCGCGCACCTCGACCCGGAGGACATCGACTACATCAACGCGCACGGCTCGGGCACCAAGCAGAACGACCGGCACGAGACCGCCGCGTTCAAGCGGAGCCTGGGGCAACGCGCGTACGAGGTTCCGGTCAGCTCCATCAAGTCGATGATCGGGCACTCGCTGGGTGCGATCGGCTCGCTGGAGGTGGCAGCGTGCGCCTTGGCGCTGCGGCATCAGGTGGTGCCGCCGACGGCGAACCTGTCGGTCCCGGACCCCAAGTGCGACCTCGACTACGTGCCGGTGACCGCTCGGGAGCACCGGATGGACCACGTGCTCAGCGTCGGCAGCGGATTCGGCGGCTTCCAGAGCGCCATGATTCTCGGCCGTCCCGGCGCCGGGACCGGGAGGGCGGCGGCATGAGCGCGCTCGGCATACCCGAAGGACGACGGCGCGCCGCGGTCGTCACCGGCCTCGGCGTGATCGCCCCCACCGGCATCGGGGTCCGCCGGCACTGGGAGTCCGTGCTGGCCGGCAAGAGCGGCCTGGGCCGCATCACCCGCTTCGACCCGTCCTCGTACCCGGTGAAGGTGGCGGGGGAGGTGCCGGGCTTCGACGCCCGCGACCACGTTCCCAGCCGCCTCATCATGCAGACCGACCGCTACACGCATCTCGCTCTCGCAGCAGCGGAGGCCGCGCTCGCCGACGCAGGCGCCGACCCGGCGGAGCTGCCCGAGTACGAGATGGCCGTGGTCACCGCGAGTTCGTCCGGCGGCACCGAGTTCGGCCAGCACGAGATGGAGAACCTGTACCAGCAGGGCCCGGCCTGGGTCGGCGCCTACCAGTCGATCGCCTGGTTCTACGCGGCCACCACCGGCCAGGTGTCCATCCGGCACGGCATGCGCGGCCCCTGCGGCGTCATCTGCGCCGAGCAGGCCGGCGGCCTGGACGCGCTGGGCCAGTCCCGGCGGCTGCTGGACACCGGCTCTCGGCTGGTCCTGTCCGGCGGTACGGACGCCTCGCTGTGCCCGTACGGCCTGACCGCCCAGCTGTCCACCGGCGCACTGTCCACCGAGGACGACCCGACCCGCGCCTACCTGCCCTTCGACGAGGCCGCCCGCGGCTACGTACCAGGCGAAGGCGGCGCCATCCTGGTCGTGGAGACGGAGGAGGGGGCCCGCGAGCGGGGCGCCCCGCACTACGGCCGGATCCTCGGCCACGCCGCCGGGTTCGACCCGCCCGCCGGCTCCGGGCGCCCGCCCGTGTTCGCCGCGGTGATCCGGCGCGCCCTCGCGGACGCCGGGACCACCGCCGACGCCGTGGACGTCGTCTTCGCCGACGCTGTCGGCGTCGCGGACCTCGACCGCGCCGAAGCCGCCGCGATCAACGAGGTGTTCGGAGCCGGCCGGGTGCCGGTGACCGCACCCAAGACCCTCACCGGCCGGCTCTACGCGGGCGGTGCGGCGCTGGACGTGGCGACCGCCCTGCTCAGCCTGGGCGCCGGCGTGATCCCGCACACCGCCGGCCCCGGCCGGCCCGCTGCGGAGCTGGGCATCGACCTGGTCGTCGAACGCCCCCGGCACACCGCACCCCGCACCGCCGTCGTACTGGCCCGCGGCCACGGCGGCTTCGCGTCCGCGCTGGTCCTGGGGGCCGGGAACCGCACCGAGCACGCCAAGTGACCCCCGCACAAGCGAAAGGCAGCAAGACATGAGCGAATTCAACCGTCGCACGAGCGGAGTCCTTCTCTGATGGCCGGCCACACCCAGAACTTTGTTGTCATCGACGCCCCCATGGACCTGGTCTGGGAGCGCACCAACGACGTGGCGTCCTGGACCGAGTTGTTCAGCGAGTACACCGTCGCCGAGATCCTGGAGCAGGACGGCCTCACCGTCACCTTCCGGCTAGCCCTGCACCCCGACGAGAACGGCAAGGTGTGGAGCTGGGTCTCCCAGCGCACCACCGACGTGGCAACCCGCACCGTCCGCGCCCACCGCGTGGAGACCGGCCCGTTCGAGTACATGAACATCCACTGGGAGTACACCCAGACGGACACCGGCGTCCGGATGCAGTGGACCCAGGACTTCCACATGAAGGACGGCGCCCCGCTCGACGACGCGGGCATGACAGACCGGATCAACCGCAACACCGTGGTCCAGATGAATCTGATCAAGGAAAAGCTTGAGGCCGCCGCACGCGCCGCCCATGCGAGCTGAATCCGCTGACGCACCACAGAAGGGGAACACCATGGAACTCGGATTGCGCGACAAGAAGCTGCTCGTCACCGGAGGAACCCGGGGCATCGGGCGGGGCATCGTCCTGGCCGCCGCACGCGCGGGTGCCGATGTGCTCACCTGCTACCGCCAGGAGAGCGAATACGTCGAGAGCCTGCGCCGAGAGCTCAAGGAGACCGGCGGCGACCACCACGTCGTCCGTGCCGACGTCGGCGAGATCGCCGAGGTGGACGGGCTCGTCGAGGAGGCCGGGAACCGTTACGGGCGGCTCGACGGCATCGTCAACAACGCCGGCACGATCACCCACATACCGTTCGCCGAGCTGCGGGCCGACGAGTGGTCGCGCGTCATCGACACCAACCTGACCGCTTCGTACCGGGTCATCCAGCAGGCCCTGCCGCTGCTCGGCGCCGGTGGCTCGATCGTCAACATCGGCTCCCGTGGCGCTGCCGCCGGAATCCCGCTGCGCGCCCACTACACGGCCGCGAAGGCCGCGATGATCGGCCTGACTCGCTCGCTGGCCAAGGAACTCGGCGGCAAGGGCATCCGCGTCAACGTCGTCGCACCCGGCGTCATCGAAACGGAGGCCTTCGCGGCCATGCCGACGGAGCGCGCCGAGGGGCTGCGCGCCACCTACTCCCAGAAGACGGCGCTCGCCCGCCTGGGCACCGTCGAGGAACTGGCCGCACCGGTCCTCTTCCTGCTCAGCGATCTTTCCGGGTACGTCACCGGCGAGACCATCAACGTCGACGGAGGCATCTGACGTGTCCGACGCGACGTTCCGGGTCATGCTCCGCATGCAGATCAAGCCCGGTATGGAAGCCGAGTTCGAACGCGTGTGGAAGGAGGTGGGCAGCTCGGTGACCGGCCACCCCGCCAACCGTGGCCAGTGGCTGTCCAAGAGCACGACGGACAACGAGGACGGCATCTACTACATCGTCAGCGACTGGGTGGATGAGCCCCGTTTCCGCGAGTTCGAGTCGAGCGACACCCACCTTCAGCACCGCACCAAGCTGCACCCGTACCGCAGCGGCGGCTCCATGACGACGATGAACATCGTCGCGAACCTCTCCGGGGCGGCCGTATGACAGCCACCCCCGCCGTGGAGGTCGTGCTCTACCACCTTTCCGACCGGGGCGAGGACGTCCTGGCGGCCTATCACGAGGCCAGCCGTCGCATGGTCGGCACCCCTGGTCTGCTGGGCAATCAGTTCATGAACGAGCTGGGCCGCCCCGACAGCTATGTCGTGGTGAGCCACTGGGACAGCTGGACGTCCTTCGAGACGTGGGAGCGCGGCGCGGAGCACAAGGACCAGACGGCGCCCCTGCGTGAATTCCGCGACACCGAGCGGGACCGCCCGTTCGAGATCTACCAGGTGCTCGCGAGTTACTGAGCCTCGCCACAAGAGGCCGCCTGCCGGACCGCCGACGGTCCGGCACGCGGGCTCCCACCGTTGCCACATGGGATCCGGAAAGCGGAATTCTCGTGGAATGAAACCTGGAATGGGAATCCGCTTGAAACGGGCTCGAAGAAGCCTGGACCGGGGTGGGAAGTCCCTTTTTCTTGTGGCTGAATAGGCGCCGAGGAAAAAGCCAGAGCTCGCCAACTGAACGTATAAATCTGCCGCCATACGAGGGAGCCCCACGTGGCCAGCGCAGCGACGACGAGCAACGTGCTCGAGCTGTTCGACTCCGATTTCATACGCGATCCGCACCCCACGCTCGCTCCGTTGCGCGAGCAGTCGCCCGCGCACCTCGTGGCCACTCCCAACGGCCTCAAGACGTGGCTGGTGACCCGCTACGAGGATGCCAAGGCGCTGCTGACCGATCCGCGGGTGAGCAAGGACATGCGGGTCGGCTACGGCCTGGTCCCGCACAACTTCGTGGACCCCGAGAAGCAGGCGCACTTCCAGGCGCAGCGCGGAACGCGCAAGCAGTTCGCGACCGAGCTGAGCACCACCATGCTGGACAGCGACCCGCCGAACCACACGCGCCTGCGCAAGCTCGTCGCCAAGGCGTTCACCATGCGTCAGGTCGAGGCGTTGCGCCCCCGGATCACCGAACTGGTCACCGAACTCCTGGACGCCATCGAGGGCCAGGACGAGGTGGACCTGATGAACGCCCTCAGCTTCCCGGTCCCGTTCACCGTGATCTGCTGGCTGCTCGGCGTACCGCCGGAGGACCGCGACCGGTTCCGCCGCTGGTCCAACCTGCTCACCTCCGGCCAGGGCACTGAGGAAGCCCTCGACGCCAGCCAGGACATGGTCGCCTACCTGCGCGCCCTCATCGCCGACAAGCGTGCGAACCCGGCCGACGACATGCTGACCGCGCTGATCGAGGCGACCGACGAGGGGGAGAAGCTCGACGAGGTCGAACTGATCTCGATGGCCTTCCTCCTCCTCGTCGCCGGCCACGAGACCACGGTCAACCTGCTCAACACCGGCACCCTGGCTCTGCTCACCAATCCCGACCAACGTGCCCTGCTGGAGGCCGACCCCGGCCTCTGGGACGGCGCGATCGACGAGTTCCTGCGCATCGACGCGCCGCTGGCCAATGCCACGTGGCGCTTCACCCTGGAGCCCATCCAGCTGGGCGACGTACTGATCCCCAAGGGCGAGTTCATCACGATCTCGCTGAGCGCCGCCGGCCGCGACCCGAAGCGCTACGCCGACCCCGACCGAGTCGACATCACGCGCAAGAACTCCGGGCACCTGGCGTTCGGCCACGGTATCCACCACTGCATCGGCGCGCCCCTGGCCCGGCTCGAGGGCCGCATCGTGCTCGGCGAGCTGTTCCGCCGCTTTCCCGGGCTGAGCCTTGCACAGCCCGAGGGCGAGCTGTCCTGGCGGCCGAGCTTCAACCTGCGCGGGCTCGCCTCTCTGCCGGTCCGTCTGCGCTGACCGCGCAGATCCGAGCCGGTCCCCGTCCGACAAGCCAGCCAGCAACCGAGGAGACTTCCGTGAACCGTCCGTCCTGGGCACCGCCCGAGGTCGACATCGAAAAGCCGAGCATCGCCCGCGTCTACGACTACTGGGTCGGCGGCACGCACAACTTCCCGGCCGACGTCGCGGTCGCCAAGTCCATCGCGGACAAGAACCCCCTGCTGCCCCGCACCCTGCGCTCCAACCGGGCCTTCCTGCGCCGCGCCGTCAAGGAGCTGACCGCGCTGGGCATCGACCAGTTCCTCGACATCGGCTCCGGTATCCCGACCGAGGGCAACGTGCACGAGGTCGCCCTCGAGAACAACCCCGACAGCCGCGTGCTGTACGTGGACATCGACCCGGTCGCCGTGGCACACGGCAAGGCCATCCTCGAGGGTCACCCGCAGGCCGCGTCGCTCCTGGGCGATCTGCGCAAGCCCGGCGACATCTTCGCGTCGAAGGAGATCGAGCTGATCGACTTCTCGCGCCCCGTCGCCCTGATCTTCGCCGCGGTCCTCCACTTCGTCAGCGACGCCGACGACCCGAAGGCCATGCTGCGCGAGTTCACCGCGAAGCTCGCCCCCGGCAGCTACGTCGTCATCTCGCACGCCGGCATGGACAAGAAGCCGGCGCCGGAGGAGGTTCCCGCCTCCGCCCAGGAGACCTACGTGCGCAACGTCAGCGAGGTCTACTGGCGCGACACCGCCGAGGTCACGGACCTGTTCGAGGGCCTCGAGCTGCTCGAGCCCGGCGTGGTCCCGGTTCCGCTGTGGCGCATCGGCCCGGAGGGCGACCCGGAGGGCTTCGGCGCCGAGGCGCACGCCCTGGCCGGCGTGGCGAAGAAGGTCTGAGCCGCCGGCCCTGCGCAGCGAACGAATCCACGATCTGGGATCTGGCTGAATGGGAGTGACTGATGGAGACCGATCTCCGTAACAAAGTCGTGCTGGTGACCGGGGCTTCCTCGGGCATCGGCCGGGCGACCGCCGTCGCCTACGGCAAGGACGGCGCGCGCGTCGCTATCACGTACAACAGCAACAAGGACGGCGCGGAGGAAACCGCCCGGCTCGCCCGCGAGGCCGGCGCCGCCGACACCCTGACGGTCCGTTACGACCTCACCGACGAGGCCGTCATCCGGGACGCGGTCAAGACCGTCGCCGACGCCTGGGGCGGTATCGACGTCCTGGTCAGCAACGCCGTCGTGTGGTCCGAGGGCATCCCCCGCCCCGGCCGGGTGATGCCCGCTTTCGAGGACGCCGACCCGAAGCTCTGGCAGGAAGTCCTGCGCACCAGCGTCGACGCGACCTTCTACACGATCGCCGCGGCGCTGCCGTTCATGCGCGGCCGCGAGTGGGGCCGCATCGTCATGGTCTCCTCGGGCCTCGCCGACTACGGCATGGTCGGAGGCGCCGCCTACGGCGCGGCCAAGGCCGGCCTGCTGGGCATCGCCCGGAGCCTGACCTGGGAGCTGGCCCCGGAGAACATCCTGGTCAACGTGGTCGCCCCGGGCCAGACCCTGACGGAGAACGTGCGCCGGATCGCCCCGGCCGCCGCGCTGGAGGCCAAGGCGAAGACGCTCCCGTCGGGCCACCTGTCGGTGCCCGAGGACGTCGCGAACACGATCGTGTTCCTCGGTTCGCGCGCCAACGGCAACGTCAACGGCCAGACCATCCGGGTCACCGGCGGGGCCTGACACCCGCCAGGCCCGCCGGCGGCCCGCGTGCGCGCGACTCTCCCGGCCGGCGACCTCGACCATGAGAAATGAAGAGACCCCGATGACCGAAGAAGCACCGAAGTTCACCTTTCCCTTCAGCCGGGACTACCCGACCCGCTGCCCGGTCGACTTCGCCGCGCTGCGCGAGCAGCGGGTGGCCCAGCTGACGATGCCCAGCGGTTCGCCCGGCTACATGGTCGGCCGCTACGAAGACGTCCGCCGGGTCCTGCTCGACCCCCGGTGCAGCGCGGACCTGCACCGGCCCGATGTGCCGCTGATGACCAACTGGCCGCCGCTCGAGAGCCTCAACTTCACCGACCCGCCGCAGCACACCCGGCTGCGGCGGCTCGTTGCGAAGGCGTTCACGCCCGAACTGGTGGAGAGCTTCCGTCCGCGCATCCACCGGCTCACCAACGAGCTCCTCGACGAGATGGAGCGAGGCGGCAACTCCGCCGACATCGTCGAGGCGTACGCGCATCCGCTGCCGATCAACATGATCTGCGACCTGCTGGGCGTACCGCGCGGTGACCGCTCGCAGTTCCGCAAGTGGTCGGAGGCCTTCCTGGTCCTCGAGAACAACCCGGTCGAGGAGATCCAGGCCGCGGCCAAGGAGCTGCGCGAGTATCTCGGTTCGCTCGTCGCCGACAAGCGGCGCGCCCCGGGGGACGACGTGCTCAGCGCGCTCGTCGCGGCACGCGACGACGAGGACCAGCTCACCGAGGGTGAGCTGGTCTCCACGGCCACCCAGCTGCTCATGGCCGGCCACGAGACGACGTTCCTGCAGATCGGGCTGTGCGTCGCGACGCTGCTGCTGCACCCGGAGCAGCTGGCCGACCTGCGCGAGCACCCGGAGCTCATGCCCAACGCGGTCGAGGAGCTCATGCGCTACCAGGGTCCCGGTGACGGCGCCGCCTACCGGATCCTGCTGGAGGACATGACCTTCGGGGACACCACCATCCCCGCGGGCAGCGGAGTTCTCGCCGCGATCTGCGCCGCCAACCGGGACGAGGAGCGCTTCCCGGAGGCGGACCGGCTCGACATCCGCCGCGAGGACACGCGCCACCTCACTCTCGGCCACGGCATCCACCACTGCCTGGGCGCCCCGCTGGTGCGCATGGAGATGCAGATCGCCCTGACCAACCTGTTCGACCGGTTCCCGACGCTGACGCTCGCGTGCACCGAGGACGAACTCGAATGGATGCCCGGGCGGCTGCTCAGCGGCTTCCGCACTGTCCCGGTCACCTGGTGACCGCCCGCCCAGACTCCCCTGGAGGAACCATGCGCGTCGTCCGTTACTACGAACACGGCGACCCGAGCGTCCTGCGCGTCGAGGACGCCCCCAAGCCGGAGGCCGGCCCCGGT
Source organism: Streptomyces yerevanensis (assembly GCF_000716805.1). NCBI lineage: Bacteria > Bacillati > Actinomycetota > Actinomycetes > Kitasatosporales > Streptomycetaceae > Streptomyces > Streptomyces yerevanensis. Next base: position 58,124 of record NZ_JNWJ01000033.1, on the reverse strand, counting down.
GAGGTACTGATCCGCGCCGAGGCGATCGGCGTCAACTACGCAGACGTCCAGAAGCGCCAGGGCCTGCCCATCGGCGGCCCCGCCACCCTGCCCGCCGCGCCCGCCGGCGATGTCGCTGGTGTCGTCGAGGCGGTCGGCGCGGGCGTGAGCAACGTGGCGGTGGGGGACCGCGTCGTCGCCCCGGTCCGCTACGGCGCCTACGCCGAGTACGCGACGGCGTACGCGGCCACCGTCTTCCGGATCCCGGCCACCATCGACGCCGCCCAGGCCACGGCGCTGCCCAGTCCCGGTGAGACCGCCTACCACGTGCTCACCACGGTCGGTCAGTTGAAGCCCGGCGAGACCGTCCTGATCAACGCGGCTTCCGGCGGCATCGGCCACCTCCTCGTCCAGCTCGCCCGTGCCAAGGGCGCCGGCCGCATCATCGGCACCGTCGGATCCCCGGCCAAGCTCGACTTCATCCGCTCCGTCGGCGCGGACGTCGCGATCTGCTACGGGCACGAGGACTGGGTGGACGAGGTCCGCGCGGCCACCGGCGACAAGGGCGCCGACCTGGTACTCGAGACGGTCGGCAACGAGGTCCTGGCGCACAGCATCCAGCTGGCCGCCCGCTTCGGGCGCATCGTCTGCTACGGCGGCGCTTCGGGCGAGCGCCCGCCGGCCATCTCGCCGTGGGACTTCATCGACATGAAGTCGCTCCACGGCTTCAACCTGTACGCCCTGTTCCAGGACCGGCCCGAGGTCATCGCCGCGGGCCGCAAGGAGCTCCTGGAGTACGTGGAGTCCGGCCAGGTCACGCCCGCCGTGTACAGCCGGATCCCGCTCGAGGACGCGGCCAAGGCACACGAGCTGATGGAGGCCCGGCAGCACACCGGCAAGGTCGTGCTGGTTCCCTGACCGCCCGGCGGTCGGCCGGCGGGCCGACCGCACAGCGGTTGCACCGCTCTCTGATCATCGGCTAAGGTACCGGGCGTCTGTAATCGACACGGAGGATGTGGCCACCCAGCAACGGACAGCGAAGAACCAGGATCAGCAGTCAACTGACGACTGATCAGTGGTTGAGAGGGCCGAAGAGGCCGGAGTCGGACTGGATCCGACCACCCCATCTCCGCTGCGACAACAGCAGCGTTCTTCATCGAGTTCGTTCTGCGTACTCCCACTCCGAGTGGCGCCTGCGTATCACGGCACCGCTCCTCGATTACAAGGATTTCTCATGGCTTCCCCTGCAGCCAAACCGGCTGTCAACGCCTCCGCCGCACCCGCTTCACCGACTCGCACCAACACGGTCGTGTTCACCCTCATGGTGGCGGTCTTCCTGTCCCTGCTGGACACGCAGATCGTCGCCACCGCACTGCCACACGTGGTGAGCGACCTGGGCGGACTGGACCAGTTCGCCTGGGTCACCACCGGCTACCTCATCGGCGGCAGCGCCGCCGTGCCCGTCTACGGCAAACTCGGCGACCTCTTCGGACGCAAGCGCGTCTTCATGGCCTCCATCGTCGTCTTCCTCGTCGGATCCGCCCTGTGCGGCCTCGCCCAGACGATGGGTCAGCTCATCGCCTTCCGCGTCATCCAGGGCATCGGCAGCGGCGGCCTGTTCATCTGTGTCCTCGCGCTCATCGGCGAGATGTTCTCGCCGCGTGAAGGCGCCCGCTACTACGGCTGGTTCGCCATCACCTTCGGCGCCGCCTCACTCCTCGGCCCCACCCTCGGCGGCATCCTGACCGACCTCGCCAACTGGCGCTGGGTGTTCTTCGTGAACCTGCCCGTCGGCCTCGTCGTCCTCGTCGTCGTCTCCGCACTGCTGCGCCTGCCCGCTCAGACCCGCCAGAAGGCGCACATCGACTACGCCGGCGTCGTCCTGCTCGTCGCCGCGATCGTCGCCCTCAACCTCCTCACCGGCTGGGCCGGCGTCAAGTACTCCTGGACCTCGCCCGTCATCCTCGGCCTGGCCGTCGGATCCGCCCTCGCCGTGGCGCTCTTCATCCTCGCCCAGCGTCGCGCCGTCGACCCGGTCATCCCGCTCCGGCTCTTCGCCGACCGGACCTTCACGATCGTCGTCATCCTCAGCTTCATCGCCGGCTTCATCGGACTGGGCGTGCTGAACTACCTGGTCCTGTGGCTGCAGACCGTCCTCGGCCTCGACGTACAGCAGTCCGGCTACGCCCTCACCGCCCTGATGCTCGGGGTCGTCGTGACCTCATGGCTCAGCACCAAGGTCATCGGGCACAGCGGGTCCTACCGCTGGTTCCCGGCGCTCAGCATGGCGGTGTTCGCTCTCGCGGGCGTGCTGTTCTCCACCGCCGGCCCCGACACCGGCGTCCCGCTCACGGTCGTGTACGTCATGCTCTTCGGCATCGGCGCCGGCCTCAACTCGCAGGCCCTGAGCCTCGCCGCCCGCAACACCGCGAGCATGCAGGACATCGGCGCCGTACAGGGCACCACCAACCTCATGCGGCAGCTCGGCACCGGCCTCGGTGTCTCGCTCTTCGCCGCCCTGATGACCTCCAGGCTCGGCACCGGTCTCCACGAGCGGCTCAGCGGCGAAGCCGGCGCCCGCCTCAACAAGGACGGCTCGCTCTCGCCCGAGGTGCTCGGCCGCCTCTCCAGCTCCGTCCGCGCCGAAGTCGTCGACATCTACGCGGACTCGCTCCGTGCCACGTTCTACGCGGTGATCCCGATCGCGCTGATCGGCTTGGTGACCGCGCTCTTCCTCAAGGACGTCAAGCTCGCCGGCGGTCACGGCCACGGCGGCGCCGAGTCCGAGTAGTCCGGCGACGACACCGCCGCCGCCTCCCTCTCCGCCTCCGCGGCGAACCCCGACTCACCCACTCCACGAGTGGCCCCTCGCACGGACTTCCGCCGTGCCGCACATCCCAAGGAGACACACGCAATGATTCTCGTAACCGGTGCCACCGGCAACGTCGGCTCCGAACTCGTCGCCCAGCTCGCCGCCGACGGCGTGCCCATGCGGGCGATGACCCGCAACCCCGGCAAGGCGAACTTCCCCGCCGGCGTCGAGGTTGTCGCCGGCGACTTCGACAAGCCCGAGACGCTGCCCGCCGCCCTGGCCGGTGTCGACCGCGTCTTCGTCTGCCCGCCCGGCTACGGGCCCGAGGGCCCGGTCCAGGAGCGCACCCTCGTCGCCGCCGCCCGCGAAGCCGGTGTCAAGCACCTGGTCAAGCTCTCCACCAGCGGCGTCGGCTACGGCGCCACCGACCCGCTGACCTCCGGCCACCGCGCCGGCGAGCAGGTCATCCAGGAGTCCGGCCTGGAGTGGACCATCCTGCGCCCCGGCACGTTCATGGTCTACCTGTACGGCTACGCCGACACCATCGGCAAGGAGCGGACCATGTACGTCACCGAGGGCGACCCGGTCTCCGCGATGATCCACCCGCGGGACATCGCCTCCGTTGCCGCCAAGGTCCTCACCACCTCCGGCCATGAGGGCCAGGCCTACACCCTCACCGGCGGCGAGGCCCTCAGCCCGCAGCGCCAGGGCGAGATCATCGGCGAAGCCCTCGGCCAGGAAGTCAGGGTCGTCGAGCGCACCCAGGCCGAGACCCAGGCCGAGTTCGACCGCCTGGGCTGGGGCGGTCCCCGCCTCGAAGCCCTGCTCGAGCTCAAGCGCCAGTCGGCCGCCTGGGACTGGAAGATCTCCGACTCCGTCGAGAAGATCACCGGCAAGGCTCCGCTGACCCTGCGCGACTGGGTCGAGGAGAACATCCACATCTTCGGCTGAGCCGGACAGCACACGGTGTGGGGCCGGCGGGCCCGGGAGATTCCCGGCCCGCCGGCCCCACACCGTTTTCATGCTCCGGCGGCGGCCCAGCCGGACACCAGGGCCGTTCGAGACGGCCTCTCCATGCTGGGACCCGAAGCGCAAGAGCCGCCGACACAGTGGGGAGTTCGACAGATGACGCACAGCCCGCTCCACACCCGGCTCGGCCGGACTGGGCTGGAGATCAGCAAACTCGCCTTCGGCACCGTGAACTTCGGCGGCCGGCTCGACGAGTCCGGTGCCCACCGCCTGGTCGACCACGCCGTCGCGCAGGGAGTCACCTTCCTCGACACCGCCAACACCTACGGCTGGCGCGTCCACAAGGGCCACGCCGAGGAGGTCATCGGCAGCTGGCTGGCGGCCCGCCCGTCCCGGCGCGAGGAGATCGTGCTCGCGACCAAGGTCGGCGACCCCATGGGGGACGGTCCCTACCAGCAGGGCCTGTCGGTGCGGAACGTCATCTCCGCCTGCGAGGACTCGCTGCGCAGGCTCGGCACCGACTGGATCGACCTCTACCAGATCCACCACGTGGACCGTGCCGTCGGCTGGGACGAGATCTGGCAGGCCATGGAGATCCTCGTGGCCCAGGGCAAGGTCCGCTACGTCGGCTCCTCCAACTTCGCCGGCTGGGACATCGCTTCCGCGCAGGAGGCCGCTCGGCGACGGCACTTTCTCGGTCTCGCTTCCGAGCAGTGTGTGTACAACCTCGTGACCCGGCACGCGGAGCTCGAAGTGCTCCCGGCCGCACAGGCCTACGGCCTGGGCGTCCTGGTCTGGTCGCCCCTGCATGGCGGACTGCTCAGCGGCGTTCTGCGCAAGCTGCGGGAGAACACCGCCGTGAAATCGGGTCAGGGCCGTGCGCTGGAGGCCCTGGAACACCACCGGGACACCATCGAGGCGTACGAGAAGCTCTGCGCCGACCTCGGGCGGAACCCCGCCGAGGTCGGCATGGCCTGGGCCCTGTCCCGCCCCGGGGTGACCGGGCTCGTCATCGGCCCCCGTACCGCGGCCCACGTCGACGGCGCCCTCGCTGCCCTGCACAAGCCGCTGCCCCAGGACGTACTGGACCGGCTCGACGCGCTCTTCCCCCCGGTCGGCCGTGGCGGACCGGCACCCGACGCCTGGCTCTCTTGACTCACCGACGAAAGGACCGGCCCTCATGGCCAAGGACGGATTCACCGACCCGCGGATCGTTCCCCACGAGTCGGACCAGGAGCGCGAAGCGCGTGAGCGGCTCACCAAGCTCTTCGAGGAAAGCCCGATCCCGCCCAAGTACCTGATCGACAACCTGCCGGTGTACCTGCGCCGCCACCAGCTGGCGGACCTGCTGTCCATGGACGCGCTGTACCGCATGCTGCCCGAGGTCCCGGGCGTCATCATGGAGTTCGGTGTCCTCCACGGCCGCCACCTGGCGACCCTGACGGCCCTGCGCAGCATCTACGAGCCCTACAACTCGCTGCGCCGCATCATCGGCTTCGACACCTTCACCGGCTTCCCCGATGACATCGAGGAGGTCGACAAGGTCAGCACCAGCGCGGTCCCCGGCCGGTTCGCGGTGCCGGACGGCGAGGTCGAGCACCTGCGCGAGGTCCTCGCGGCCCACGAGCTGTCCGAGCCGTTCGGGCACACGCAGCGCTCCTTCGTCATCCAGGGCGACGTCCGCGAGACCGTCCTGCAGTACCTGGAGGAGAACCCGGAGACGGTCATCGCGATGGCTTACTTCGACCTCGACCTGTACCAGCCGACCAAGGAACTGCTCGAGGCGATCCGCCCGCACCTGACCAAGGGCAGCATCCTCGCCTTCGACGAGCTCGCCCACCCCAAGTGGCCGGGCGAGACCACGGCCCTGCGGGAGGTCTTCGGCCTCGACCACGCCCCGCTGCGCCAGCTGCCGGGCCGCGAGCCGCCGGTGATCTACATGAAGTGGGGCGAGTGACCGGACGACGGACGAGGACGAGCCGATGTCGACCACAGCAACGCTCAGCGCACGTGAAGATGTCGGGCTGCCGGCGCGGCTGGCCCGGTCCGCCGCTGCCGGCGCCGGATCGGGCATGTCCGTCGACGACTTCACGGGCTGGTTCGCCCACCGGTCCCTGGTCAACCGGTTCCGGGTGGAACGGATTCCGTTCGCCGACCTGGAGTCCTGGTCGTTCCACCCGGCGACCGGGAACCTGGTCCACGACACGGGCCGGTTCTTCAGCGTGGAGGGCCTGCATGTCACGGTGGGGGAGGGCCCCTTCCCCGAGTGGCAGCAGCCCATCATCAACCAGCCCGAGGTCGGCATTCTCGGCATCCTTGCCAAGGAGTTCGACGGTGTCCTGCACTTCCTGATGCAGGCCAAGATGGAGCCGGGCAACGCGAACCTGGTCCAGCTGTCACCGACCGTCCAGGCGACGCGCAGCAACTACACCAAGGTCCACAAGGGCGCCGACGTGAAGTACCTCGAATACTTCACGGGGGCGGCCGGGGCGACCGTACTCGCCGACGTCCTGCAGTCCGAGCACGGCGCCTGGTTCTACCGCAAGTTCAACCGCAACGTGATCGTCGAGACTACGGAGGACGTCGTCCTGCAGGACGACTTCTGCTGGCTGACGCTGGGTCAGATCGGCGAGCTGCTGCGCCGCGACGACGTGGTCAACATGGACTCGCGCACCGTGCTCGCCTGCCTCCCGGTGCCCTTCGAGGAGACCGGTGCCCTGCACACCGACGCAGAGCTGCTGTCCTGGTACGCGGCGGAGCGCTCCCGGCACTCCGTCGACGTCCGCCGGATCCCGCTGCACGGCGTCTCGGGCTGGCGGCGCGGCGGCCAGTCCATCGACCACGAACGCGACTGGTACTTCCGGGTGGTGGCCGTGCGGGCCCAGGCGTCCAACCGCGAGGTCGGATCCTGGACCCAGCCGCTGTTCGAACCCCGCGGCCAGGGCGTCATCGCTTTCGTCACTCGGAAGATCGGCGGCGTCCCCCACCTGCTCGCGCATGCCCGGGTGGAGGCCGGCTTCATCGACTCCATCGAGCTCTCGCCCACCGTCCAGTACACGCCCCGGCACTACGCGCACCTGACCGGGGACGCCCGGCCCCCCTTCCTCGACCTGGTGCTCGGCGCCGGTCCCGACCGGATCCGCTACGAGGCCGTCCACTCGGAGGAAGGCGGCCGGTTCCTCAACGCACAGGCGCGCTATCTGATCGTCGAGGCCGACGAGACCGAGGCTCCCGACGAGCCGCCGCCGGGCTACCGCTGGCTCACCGCGGGGCAGCTGAACACGCTGCTGCGGTACGGCCGCTACGTGAACGTGCAGGCCCGCACGCTCATGGCCTTGCTCACCTCACACGCCGTCGAGCTGTGACGACCCAGGGAACCCACAGATGATGACCGAACACGCCGACACCACTGCGACCGCGGCCGCGGGCGTCCGCGAACTCGCCGTCAAGGGCGCCTTCGAGTTCACGCCCAAGGTCTTCCCCGACGACCGCGGCCTGTTCGTGGCCACGTACCAGCGACCGCTCTTCGCCGACGCGACCGGGCATGCCTTCCCTGTCCACCAGGCCAGCCAGAGCCACTCCCGGCGAGGCGTGGTGCGCGGTGTGCACTTCACCTCGACCCCGCCGGGCACGGCCAAGCACGTCTACTGCGCGCGAGGCCGGGCGCTCGACCTGGTGGTCGACCTGCGGGTGGGGTCGCCGACGTTCGGCACGTGGGACTCGGTCCTGCTTGACCAGGAGCACTTCCGTTCGACCTACCTGCCCGTCGGGGTCGGCCACGCGTTCGTCGCCCTCGAGGACGACACCGCGATGGTGTACCTGATGTCCGGGCCGTTCGTCACGGAGAACGAGCACGCCGTCTCCCCGCTCGACCCGGCACTCGGACTGCCCGTCACCATCGAGGGCGTCGAGCCGATCCTGTCGGAGCGCGACATCGTGGCCCCCACCCTGGAGCAGGCCCTCGAGCTGGGTCTCCTGCCGGACTACCGGACCAGCTGCGCGCTCGAGGCGGCGCTGTGACCGCCGCCGCGCCCCGGCCGCTCGTCGTCGTCCTCGGCGCCTCCGGCTATCTGGGCACCGCCCTCACCCGCGAGCTCGCCGTACGGGACATTCAGCTGCGGCTGGTCTCGCGCCGCCCGGCCGCCGTACCGGAGGGGGCCCGCGCCGCAGTCGAGACCGTGGCCGCGGACCTCACCCGCCCCGGGCAGCTCGCCGCCGCCGTCAAGGGTGCGGACGCCATCGTGCACCTGGCCGCCCGCATCTCCGGCGCGGCCTCGTGGCGCGGCGCGGGCGCCGACCCGGCCGTCGAGCGGGTCAACGTCGGGCTGGTGCACGACCTTGTACGCGTGCTGCGGGAGAACGCCGTACCGGGCCGCCGTCCGGCCGTGCTGTTCGCCGGAACCGTGGCCTCGGTCGGCGTCCCCGGCAAGGTCCGCATCGACGGTTCCGAGCCGGACGACCCCAAGAGTGCCTACCCGCGGCAGAAACTGCAGGCCGAGCTGGCGCTGAAGGCGGCCGGCGACGAGGGCCTGATCCGGGCCGTCTCCCTGCGGATGCCGACCATCTTCGGACCCGGCCCTCAGGAGACGGCCGCCGACCGCGGCGTGGTCGTCACCATGATCCGGCGTGCCCTCGAGGGCAGGCGTCTGGAGCTGTGGGACAAGACCGTCCGCCGGGAGATGATCCATGTGACGGACGTCGCCCGCGCCTTCGCCGCCGCCCTCGACCACGCCGACGCCCTCGCGGGCCGGCACTGGCTCATCGGGACCGGCCGCAGCGAACCGCTCGGCGACATGTTCACGGCGATCGCGGCGGCCGTGGCGGACCACACCGGAGCGGACCCCGTCCCGGTCGTCGAGGTCCCGCCGCCAACCGAGGCGGAAGCCACCGACCTCCAGGGCATGGAGGTCGATGCGTCGGCCTTCACCCGGATCACCGGCTGGCAGCCCGTCGCGGACCGGTCCGCCGCCCTGGCCGCACTGGTCGCCGAGGTCGCCGTCCGTACCGCTCCGAGCCGGGTGTAGGGGGCCGGCGATGCGGTGGATCGTGCACGGCGAACGCCCGCTCTACGAGAGCGAGTGGGTGGACCTGCTGCTGTCCGACATCGAGTTCCCGGACGGCTCGCGCCGGGACCACCACCTCGTCAGGATCCCGCCGTCCGTGGCCGTGGCCATCACGGACGACCAGGACCGGGTGCTGATGCTGTGGCGGCACCGCTTCACCACGGACACCTGGAGCTGGGAACTTCCCGGCGGCGCGGTGGAGGAGGGCGAGACGCCGGCCGAGGCGGCCGTCCGTGAGGCGGTCGAGGAGACCGGCTGGCTCCCGTCCGACGTGACCCCGATCGGCTACGTCCAGCCGATCACCGGGATCACCAACGCCGAGCAGCACGTCTTCCGGGCTGCCTCGGCCACCCGGGTGGGCGCGCCCACCGACCCACACGAATCCGACGCGATGGCGTGGATTCCGCTGCGGGACATGCCGGAGCTGATTGCGAACCGGCAGCTCGTGGCGGCCGCCACCCTCGTCGGCGTACTGCAGATGCTGGCCGACCGGGCCGTTGAATCGAGAGGTTGATCATGCGAGTACTCCTGGCCTGTGCCGGTATCAAGACGCACTTCTACAAGATCGTCAACACGGCGTGGGCGCTGCAGAACGCCGGGCACGAGGTGCTGGTCGCCAGCCACCCGGTCCTGGTCGACGACATCGTCCGGGCCGGCCTGACCGCCGTCGCGGTGGGCACCGACCACACCATGTTCGCCCCCGCGCCCTCGGGCACGACCTCCTACAGCCGCGAGTGGGACTTCACCTTCTCCACCCCGGAGACCCTGACCTGGGACTATCTGCACGAACTGCACGAGGCCCTGGTCGGCCGGTTCCACACCACCCTCAACAACGACACCTTCGTGGACGGGATGGTGGACTTCGCCCGCACCTGGCAGCCCGACCTGGTGCTCTGGGAGCTCGGCACGTACGCCGGCGCCGTCGCCGCGCGCGCCGTCGGTGCCGCCCACGCCCGTATCGTCTGGGGCCAGGACGTCACCATGCGCGCCCGGGAGGAGTTCCTCGCGCTCAACCGAGCCCGCCCGGCGGACCAGCAGAGCGACCCGCTCGCCGACTGGCTGGGCGGCGTGGCCGCGCGCTTCGGCGACACCTTCGACGAGGAACTCGTCACCGGCCAGTGGACGGTCGACCTGCTGCCCGAGAGTGCCCGGCTCAAGTCAGCACTGAAGATCGTTCCCAGCCGGTACGTTCCGTACAACGGCCCCTCCGTCGTGCCCCAGTGGGTGTACGAGCCCCCGCAGCGCCCCCGCGTCTGCCTCACCCTCGGTGTCGCCGGACGCGAGCGCGGCCTGGACTACATCTCCCAGGCCGACCTGCTCGACGCCGTGGCGGACCTCGACATCGAGATCATCGCCACGATGGACAGCCTCCAGCGGGAGAACCTGCGCCAGGTGCCGGACAACACCCGGCTGGCCGACTTCATCCCGCTGCAGGCCCTCCTGCCGAGCTGCTCGGCGATCGTCCACCACGGCGGCTCGGGCACCTGGGGCACGGCCATGCTGTACGGGGTCCCCCAGATCGTGATTGCCGCCACCTGGGACACCCCGGTCAAGGGCCGGCACCTGCAGCGCGTCGGTGCGGGGCTCTACATCCCTGCCGGTGAGCTCAAGCCGGACCTTCTGCGCGAGAACCTCGTCCGGATCCTGGAGGAGCCGTCCTTCCGGGAAGCCGCCGAACGCCTCCGCCAGGAGGCCCTCGTAGAGCCCACCCCGAACGACACCGTCCCGATCCTCGAACGCCTGACCGCCCAGCACCGCGCTCGGTGACATCCCCCGGGCCCCCACCCACCCACCTTGCCGGCGAAGCGCCGCAGACCCACGGAGCGAACACGTGAAGGCACTCGTCCTGTCCGGAGGGGCAGGGACTCGGCTGCGTCCGATCACCCACACCTCGGCGAAACAGATGGTCCCCGTCGCGAACAAACCCGTCCTCTTCTATGGCCTGGAGGCCATCGCCGACGCCGGGATCGAAGAGGTCGGCATCGTCGTGGGCGACACCGCCCAGGAGATCATGGACGCGGTGGGGGACGGCTCGAAGATGGGGCTGCGCGTCACCTATGTCCCGCAGGAAGAGCCGCTGGGCCTGGCCCATGCGGTGCTGATCGCACGGGACTTCCTCGGCGACGACGACTTCGTGATGTACCTCGGCGACAACTTCATCCTCGGCGGTATCACCGGACTCGTCGAGGAGTTCCGCCGGGAGCGCCCGGATGCCCAGATCCTCCTCACCCGGGTGCCCGACCCGCGGGCCTTCGGCGTCGCCGAACTCGACGAGTCCGGCCGGGTGATCGGCCTGGAGGAGAAGCCGATCCACCCCAAGAGCGACCTCGCCCTGGTCGGCGTCTACCTCTTCACGTCCGCCGTCCACGAGGCGGTACGCGCGATCAAGCCGTCCTGGCGTGACGAACTCGAGATCACCCACGCCATCGAATGGCTGATCAAGCAGGACAAAAGCGTCCGCTCCACCACGATCACCGGCTACTGGAAGGACACCGGCGGCGTCGAGGACATGCTCGAGGCCAACCGAACTGTCCTGGAGGCCCTGATCACCAAGATCGAGGGCGACGTGGACGACGCCAGCGAGATCATCGGACGGGTGGAGATCTCCGAAGGCGCCGTCGTGCGGAGATCGCGCATCGTCGGACCTGCCGTCGTCGGAGCGGGCACCTCGATCACCGACTCGTACGTCGGCCCCTTCACCTCGATATCCGACAACTGCCGCGTGGAGGACAGTGAGATCGAGTTCTCGATCGTCCTCGGCGATTCCTCCATCATCGGCGTCCGCCGGCTGGAGTCCTCCCTCGTGGGACGCAACGTCCAGGTCACCCCGGCGCCCCGGACCCGTGCGGCGCACCGACTGATCCTCGGAGACAACAGCAAGGTGCAGATCTCCTCATGACGAACAGGATTCTGGTAACCGGAGGAGTCGGCTTCATCGGCTCGCACTACGTCCGCACGCTGCTCGGCGCCCACGGCCCCGGCGACGTCGGCGTCACCGTCCTCGACAAGCTCACCTATGCGGGGAACCCGGCCAACCTCGACGCCGTGCGCGACAGCGCCGGCTTCGCGTTCGAGCAGGGTGACATCTGCGATGCCGCTCTCGTGGACCGGCTGGTGGCGCAGCACGACCAGATCGTCCACTTCGCGGCCGAGACCCACGTGGACCGCTCGATCACCGGCGCCGACCCGTTCGTACAGACGAATGTCGTGGGCACCCAGATCCTGCTCGACGCGGCCCTGCGGCACGGCATCGGCACCTTTGTCCACATCTCCACGGACGAGGTGTACGGCTCCGTCGACCACGCCTGCCCCGAGACGGACCCGCTGCACCCCAGTTCGCCGTACTCGGCGTCAAAGGCCGCAAGCGACCTGCTGGTCCTCTCCTACCACCGCACCCACGGTCTGGACACGCGAGTCCTGCGCTGCACCAACAACTTCGGGCACCACCAGTTCCCGGAGAAGGTCATCCCACTGTTCATCACCAACCTGCTCCGAGGCCGGAAGGTGCCGCTGTACGGCGACGGCCTCAACGTGCGGGAGTGGCTGCACATCGACGACCACGTACGCGGCATCGAACTGGTCCGCAGCCAGGGGCGGGCCGGTGAGATCTACAACATCGGTGGCGGCACGGAGCTTTCGAACCGGGAGCTGACACAGCGTCTCCTCGACGCCTGCGGCGTCGGCTGGGAGATGGTCGACTTCGTGCCCGACCGCAAGGGCCATGACCGGCGCTACTCCGTCGACTTCACGAAGATCCGCACCGAGCTCGCATACCGGCCGTCGAAGGACTTCGACACGGCTCTGGCCGAGACAGTCGCCTGGTACCACGACAACCGCGCCTGGTGGGAGCCGCTGCGCGCGCACGACCCGGCCGTCGCCTGATCCGAACCGCACGAAGGAGAGACCGTGGACAGCCCGAGCCGGACACGCGACCACAGCGGTGCCGGGGTACGTGGGGACACCGGGGGCGGGCACAGCCGGTCCGCCGCATGGACGGACCCGCCCGCCGTACGGGAGGGCGGCGTCGCAGGCCCCGGGGTCCGCCGGGGCTTTCTCACCCTGCTCGGCGTCGACCTGTGGGAGCGCTTCAGCTTCTTCGGCATGGCGGCGATCCTCGTCCTCTATCTCACCGCCGCCCCCGCCGACGGCGGCCTGGGCATGTCCCAGCAGACGGCCACCGCGCTCTTCGCGACCTACATGTCCCTGAACTTCATGGCCGGGCTGCCCGGGGGCTGGCTCGCGGACCGGGTGCTCGGGGCCCGCCGGGCCGTACTGGCGGGCGGCGCGCTCATCGCCTGCGGCCACGCCGTTCTCGCGGTCACGGCTGCCCCCGCCCTGTACACCGGGCTCGCACTCGTCGTGGTGGGCACCGGCCTGGTCAAGCCGTCCCTGGCTGCCATGGTGTCCGCGGTCAGCGGCACGGCCAAGCGGGAGGAGGCCTTCTCCCGCTTCTACATGTGCATCCAGGTCTCCGCACTGCTCGCCCCGGTCGTCACCGGATTCCTCGCGGAAAAGGTCACCTGGCACCTGGGCTTCGCCGCGGCCGCCTTCGGCATGGTGGCGGGCCTTGTCCAGTTCCGTATCGGCCTGCGCGTCCTCGACGGCGTCAGCAGCGCACCCACCCGCCCCCTGACCCGCGCGGAGGCCCGGACCGCCGCCCGGCGTGCCGCCGTGGTGGTGGCGGTCGGTGCCGTCGCCGCGACCACCGTCGTCCTCGGTGTGCTGCCGCTGCTCGCGGTGCTGGCCCTGCTGGGCCTGGCCACGGTGTGCCTGCCGTTTCTCTATCTGCGTGCCCTGGGCCGCCGCAGCGCCGTCGAACGCCACCGGCTGACCGCCTTCACCGCGGTCATGGCAGCGTCGGCGGCCTTCTGGATGATCTTCGCGCAGAGCGGTACCGCGTTGTCGCTCTTCGCTGCGCACCACACCGACCGCGATGTTCTCGGCTTCACGGTCCCGGCGAGCTGGCTGCAGTCCGTGCACCCGCTGTTCGTCCTGCTCCTGGCGCCCTTCGCCGGCCGGCTGCGTGCGCCGACGACCACCAAGTTCGCCGGAGCCCTGGCCGCGGCGGGGCTGAGCTTCATCGTCATGACGGCGGCCGCCGTCATGGCCCGTACCGGCGACGTCTCGGTGGCCTGGCTGATCGCCGTCTACCTGCTGTACTCCCTGGGCGAGGTCGTGCTCGCCCCGGCCGGCCTGGCACTGGCCGCCGCGGCCGCCCCACCCGGCTACCTCAACCGATTCCTGGCGCTGAACGGCATGTTCGCCGCCGTTGGAGTCGTCCTCGGCGGGCAGCTCTTCCGCCTGACCGCCGTCCTGCCCCTGCCCGCCTACTTCCTGGCGCTGGCCGGGATCGCCCTGGCAGCCGGCGCGGCCGTGGCCGCCGCCGCCCGCCGTCTGCGCCTCCACCTGCCTGCCTGACCGCCTGGCTCCGGGCCGGCGCCCAAGCTTTCTCGGCGGTCCCGACGAAACAGCGCACCGGCATGGAACACGCCGTCCCGCAGGCCGGATTGGCGACAGAAGTCCGTGTCACGAGTTCGGCCCCGTCCCGCCGCCCGCGAAGCAGCACCAGGTGTCGAAACGCCGGGTTGGGCGCTGTCGCCCCGCGCCCGACCAGCTCATCAGAGAGCGCCCCCGGCGGGGCACATGGTCGCCGGGGTAGATCCAGCTGTTGGGAGCGCCAAGGTGGCGCGTAGATGTCGCTGTCTGTGATGCGCCGCAGGGCCAGCGGGCTCTGCGGGGAGCGCCGAACAGGAAGCCAGGCGGGCTCGTTGTGGGAGGTGCAAGGCGTGGGCTGTCATTCGTTTCTCCCCGGGTTCTCCCCCAGCATTCGCCGACGCCCAAAAGAGCTGGTCAGTGGCTTGTCAGGGGGAGGGCGAGGAGATCACCCGCATCTTTTCTCCCCACAGACTCCCCACGACCGCTCTTTGCTCAATCCCTGAGTGATGCGAGAGCAAAGAGTGAAAGGGAGCTGGATGCGAGATGAGGGTTCTAGAGCCAGTCTCGACGCTTGAAAATCACGTACAAACCGGCACAGATAACCCCCATCAAGCCGATAGCGAAGGGGTATCCGAAATGCCAGCCCAGCTCGGGCATGTCCTCAAAGTTCATGCCGTAGATGGTTCCCACGAGTGTGGGAGCAAACAGAATGGCCGCCCATGACGAGATCCGCTTGATCTCCTCGTTCTGCTCGAAGCCCGCCTCCGCCAACGCTCGCATCTCCGCGTTCTGTTGCTGCGTGACCAGCGTCGCGTTCACCGTGAGGATCTCGGTGAGGGCCTGGCGGAAGCCGTCGACTCGTTCGCTGGTGTGGGTTACGTGGTCGGCGACATCGCGCAAATACCGTTGCAGTTCCTCGTCTGTGCCGTACTTCGCGAAGCCCGCCATCAAACCGTGCAGCATGCCGACCAGGGGGCGGGTGGCGCGCTGGAACTCGACCATTTCGCGGGAGAGTTCGTAGATACGGCGGGAGACCCAGGGATCCCCGCTGAAGACCTCGGTCTCGATCTCGTCGATGTCGTTCTGGACGCCGGAGACGACCGGTGCGTAGCCGTCGACCACCGCGTCCAGGATCGCGTACAGGACCGCCTCCGGGCCGAGCTTCAGCAACTCCGGTGATTCCTCCATGCGGTGACGGACGGCTGACAGATCCGGCGCCGCGCCGTGCCGGACCGTGATCAGGAAGTCGGGGCCGACGAACACATGCAGCTCGCCGAAGTCGACCTCCTCGGGTGCGTCGAGATAGCGGGCGGCGCGCAGGACCACGAAGAGGGTCTCGCCGTAGCGTTCCAGCTTGGGTCGCTGATGGGCCTCCATCGCGTCCTCGACGGCGAGCGGGTGGAGGTCGAACTCGTCCGCCAGCGACAGGATTTCGGCCTCCGTCGGACGGGCGAGCCCTATCCACGCCATGCCGTCCTGCTGCTTGCGCAGCTCACGGAAGGTCTCGGCGAGCGACTCGGGGGTGGAGACGCGTACGCCGTCGCGATAGAGCGCCGCCTGCACGATGCTGCGCGGTTCCGCCTCAGTCGTGGGCGAAGGAGTCGGGCGAGGTGCCGACGGCTCCGAGGACGGTGGTCCCGACGGGGTCACGGCGCGTCGCCACACCGACTTGCGGTTGCTCTTCGCGGTGGGTGCGGGGCGGGCTCGGCGCTCCGGCATCGCGACTGCCTCCCGTGTCGAGTCGAATGGCTGTCTCTTGTCCCTGCTTGTCCCTCAGCCTCGCTCATCATCGAGTCAGGCTTACCCCGAGTCTGACTGATCGCAGGGAATTCGCTGAAGGCGCCCCTGTATGCGGACAGACCGTGTCCGCCTCCCCCGCTAACGTGCGAAGCATGACAAAGACCTCGACCGCCCCCGTGCTCAGCGCCCGCGCCCTGAACCGGGCGACCCTCGACCGGCAGTTGCTCCTGCGTCGGGCCGTCCTGTCCGCAACGGACGCCGTCGAGCAACTCGTCGGCCTCCAGGCGCAGAACGTCAAGCCCCCGTACTACGCGCTCGCCGCCCGCATCGAGGGCTTCGACCCCGAGGAGCTCTCGGCGGCGATGGGCGCCCGCGCGGTCGTACGCATCGTGACCATGCGCTCGACCATCCATATGCACACCGCCGACGACTGCCTCATACTGCGGCCGCTGGTGCAGGCCGCGCGCGAGCGGGAGTTGTACGGCTTCCGCAAGGGGCTCGCCGGAGTCGACCTGGACCGGCTCGCCGTGATCAGCCGGAAGCTCGTCGAGGCCGAACCGCGCACCATGAAGCAGTTGCGCGAGGCGCTGCTCGCCGAGTGGCCCGACGCCGACCCGCTCGCCCTCACCGTCGCGGCCCGCTGCCGACTGCCTCTCGTCCAGGTCACCCCGCGCGGCATGTGGGGCAGAAGCGGCCAGGTCGCGCTCACCACCGCCGAACACTGGCTGGGCCGCCCCGCCGCGCCCGTCCCCGCACCCGACGACACCGTGCTGCGCTATCTCGCCGCCTTCGGCCCCGCCTCCGTCAAGGACATGCAGACCTGGGCGGGCCTCACCCGGCTGCGCGAGACCTTCGAACGGCTACGACCCCGGCTGATCACCTTCCGCGACGAGAACGACGTCGAACTCTTCGACCTCCCGGACGCACCCCGCCCGGACCCGGACACCCCGGCCCCGCCCCGCCTCCTGCCCGAGTTCGACAACCTGCTCCTCTCCCACGCCGACCGCTCCCGAGTGGTCCCCGCCGAATACAAGGGGCGCAGCTGGCAGGGCAATCAGGCGTACCGCACGCTGCTCGTCGACGGCTTCCTCAGGGGCGTATGGCGGCTGGAGGAGTCACGCGACCGCGCCGTACTCACCGTCGAGCCGTTCGACCCCCTCACCGAGGGCGAGCGTGACCAGGTCGTCGAGGAAGGGCAGCGGATGCTGTCGGTCCTGAGCGCGGCTGCCTCGTACGACATCCGGTTCGGCACCGTCGTACGCGCATGAAGAGGCGGTCGTACGTACCAGGGGGACAGAGAACCTCAGTCCGCCCGGCCCGTCGCCGCCACCGTCACGCCCAGCCCAGTCATCGCGCAGCCGCCCGCGCCGCCGATCATCGACTGGATCAGGCACATGGATAGGGGGCGTTGCGACCCGCTCGTGGCGGCCCGCAACGCCCCCTGGCGTTACCTGAGTTGGTTGCTCAGGAGTCTGTTGGTCAGTTGGTCAGGAGTTGATCTGTGTCGTCACCAGCGACGAGAACGTCGTCAGCCGGGTGTAGACGCCGGGGACGCCCGCGTCGGCGCAGCCGTCGCCCCATGACGTGATGCCGGCGAGCCTGCCGCCGATCACGAACGGGCCGCCGCTGTCGCCCTGGCAGGTGTCGACGCCGCCCTGCGTGTAGCCGGCGCACACCATGTCGCTGGCGACGAACCGCGAGCCGTACGCCGACGAGCACGAGGAGTTCGAGACGGTCGGGACCGTCGCGGTACGCAGCTGGTTGGAGGAGGAGCCGCCCGAGCGGGTGGTGCCCCAGCCGAGGATGCGGGCCGTGGCGCCGGCCGCGTAGACGCCGGTGTCGGAGGAGGAGACGTAGCCGATCGGGGAGTACGGCATCGACGTCGACAGGGTGAGCACGGCGACATCGTCGCCCCGCGTGACGGTGCTGTAGTCCGGGTGGATCCATATCTTGCTGACTCTGGCCACGGTGCCGTTCGTGCCGTTGCGGTAGGTGCGGCCGCCGACGACTCTGACGCCGCTCGTGGACTCGCCGACCATGCAGTGGGCGGCGGTGATGACCTTGGTCGCCGACACGAGCGTTCCGCCGCAGAACTGGTTCTGGGAGGAGTCGGTGATCTGCATGACGTACGGGTACGCGGATGCCGTGGTCGTCGTGCCGCCGACGATGGGGTTGGGAGCGGCGCTTGCGGTGGTCGCGCCGAGCAATCCGGTCGTCGCGGCGGCGGCGACCGCCGCGGTGACGGCGAGGGCCTTCTTGGCAAAGGTGAGCCCGAACATGAGTCTCCTCAGGAGTGCCGGTGGGGGGTTGCACTGTGGGGGGGAGCGGTGTGGGGGGTGGCTGCGACGGCCTGCGGGCGTGGGTCTCACGCTAGAAGCGGGCTCACCGTTTCCCAATTAGGGAACGCCCTGCGGGAGTTGGCGAGGGGAAACCCTCTACCACCCTTCGCGCCACCGCAGTCGCCAGACCCGTACGACCCCTCGGTCACGTCGTGCTCGACCCGCGCACAAGACCCGTACGCCCTCTCGGTCACCCTCCGCGCGCCCCCGATTCACCCCGTCCGCTGTTGCCCCGCCGCCAACCGCACGATGTCGACCCGCGACCGGATCCCCAGCTTCCGGTAGACCCTCGTCAGCGTCGCCTCGACCGTCTTCACGCTGATGAACAGCCGTGCCGCGATCTCCCGGTTGGTGGCCCCTTCGAGCACGAGCGCGGCGACCTGACGCTCCGTCGAGGCGAGCCGGTCGAGTTCCACAGGAGCGGACCGGCCGCCGACCGGCGACCCGGGGCCGGCAACGGAACCCATCGCAGCCATCGAGCCCACAGCCCTCGCAGAACCCGTGGAACCCACCACAGCCGCCTCCACCTGCCGCAGCCACGGCACAGCCCGGCACCGCCGCAACAGCCGCGTTGCCTCGTCGTACGCACCCCGTGCCGACCGCCCCGATCCCCCCACCCGTTTTGACCGTTCCGCCTGAAGTCGCCCCAACTCCAGTGCCACACGCGCCTCTTCGAGCCCGTATCCCAGCTTCGCCAGCCGCTCCTGCGCGGACGTCAACTGCCGTACGGCCGCTTCGTGTTCACCGTGCGCGGCCTTCAACAGGGCCTCCGCCCGGTCCAGTACGGCGAGGACACTCGCCCGACCCAGCCGCTGAGCGTGCTCGCGCGTGGCGTCGATGACGTCCTGCGCCTCCGTGAGCTCGCCGATCCGGATCAGTGCCTCGGCGAGGTCACCGTGCCAACGGCCGCGCGCGGGATCGAAGATGCCGAGCCCTTGTTCCAACTCCCGTGCCCTGCGCAGTGACTGGACCGTCCCCGCGGCGTCCCCGGCCACGAGCTGGGCGTGTCCCAGCGCGCCCAGGGCACGCGAGAGATAGATCAGGTCGCCGTCCTCCTCGGCACGGCTGACGGCGTCGCCGGCCAGGGCGAGGGCCCGGTCCACGTCACCGCCCGCGGCCTCGGCGAGCGAGGTGAACATGTTGCCCGCCGCCTCGCCGATCCCCGTGTCCCGCGCGAGCGCGAGGCTCTCGTGGGCGAGGTCGAGGGCCCGGCCGCAGTGCCCGGCGCGCAGTTCGGTGTCGGCGAGCCCGCGCAGGAAGTGCACCTCGGCCTCGACCATGCCGCGCTTGCGGACCTCGCTGAGGAGCCCGGTGATCGTCGTACGCGCCTCGGTGAGCTGGTCGCTCATGATCTGCCAGCGGAACCGGGTGGCGCCCGCGCCGTTGTGATCGCAGGTCACCCTCGGGTCCTGCGGCTCGGTGAGCGCCCGTTCCAGGGTCGCCGGGGCCTCGGGGTGCCCCATCAGGGTCTCCATCTGGGCCTGGAACGACAGGGCCATCAGCTCGGTGCGCCGGTCGGCGGCCGTGGCGGCGAGCCGCGCGGCGTGCGCGGCCTCCTCGCGGCCCTTGGTCATCTCACCCTCGACCAGCAAGGCCCGCCAGGCGAGTTGGTAGCGGACCAGCGCGAGCAGCCGCGGGTCCTCGCCCGCGTCGGCGAGGGCCTGCGGGAAGACGGACTCGACCTCGGCCATCGCCTGGCCCGCCGCGTCGATCACAACCATCCAGGCGCGTACCCGGATCGCCGCATCGGTCGCCCGGTCCAGTACGTCGCGGGCCACCTCCCGTGCGAGGTCGATGTCACCGGAGGTCAGCGCGTCCTCGGCGGACGTCAACCGGCGTTCGTCCGCGCCCGGTTGGACGTCCTGCGGGGTGTGCCGGGCCGCGAGCAGGCCGAGTTGGGCCGCGACCGAGGGGGCGCCGCGGTCCCGGGCCAGGGTCGCGGCCTCGGCGAGCCGCGCGGCGACCGTCTCGTCCGTACCGGTCGTGGCCAGGGCCAGATGGCGGGCCCGTTCGATCGGGTCGGAGGCCGCCGTGGACAGCGCGGCATGAGCGGCCCGCCGCTCCTGGGGCGTCGCCTGCGCGTAGAGCGCGGCCGAGACGAGTGGATTCGCGAACCGTACGGTTCCCTCCTGGCCGTCCGGACCGCCTGTCGCCACCAGCCCGAGGGAGGCCGCGAGCGCCGTCTCGGACTCCGCGTCCGTGCGGCCCGCGGCGTGCAGCAGAGCGAGCGTGGGGCGTGCCCCGGCGCTCGCGACGAGCAGCGTGCGCCGGGCCTCGGCGGACAGCAGGTCGAGGCGGCTGAGGACGAGGGCACGCAACGAGGTCGGCACCGGCAGCGGCTCGCCGGGGCGGGGCGGCGTGGGGCTCTCGGCCAGGGCGCGGCCGAGTTCGAGCGCGAACAGCGGGTTGCCGCCGCTGGTGTGGTGGATGTCCCGGACGGTCGAGCGGCGCAGACCGGTGTAACCGCGGGCGGCGAGAAGTTCGGACACGTGGGAGTGGGTGAGCGGGGTCAGGCGCAGGGCGAGTGACTCCGGAGGATACGCGCGTAGATACGGAAGGTGTTCCTGCTCCTTCGGTTCCGTGCGCGTACGCACCGCGCCGAGCATCCGCACCGGCATCCCACCGAGGCGACGGGCCGCGAAACCGAGCAGCTCGGCACTGGGCGCGTCCAGCCACTGAAGGTCGTCGGCGACGAGGAGAACGGGACCTCTGGCCGCCAGGGCGCGCAGCACCGAAAGGACCGCGAGGCGCAGTGCCAGGCCGTCCTGGTGCAGCGACGATTCGGCGCGGCCGGTGAGCGCGGCTTCGAGCGCGGCACGCTGCGGCAGGGGCAGCGCGTCCGCCACCTCGTCGGCGACGAGGCCGAGCAGATCGACGAGGGCCAGGAAGGGGAGGTGAGATTCCGACTCGGTGGCCGAGCAACGCAACACGGTCCGGGCCGAGTTGGCGTATTCCGCGCCCAGTGCGCGCAGCATGGTCGACTTTCCGATTCCGGGCGGCCCGTGCAAGAGCACGCTGCCCCCTCCGGAGAGCTGGTCACGCGCCCGCCCCAGCAGCTCGTCCCGGCCGATGACCTGGTCGGAACGGGGTCTGACAGGCTCTTCGGTATCCCGTCGCACGCGCACCGCCCCTCTCATGTCGTGTCCGTTTCAATATTAAGCAAAGACCCCCTGAATTTCGGAGGGGTGCACCGTGAGGGAAATAACAAGGTTCAGCGTGGGGGCAGGTTTTCGTATACGGGATTTCAGGGCGCCCGAGTATGAATGGCACCTGACTTCAGGGCGGCAGCCTCACTCGTCCTCAGGGCAGCAGCCCCGCCCGCCGAGCCGCCACCACTGCCTCCAGCCGCGTATGCGCCCCCAGCTTCCGCATCGCCGAACGCAGATACGCCTTCACCGTCTCGGCCCGCAGCCCCAGCCGCTCCGCGGTAACCGCGTTGGTCGCGCCGGCGCTCACACAGACCAGAACGTCCAGCTCACGCGGGGTGAGCCGCACCCCACCTGCCGCCGTGGCCGGAGCCGGAGCGGCCGCCAAGGTGTCGCAGACCGCGAGGAGCTCGGCCCGCAGCTCCGGGTCCGCGACCCGCGGGGCCAGCGCCCGCAACGCCCCGTGCGCCTCCCGGACCTGCTCCCACGCCGCGCCAGCCTCGGGCTCACGCGCCGCCGCCAGCAGACCCTGCGCCTCGTCCCGTACGACCAGCGACTGCTCCACGTCCCGCGCCGCCTCCACCGCCGCGCTCAACGTCCGGTCGCCCAGCGGCTGAGCCGTACGCAGCGCGCCGTACAACACCCCGCGCACCCGGCGGCGTACGACAACCGGCACCGCGAGGACGGACCGCAGCCCCTCCGCCGCGACCGCGGCGTCGTACTCATGGCTGATCTGCCGCGACGCGGAGTAGTCGGTGACGGCACAGGGCCGGGCCAGGGCCACGGTCTTGCCGCCGAGCCCGTTGCCCGACGTCACCGCGAGCGACCTGAGCGCCATCGTCCTCGCACCGTTCAGCTCGCTGATCCGCACCTGCCCGCGATCCGGCTCGACCAGCCCGCCGAAGGCGACCGGCAGTCCCGTCGTGCGCCGCAGCCGTATCAGGGCGCCCCGCATCTCCACCGCTCCGATCACATCTGCTGTCATCTGCCCGTCCCTCCGCCGCGGCGCACCCCCCGTTCGGGGGTAGTGAGATCCACGTCACGCATACACGATGTCATTGAGCCGCCCGGCAATGTGGCCGGGTTCGAGGAGGACGACGGATGACGACGCCGACGGAGCGCTTCCGCAGCGCGCGGGACTTCCTGCTGAAGCACCGCGAGGACTATGCCACGGCATACGAGGGCTTCACCTGGCCCCGGCCGGAGTACTTCAACTGGGCCCTCGACTGGTTCGACGTCATCGCACGCGGCAACGACCGCACGGCCCTGCACATCGTCGAGGAGGACGGCGAGCGCGTCGAGCTGTCCTTCGCCGCGATGTCCGAACGCTCCGCCCGCGCCGCCAACTGGCTGCGCGAGATGGGCGTACGCCCCGAGGACCGCGTCCTCGTCATGCTCGGCAACCAGGCCGAGCTGTGGGAGACGGCCCTCGCCGCGATGAAGCTGCGCGCCGTCGTCATCCCCGCGACACCGCTGCTCGGCCCCGCGGATCTGCGCGACCGCGTCGAGCGCGGGCGCGTACGGCATGTGGTCGTACGGGCCGAGGACACCGCCAAGTTCGACGACGTGCCCGGCCGCTACACCCGCATCACGGTCGGCGGTGAGCGGGACGGCTGGCGGTCGTACGAGGACGCGTACGCCGCCCCCGCGGACTTCGAGCCCGACGGCGCCACCAGCCCCGACGACCCCCTGATGCTGTACTTCACCTCGGGCACGACCGCGCGCCCCAAACTCGTCGAGCACACCCATGTGTCGTATCCCATCGGCCACTTGGCGACCATGTACTGGATCGGCCTCAAGCCCGGCGACGTCCATCTGAACATCTCCTCGCCCGGCTGGGCCAAGCACGCCTGGTCCAACCTCTTCGCCCCCTGGAACGCCGAGGCGACCGTCTTCATCCACAACTACACGCGCTTCGACGCGACCCGCCTGATGGCGGAGATGGACCGCGCGGGAGTGACGACCTTCTGCGCTCCGCCCACCGTGTGGCGCATGCTCATCCAGGCCGACCTGACCCAGCTGCGGACCCCGCCGCGCGAGGCCGTCGCCGCAGGGGAGCCGCTGAACCCCGAGGTCATCGAGCAGGTGCGGCGGGCGTGGGGCGTGACGATCCGGGACGGTTTCGGGCAGACCGAGACGGCCGTGCAGGTGTCCAACAGCCCCGGGCAGCCACTGAAGACCGGCTCCATGGGGCGGCCCAGCCCCGGCTTCCGGGTCGAACTGCTCGATCCGGTGTCGGGTGCGCCGGGTGCGGACGAGGGCGAGATCGCGCTGGACCTGTCCGGCAAGCCCGTGGGGCTGATGACCGGCTACCACGGCGACCCCGACCGTACGGCGGAGGCGATGGCGGGCGGCTACTACCGGACGGGGGACATCGGTTCGCGGGACGCGGACGGCTACATCACGTACGTGGGCCGAGCCGACGACGTCTTCAAGGCCAGCGACTACAAGATCAGCCCCTTCGAGCTGGAGAGCGCGCTCCTGGAGCACGAGGCCGTCGCCGAGGCGGCCGTCGTCCCCGCGCCCGACGAACTGCGGCTCGCCGTCCCGAAGGCGTACATCGTGCTCGCGGAGGGCTGGGAGCCGGGCCCCGACACGGCGAAGATCCTCTTCGAGCACGCGCGCACCACCCTCGCCCCGTACAAGCGCATCCGCCGCCTGGAGTTCGGCGACCTCCCCAAGACCGTGTCGGGCAAGATCCGCCGGATCGAGCTGCGTGAGGCGACGGCCGCGGGGTCGGACGCCGAGTACCGCGAGGAGGACTTCCGGTGACCGAGATTTCGTACGCGCACGGGACGAGCGATACTGCCCTGCTCGGCGACACCATCGGATCCCGTCTCGACCGGGCGATCGCCACATATCCCGCGCGGGACGCGCTCGTGGATGTGCCCTCCGGACGGCGTTGGACGTACGAGGAGTTCGGCGCCGCGGTCGACGAGGTGGCGCGCGGGCTGCTCGCCAAGGGGGTCGCGAAGGGCGACCGGGTCGGCATCTGGGCGATCAACTGTCCCGAGTGGGTGCTCATCCAGTACGCGACCGCCCGCCTCGGCGCGATCATGGTGAACATCAACCCCGCTTACCGCGCCCATGAGTTGGAGTACGTACTGAAGCAGGCCGGGATCTCGCTCCTGGTCGCCTCACTCGCGCACAAGGGCAGCGACTACCGGGCGCTGGTCGACCAAGTGCGCGGAAAGTGCCCGCAGTTGCGCGAGACGGTGTACATCGGCGACGAGAGCTGGGACACGCTGGTGGCGGGCGCGGCATCGGTCCCGTACGAACAACTGGCTGGCCTGGAAGCCGAGTTGAGCTGCGACGACCCGGTCAACATCCAGTACACCTCGGGCACCACAGGCTTCCCGAAGGGGGCCACGCTCTCCCACCACAACATCCTCAACAACGGCTACTGGGTGGGCCGGACCGTCGGCTACACCGAGCAGGACCGGGTGTGTGTGCCGGTGCCCTTCTACCACTGCTTCGGCATGGTGATGGGGAATCTGGCCGCCATGTCCCACGGCGCGTGCGTCGTCATCCCGGCCCCGTCCTTCGATCCCGCGGCGACGCTGAAGGCCGTCGAACAGGAGCGCTGTACGTCCCTCTACGGCGTCCCGACGATGTTCATCGCCGAGCTGAACCTCCCGGACTTCGCGACGTACGACCTCTCCTCCCTGCGTACCGGCATCATGGCGGGCTCGCCCTGCCCCGTGGAGGTCATGAAACGGGTCGTGTCCGAGATGCACATGGCCGAGGTCTCCATCTGCTACGGCATGACCGAGACCTCGCCCGTCTCCCTCCAGACCCGCCGTGACGACGACCTGGAACACCGCACCGGCACGGTCGGCCGCGTACTGCCGCACATCGAGGTCAAGATCGTCGACCCGGCGAACGGGGTGACGCTGCCACGCGGCTCCGCCGGTGAACTGTGCACCCGCGGCTACAGCGTGATGCTCGGTTACTGGAACGAACCCGAGAAGACCGCCGAGGCCGTCGACTCCGGGCGCTGGATGCACACCGGGGATCTGGCCGTGATGCTCGACGACGGATACGTCCAGATCGTCGGCCGGATCAAGGACATGATCATCCGGGGCGGCGAGAACATCTACCCGCGCGAGATCGAGGAGTTCCTGTACGCGCACCCGAAGATCGCGGACGTCCAGGTGGTGGGCGTACCCGACGAGCGGTACGGCGAGGAGGTACTCGCCTGCGTCATCCCGCGCGACCCCGCCGACCCGCTGACCCTGGAGGAGCTACGGGCCTTCTGCGCGGGGCAGTTGGCGCACTACAAGGTGCCCAGTCGGCTGCGGATCCTGGAGTCCTTTCCGATGACGGTGTCGGGGAAGGTGCGGAAGGTGGAGCTGCGGGAGACATACGCGGACTAGACAGCCGCAGCGCCCCGGGCCACCTGCGAGAGGTGCCCGGGGCGTGCGTGTGCCGCGGTGGTTCTCTTAATCCGAGTTATCCGAACATGCCGGGCTGGTAGTCGCCTGCGGGTGTCTGGAGCATGACGTTCCCGCGGTTGAAGGCATTGATGATGGCGATGACGCACACCAGGTCGGCGAGCTGGTCCTCGTCGTAGTACTTGGCGGCGTTCGCCCAGGCCTCGTCCGTGACACCACCGGCCGCGTCCGCGATGCGGGTGCCCTGCTCCGCCAGTTCCAGGGCCGCGCGTTCGGCCTCGGTGAACACGGTGGCCTCCCGCCAGGCCGCGACCAGGTTGAGGCGCGTCCAGGTTTCCCCGGCGTGCATGGCGTCCTTGCTGTGCATGTCGGTGCAGAAGCCGCAGCCGTTGATCTGACTGGCGCGAAGCTTCACCAGTTCCTGCGTCGAGAGCGGCAGAGTCGAGTCCGCGAGCGCCTTGCCCGCCGCGACGATGTGCTTGAAGGCCTTGGCTGCGCCCGGGCGGGCCATGATGTCCAAGCGAGCTTCCACGATGAGCTCCTCCGTCGTTGTTGGTGGCTTCACCTCTACGACGGCTCGGCTCGGCGAGATGTGACATCCGCGAATGTGACCTGCGTCTCTCGTGCCGGGCCGCCCACTCGGCCGGCGGCTCGTCTTCCGGGCCGCTCATCTTTCGGTCATTCCTCCACGGCCATGTCGCCGTAGCGCCGCGCGACCTCGTGGAACGCCTCCTTGGGGCTGCACGCACCGTCGCCGGTCACCGCCACGACCCCGAAGCCGGCCTTGTCGAGGTCGAGACGAGGATCGTCGTGATGCGGGAAGTCGGGCATGGCGAAGGTGAACACGAAGCAGCCGTGCACGCCCTCCGCGTCGTACTGGTCGATGAGTTCACCGAGGTAGCGGGCCTGGACGGCCTCGTCGCGGGGGTGGTCGCCGCGGATGCGCGGGGGTGTGGCGAACCAGTTGACGATCCAGAAGGAACCGGCTCCCCGCTGGTCGGCTCCGGTGAAGGCACCGCACCCGAACTCGGTGATGACGACGGGCCTGTCGTGGTCGCGAACCAGGGCGCGCAGGCGGTCCGTGTAGGTGGCGTGGTTGCGGCCGGAGCGGTAGAAGCTGACGCCGACCAGGTCGAACAGCGACCAGTCGACGTGTTCCCACCCGGCCGCGGAGTAGGTGACCGGCCCGCCGAAGCGGCGCCGCGCGGTGGTCACGGCGGTGGCGAGCAGCCGGTGGAGCCGCCGGTCGATCCGGCGCCGCAGCACGCGGTGGAAACGCACGATGAGCTTCAGGCGCAGGAACGAGCGAGGTCCGGGGACGATGCCGGGAACGGTGTGGGAGAACTCGCTGCCGACCAGGAGCGTCACCCGGTCCGGGTGTTCCAGGCGAAGTTCTTCGGCCGCCTCGGCGACGGCGTCCAGGTGCTCCAGCAGCTTCGGCTGAGGCAGTTCGGGAACGTGGGGCCGGATGTAGACGCCGAGACCGGTATGGAGGGCGGTGCGGGCGGCATCGATCAACCGCTTCCCGTCCCCGATGAGCATCACCGTGGTGCAGTGCAGGTCCCGGGCGATGACCTCCAGGTCCCGCCGCACGTCATCGGTGCTCGCCTCGCCGACCAGGTAGGAGATGCCGCGGACGGTCAGCATGCGCTCGGCTCCTGTCGACGCAGTTGGCGGGTGGCCATGAGGAGAAGGGCGGCGACACCGCCGAGCATCGCGGCGTTGACCGCGTACTTCACCGCGTAGTCGACGTCATCGGTCCGGTCGACGCTAGAGAGACAGCCGGCGGTCGGGCATCCGTCTTTCGTCCAGGAGCGCATGACTTCCGTCTATAAGAGGTCGCGCGGACAGTCAGCAACTCCATGATCACGGAACTTGCGCCTGCCCCGTTCCTGCCTGCTGCATCCGCCGCTTGTCCGCGCGACCTTCAAAGCGCTTTCGACACGCGCCTAGTCGGCGATGTCCTTGCGCATGCAGACCCGGGGCCAACGGTCCAGGCCGTGTTCGGCTTCCGTGGCGCGGATCTTCCGTAGGCCCGGGGTGAGTTCGGGACCGGTCAGGACGCGGAAGCCGAGGCGCTCGTAGTACGGGGCGTTCCAGGGGACCTCCGTGAAGGTGGTCAGAGTGAGAGCGAGCAGGCCCTCGTCGCGTGCGCGCTCGGCGGCGTACGCGACGAGGGCCCGGCCCACGCCCCGGCGGCCCGCGTCCGGGTGGACGGTGACCTGCTCGATGTGAAACGCGCCGTCCACAGGCTCCCCGATCAGATACGCCACGACTCGCCCGGTGACGTCGTCATCGGTGACCCAGGCATGTCCCGACTGCCGGAAGCGCTCCAGTTCGTCGAGCGCGGGCGGCTCGTCGGCGGCGATCTCCGGCATACCGAGGGGGCGGAAGAGTTCGCCTGCGGCGCGCTCGATGTCCTGGAGGAGGGGGAGGTCGGCGGGGGTGGCGGGTCTTATGGGCATGGGCCAAGTATGCGAACTTTGCAGCTGAGTCCCGCATGAATAAACCAGCCCGTCCGGCGTTTGAGGACGAGGCCGTTCAGGCCGGTACGGGGGTCTGGGGGCGGAGCCCCCAGCGGGGTCCCGGCCAAAGTCAGGCCCCCGTGGCGACCAGTTCGTCCGCCAAGCTGTTGACCGGCTGGGGCGTGCCCGTGAGGTCCAGTACGAAGAGGGGGACGCCGAGGGAGTCGGCGACGGAGCGGGCGTCCTCCGCGTACCCGGCCAGGGAGAAGTAGACGCAGCCCGTCGACTCCGTCATCGCCGTCAGCCACAGGCATTCCACGTCGCGCAGCGAGGCCGGCCGCAGCGTCGGGTCGATCTGCGCGAGGACGCCGCGCGCGGCCAGCCCGATCCCCGAGGGCGGGCGCTGGTCCGCCCGCCGGATCTCCTGGTAACCGAGCCAGCGGAGGTACAGGGCGGAGGCGGTCACGGCGTCCCGGGCCGTACGGATCGTCACCGGGTGGAAGGGGGGCCGGGGAGAAGGGGCGGCGCGCGGGAGAGGAATGCGGGGACGACGGGAGTCGGATGGCGCGGGCGCAGCTTGGCCGGTGCCTTCGTCGGCGCCGGAGTCCGCGGTTTCCGACTCACGGCCCGTACCGGCACCCGAGTCGCTCTCTCCTTGCGTCTCCTCCGTCAACGCATCCTCCCGCCCCGACCGCTCCTGAACCAGCGGCACCCGCAGCACAGTGCCGCAGGGACACCCCAGTTCGGGCCGCGGCCACTGGTCCTGGCGGCCACAGGCCGTGCACTGGACCGTGATCCAGTCGTCGTCCCAGGTGTGGTGCGTGAGGGCCTCCGGGACAGCGTCCCGGTCAAGTTCGGGCGTGACAGGCGCTCCGCACACACAGGGATACGACGGCGCCGCATACACATGCTCGCGCCGACAGGCCGGACACCGCACCGGCACGCTCTCGGCCATGACCACTCCAGAAACGTCACATCCACAAACGCCCCACGGGACAGACCCCCATCGTCCTCCAAGCGGGCGATCCACGGCAGGGAGTTCGGACAACGGGCGTCCGACGCACTACACGGACGCGTACGCGATCACGGCGAGCAAGAGACGTCGGGGCAGGCGGAGTGGTTCCTGCCGGATGGGTGCCGTGCCTTGACGGCCCTTGGGACCCCGCTTACATTGCTTCCAGATAGTAGAAATTAATTTCCACAATATGGAATTCATTGCGAATTCCGGTGGAAACATGAAGCTCTCCGCGGGGCGCGACGGGAGCCTGCATCCAACCGTCGAAGCAGGAGTACGCAATGGCTCGAATGACCGCTGCCCGCGCGGCAGTTGAGATCCTCAAGCGGGAGGGCGTCACCGACGCGTTCGGTGTCCCGGGCGCGGCGATCAACCCCTTCTACGCCGCGCTCAAGGCCTCCGGCGGGATCGACCACACCCTCGCCCGCCATGTCGAGGGCGCCTCGCACATGGCGGAGGGGTACACCCGCACCCGTCCCGGCAACATCGGCGTCTGCATCGGCACCTCCGGCCCGGCCGGCACCGACATGATCACCGGCCTGTACTCCGCGATCGGTGACTCCATCCCGATCCTGTGCATCACCGGCCAGGCGCCGACCGCCGTGATCCACAAGGAGGACTTCCAGGCCGTCGACATCGCCTCGATCGCCAAGCCGGTCACCAAGATGGCGGTCACCGTGCTGGAGGCGGCGCAGGTGCCGGGCGTCTTCCAGCAGGCCTTCCATCTGATGCGCTCCGGCCGCCCCGGGCCCGTCCTGATCGACCTGCCCGTCGACGTCCAGCTCACCGAGATCGAGTTCGACCCGGACACGTACGAGCCACTCCTGGCCTACAAGCCGTCCGCGACCCGCGCCCAGATCGAGAAGGCCCTCGCGCTCCTGGGTGAGTCCGAACGCCCGCTCATCGTCGCGGGCGGCGGAGTCATCAACGCCGACGCCTCCGAACTCCTCGTGGAATTCGCCGAGTTGACCGGCATCCCGGTCGTCCCCACCCTCATGGGCTGGGGCGTCCTCCCCGACGACCACGAGCTGAACGCCGGCATGGTCGGCCTCCAGACCTCGCACCGCTACGGCAACGCCACCTTCCTGGAATCCGACTTCGTCCTCGGCATCGGCAACCGCTGGGCCAACCGCCACACCGGCAGGCTGGACGTCTACATGGCCGGCCGGAAGTTCGTGCACGTCGACATCGAGCCGACACAGATCGGGAAAATCTTCCCGCCGGACTACGGCATCGCCTCCGACGCGAAGGCGGCGCTCGAGCTCTTCGTGGAGGCGGCACGGGAGTTGAAGGCGGCGGGCGCCCTGCCGGACCGGTCCGCGTGGGCTCGCCAGGCGCAGGAGAAGAAGGCCCGGCTCCAGCGGCGTACGCACTTCGACGACATCCCGATCAAGCCGCAGCGCGTGTACGAGGAGATGAACAAGGTCTTCGGACCCGAGACCCGGTACGTGTCCACGATCGGCCTCTCGCAGATCGCCGGCGCGCAGATGCTGCACGTCTACCGGCCGCGCCACTGGATCAACTGCGGCCAGGCGGGCCCGCTGGGCTGGACGATCCCGGCCGCCCTGGGCGTGGCGAAGGCCGACCCGGAGGCGCCCGTGGTCGCCCTCTCCGGCGACTACGACTTCCAGTTCATGATCGAGGAGCTGGCCGTCGGCGCCCAGCACAGGATCCCGTACGTCCACGTACTGGTGAACAACTCCTACCTGGGCCTGATCCGCCAGGCGCAGCGTGCATTCGACATCGACTTCCAGGTCAACCTCGAGTTCGAGAACCTCAACTCCCCCGAACTGGGCGTCTACGGCGTAGATCACGTCAAGGTCGCCGAGGGCCTGGGCTGCAAGGCACTCCGCGTAACGGACCCGAGCGAGCTGGGTGCGGCCTTCGAGCAGGCGCTGAAGCTCGCCGCCGAGCACCGGGTGCCGGTCGTGGTCGAGGTGATCCTGGAGCGCGTCACCAACATCTCGATGTCCACGACGAACGACATCAGCGCTGTGGTGGAGTTCGAGGAGGTCGCTACGGAGCCGGGGCATGCGCCTACGTCGATCAAGGCGCTGAAGACCTGAGCAGCCAGTCGGTATGAGGCCCGCCGCCCCCGTGCCGGCGGGCCTCATGTGCTGAGGATGTGCCCGCAGGTGGGGTGAGTTGAAGCCCCTGGGCACGGGTTCAGAGGTTCTCTTGAGGCTTTCGTAGGTGGCGTACGCACCCTGGCGTACGGGCGGGACGCAGCGAGCGCCGGGCACGGAACCGTCCGTGCCCGGCGCTCACTGTGTGTCCGGATGGCGCCGGCGCCCGGGCGCGACAGGACGGATGTCAAGCGGCGGCGCCACCCGGAGTCATCGGAGGGCGTCAGACCTGCGCGCCGGAGAGGCGCTCGACCGTGCGCAGCAGCGCCGAGTGGTCCAGGTCGCCGTCGCCCTGCGTGCGCAGGGAGGCGACGAGTTGGGCGACCACGGCGCCGACGGGCAGGGCCGCGCCGACGTTGCGGGCGGCGTCGGTGACGATGCCCATGTCCTTGTGGTGCAGGTCTATGCGGAAGCCCGGCTTGAAGTCGCGGTTGAGGAAGTTGTCCTTCTTGCGGGTCAGCACCGTGGAGCCCGCGAGGCCGCCGTTCAGGACGTCGAGGGCCGCCTTCAGGTCGACGCCCGACTTCTCCAGGAAGACCACGGCCTCGGCGCACGCCTGGATGTTGACGGCGACGATCAGCTGGTTCGCGGCCTTCACGGTCTGGCCGGAGCCGTGCGGGCCGCAGAGCACGATGGTCCTGCCGAGCGCCTCGAAGACCGGCTTCGCCTCGTCGAAGTCGGCCTGCTCGCCGCCGACCATGATGGACAGTACGGCCTCGACGGCGCCCGCCTCGCCGCCGGAGACCGGGGCGTCGAGGACGCGGATGCCCTTCGCCGCCGCGGCCTTCGCCAGGTCGACGGAGGTCTGCGGGGTGATGGACGACATGTCGATCAGCAGGGCGCCGGACCGCGCGTTCTCCAGGATGCCGTCAGGGCCGTACGCGACGGCCTCGACCTGCGGCGATGCGGGCACCATCGTGATCACGACGTCGGCGTCCCGTACGGCTTCGGCGATGGAGCCGGCCGGGGTCCCACCGGCGGCGGCCAGGCGGTCGAGCTTGTCCTGCTCCAGGGTGTGGCCGGTGACGTCGTAACCCGCCTTGATCAGGTTCTCGGACATGGGGGAGCCCATGATGCCGAGCCCGATCCACGCGACCTTGGGAAGTCTGCTGCTCATCAGGGTGCCTCTCCAACTGCCGTACTACGTCTGTGGGTTGCCGTTCAGCGGGCGGTGCGTGCCTCGCGCGGCAGCCACTCGAAGGCCTCCGTGCTCGGGCGGGCGCCCGGCTTGTACTCCAGGCCCACCCAGCCCTCGTAACCCGTCTTCCTGAGCTGGTCCAGCAGGTCCTCCAGCGGCAACGTCCCCGTGCCCGGAGCGCCGCGCCCCGGGTTGTCGGCGATCTGGACGTGGCCGGTCTTCGCGGCGTACTGCTCGATCACCGACGGCAGGTCCTCGCCGTTCATGGACAGGTGGTAGAGATCCATGAGGAACCTGGCGTTGCCGAGGCCGGTCGCCTCGTTGACCTTGTCGACGATGCCGATGCCGGCCGGGGCGGACACCAGCGGGTAGCGCGGCGACTCCGGCTTGTTGAGGGTCTCGATCAGGAGGATCGCGCCGATACGGTCGGCGGCCCGGGCCGCGAGCGCCAGGTTCTCCAGCGCGAGCGCGTCCTGCTCGGCCGGGTCCACGCCCTCGACGCGGTTGCCGTACAGCGCGTTGAGCGCCTCGCAGCCCAGGGACTGGGCGAAGTCCGCCACCACGTCGACGTTCGCGCGGAACCTCTCCGACTCCTCGCCAGGAATCGACAGCGCGCCCCGGTCCGGGCCCGGCAGCTGCCCGGCGTAGAAGTTCAGGCCTGTCAGCCGCACGCCCGCGTCCTCGATCGCCTGCTTCAGGGAGTCGAGTTCGGACTTGTCGGGGGTGGGGGAGTCGGCCCAGGGCCACCACAGCTCGACCGCGGTGAAGCCCGCCGCGGCGGCTGCCGCGGGGCGCTCCAGGAGCGGGAGTTCCGTGAAGAGGATCGACAGGTTGACGTTGAAGCGCTGGTCTGTGGCTGTGGCCCATTCGGAACCTGGCATCGGGATCGGCGCTCCCTTTCCTTGAAATTTCATAATGCGGAAGTTTATTTCTGCTTAATGGAAAGGCTGCCCAAGGTTGGGGAACCCTGTCAAGAGCGGGCGCAGAAAAACGCCCCCCGCGCGGGATGCGCGGAGGGCATGGCCAGGGAGAGGTGGTCAGGAGTGTGCTCAGAGCGCGTCGACGGCGCTCACCTTCCAGCCCCCGGAGGTGCGGTCCAGGGTCATCCGCACCCGGTTCAGATCCACGCGCGGCCCCGACACCTGGGTGCTCCTGGTCACCTGGTTGACGAAGAGCAGCACGACCGCCTTGTCCGGTGAGACCGACACGACCGAGGCCGCGGGAGTGCCGCCGCCGGCGGGTTCCACGACGGTGGCCTTCACCACGCCCTCGTACTTCCTGGCCGTCGGCCCGACCACCGTCTTCGTGGTCTTCCCGTACTCGTCGCGGAAGTCCCCGGTGAGGTGGGCGCGTGCCGCGGCGAAGTCACGGTCCAGGCGCCGGTAGTCGTACGACAGCACGACGGGCGCCGCCTTCCGCGCGGCCGTGAGTGCCTGCCCCCGTGCCTGCTCGGCCCGCCGCCCCTCGCGGTACTGCCATCCGAGCACGGCGACCGCGACCAGACCCGCCACGAGCAGGACGGACAGGATCGCGGTGAGCAGCCTCCCGCGGGACCGCCGCGCAGCGGTACCTGAGCCGGTCCCGCCCTCGTTCTCGATCGCGTCCTCGCCCTCCGGTGGATCCTCCTCGAAGGACTCCGGTGACGGCTCCGGCGGGTCGTCCCAGCCGTCCGGAACCTCGATGAGCACCGTGGGCCCGGCCTCCTGCCCTTCCGGCCGCCGCGGTGTCTTGCCGGCGGCCTCTTCCACCGGGGCCGGGACCCCAGGATCGTCCGGGCCCCCGGGATCGCCGGTGACGCGCTCCGCGCGCTTGGCCGCCGCGCGTTTGGCCGCCGTCAGGGTGCGGCGGGCGGGCGAGCCGGCGCCGCGCGTTCGGGAAGTCGGGTTCGCCACGGTCTTACTCCTTACTGGTTGTACGGCGGGGTGGAGAGCGGTCAGCCGACGAACTCCACGTCGGACGTCAGCCAGCGACCGTCCCTCAGGACGAGGTCGAGTTGCAGCCGGTACGTACGCGCCTCCCCGTCGGGCACGGCCGTGTTGGTCACCTTGCTGTCGGCGACCACCAGGACTCGGGCCGAGCGCTCGTCGGACCGGACGATGCCCGCATCGAGGACCCGCCCCTCGGACACCGACTTGTTCCGGGCGACCAGCGCGGTCAACTCCTCGGTCTGCGCGGCGAACTGCTCCTTGAAGTCGCCGGTGGCGCCCTTCAGCACGTTCCCGCTGTCCCGGTCGTAGTGCCGGTAGTCGAGCGAGGTGAAGTTCAGCGCCGACTGACGGGCCGCCGCGAGGACGTCCTGGCGCTGCTGCTCCGCCTCGTGCTGCTCGAACAACTGGAGGCTCAGCCAGATGATCAGCGCGGTGGTCACGGCAGTCGCCACGGCGAGTCCCGCCGACAGGGCCCTGTGCCGCCGGGGGGACGGCAGAAGGGCCCCGCGACGCCCGGCGAACGCCAGGGCGGCGCTCAGTGTCTGCAGCTTCCCGATCACGCCATCGGTCATGCCATCGGTCCCACTAGCAGCCATTGCCACGATTCCTTTCCGAACACGGTCTGCTGTCCGCCCGTCGAGCCGATCTCGACGGGCGTTCCGTCCGGGCCGGTCGCGGTGCCGGTCTCCGGGTCGTACGGCGCGACGTACGCCGCCCGGCCGGCACCGCCGGAACCGGAACCGGCTGACGCGCCGGGCGCGTTCTGCGCGCCGCGCACCGAGGTGTCCCCGCCGCGCGGAGCCGTGCAGCGCGCGTCGGTGTTCGCCGGGCGCGTGCTCGTGTCCGCGGGATCGCGCCGCCGCGTCCCGTATCCCTCGGTGCACGCAGGCGGGTCGTCGGCGTTGAGGACAAGGCCGAAGTGGGTGGTGCCGTCGCCCGGGATGACGGTGTAGCTGCCGGCGACCACCACCGGGAAGGTGACCAGGGCCTGCTCCACGCCGGGCAGCCGCGCCACCGTGACTTGACCCCCGCTGATCAGATTGGCCAGCAGGACCCGCAGATCCGGACTGGTGGACTTGAGCAGCGAGTTGACCTCCTGCGCGGCCGGTGCCGTGTTGCCGATCAGCTTGCGCAGGTCCCCGTCGCTCGACTTCAACTCCGCGGTGAGCGCCGCCAGATCGCGGGAGAACGACTTGATGGACGAGCCCTGGTCGGCCTGCGTCTTGAGGACCTTCCGTGAGTCCTCGATCAGCGAGACCGTCTGCGGGAGCGAGTCGGACGCCGACTCCACGAGCGCGTTGCCCGAGTCCACCAGTCGGCTCAGCCGCGGTCCGGTGCCGGCGAAGGCCTTGCCCAACTCGTCGACGGTGACCCGCAGATCGTTCTTGCCGACCGAGGTGACCAGCCGGTCAAGACTGAGGACCATGTCCGTGGTGGGCAGCGGAACCCGCGTGCTCTCCCGCGGGATCGTGCTGCCGTCGAGCAGATACGGGCCGCCGGAGTCGCGCGGCTGCAGGTCGACGTACTGCTCACCCACCGCCGAACGGTTCGCCACCACGGCCAGGGTGTCCGCCGGGATGCGCGGTCCGTCGCCCTCGATGTCGAGGGACACCGAGACGCCCTTGGAGCCGG
Organism: Streptomyces yerevanensis; assembly: GCF_000716805.1. Lineage (NCBI taxonomy): Bacteria > Bacillati > Actinomycetota > Actinomycetes > Kitasatosporales > Streptomycetaceae > Streptomyces > Streptomyces yerevanensis. The sequence goes on along the minus strand of NZ_JNWJ01000033.1, from coordinate 21,942 downwards.
TGAGCCGCAGCGAGCCGACCCGGCCCACCGGCACCCCGCGATACGTGACCTCGGCGCCGGAGAAGATACCCCCGGAGTCGGCGAAGTCGGCCCGCACGGTGTAACCGCGGTCGAGGAGTTCGTCCACCAGGCCCGTGTACTCGGCGCCGACGTACGACACCCCGACGGCGGTGACGGTGGCGAAGGCGAGCAGCTGGGCCTTGACCGTACGTGTGATCACGGCTGTATCCCCTTCAGCATGAGCTCCGCGAGCGCGAGGTCGACCCCTGACGGAAGGTCACCCGAGGTCCCGTGGGCGGCGTAACTGCTGGTGCACACCGGTGGGCACAGCGGATCGCCGTCCGAGGGCGCCGAGGGCTCGACGGGCGCGTCCGGCAGGCTCGGCGTGCTCGGCAGCGCCGTGGGGGTCGGCAGATCCGGTACGTCCGGTACGTCCGGGAGTTCGGGCAGATCCGGGACCTCGGGCCCGGCGTCCTGGCCCTTGTCCTCTCCACCCCCCTCCCCGGGCTCGTCGGTGAGGTTGCCGTAGATGCCCGTCAGATCGAGGTCGGCGGTGATCTTGAGGTTGACGTAGTCGCCCTTGACGGCGTCCACCGCGTTGCGCGGAAACGGGTAAGTGGTCAGCATCTCAAGGGAGTTGGGCAGATCGTCGCCCGCCTTGTCGAGCTGTTGCAGGATCGGCCTCAGCTGCTTCAGGTTCGCGACCGTGTCGTCCCGCGAGGCGTTGACCACCTTGGTGCCGGTCTTGCCGAGCTTCGACAGCGCGGTGAGCATCTTCGTCAGATCACGTCGCTGGTCGGCGAGGACCTTCAGCGCGGGCGGCATGGTGTCGACGGCCCGCGCGATGGTCTTCTTCTCCTTGCCCAGCCGTTTGGCCAGCCGATCGATGCCCTCGAGCGCGCGCACGACGTCCTTGCGCTGCTCGTCCAGGCCGCCGAGGAACGTGTTCAACTCCTTGAGCAGGGATTTGACCCGGTTCTCCCGGCCCGCCAGAGCCTTGTTGAGTTCCACGGTGATCGTCTTGAGCTGGGCCACTCCGCCGCCGTTGAGGAGTGCGGACAGGGCGGACAGCACCTCTTCGATCTCCGGGTTGCGGCCACTGCGGGACAGCGGGATCCGGTCGCCGTTGCCGAGTCGGCCCACGGGGTCGGTGTCCGGCGGGGCGGACAGCGCCACGTACTTCTCGCCGAGCATGCTGGTCTGCCGCAACTCGGCGACCGCGTTGCCGGGCAGCTTCACCGAGTCGGCGACGCGCAGCCGTACCCGCGCGTGCCAGCCTGCCAGCTCCACCTTCTCGACCGCGCCCACGGTGACGTTGTTGACCTTGACCGCCGACTGCGGCACAAGGTCCAGTACGTCCCTGAACTCGACCGTGACGTGGTAGGCGTGACCGTCCGCGGCGGCGCCACCGGGCAGTTCGACGTCGTACCAGCCGTTGAACTCGCAGCCGGACAGCAGCACCGAACCGACCGCCGCCCAGGCGACAGCCCCGCCCTTGCGCAGCATGCTCATGCGTTCGCCCCCAGAATTCCGCCGAGCGTCCGGTCGACCGTGCCCGTGCTTGGCACCGCCGGGGCCCGCGGCACCTCGGGCAGGGAGTCGAAGAGCTTCTTCAGATCCCCGCAGTCCGGGTTCTTGCCGCCCTCGTCCCCGGTCGTCTTCAGCAATGAGCACAGCACCGCCGCCGGATCCTGCGGCCCGTCCGGGTTGTTGCGGGTGTCGAGGGTGCCGGAGGACGCGTTGTAGGCGTTCTGGAGGTTGGACAGACCGGTCGGCGCGACCTCCAACAGCTCCTCCAAAGCGGCCCGTTGGGTGACGAGGACCTTCGTGACCTTGCTGAGGCCCTTCACGTTCGAGGTAAGCGACTTCTTGTTCTTCTTCACGAACTCGGAGATGTCCCCGAGCGCCGTCCCCAGGTGCTTCAGCGCCGCCGCGAGGTCCTTGCGCTCCCCGGCGAGCTGCTTCGCCACCTTGGCGAGGCTGCCGTTGAACGACCGCACGCTCTTGTCGTCGGCCGCCAGCGCGGCCGTGAACACCTGCAGGTTGCGTACGGTCCCGAACAGGTCCCCCCGTCCGTCGGACAGGGTCGTGACCGCCTGCGAAAGGTCCTCGACCGTCTGGTTCAGGTTCTCGCCCTGCCCGTCGAGGTTGTCGGCGCTCACTCCCAACAGCCGTGACAGCGAGCCGTCTTCGTTCGCCCCCTTCGGGCCGAGCGCCTCCGACGTGGTGTGCAGACTGTCGAAGATCCGGTCCAGCTCTACCGGTACGGCCGTACGCGCCTCGGGGATCACGTCACCGTCCCGCAGCACCGGGCCCTTTCGGTACACCGGCAGCAGCTGTACGTAACGGTCGCTGACCACCGAGGAGTTGATGATCGCGGCCTTGGCGTCGGCCGGCACCTTGCGCCCCTCGTCGTACTCCAGCTCCACCCGCACCCGCTCGCCCTCCGGCGTGATCTTCTTGACCTCGCCGATCCGGACGCCGAGGACGCGGATGTCCGAGCCGGGATAGATGCCGACGGTGCGCGGGAAGTACGCGGTGACACGCACGGGCTCCGAGTGCGGCCACAGCACGACGGCGAGCGTGGCGACCACGGCCAGTGCGGTGACCAGGGCCATCCGGCGGACCACAGGTGAACTTCCCCTCACCAGTGGTGACTTCATCGCGAGCCTCCCGTCCGCGGCACCACCGGAGCGGCGACCATGTTCTGGATGTAGCTGTCGAACCAGCGGCCGTTGCCGAGGGTGTTGGAGAAGACCCGCACATACGGCGCGAGCAGCCTGACGCTCCGGTCGAGGCTCGACTGGTTGCGTTCGAGCATCTTCACGAAGGTGTTGAGGCCCTTGAGAGCGGGCCCGATCTCCTTGCTGTTGTCCTCGACCAGACCGGAGAGCTGGATGCCGAGCGCGGCGGAGCTCTTGAGCAGGTTGTGGATCGCCGTGCGCCGCTTGTTGATCTCCTTGAACAGCTTGTCGCCGTCCTTGACGAGTGCGGAGAAGTCCTCGGAACGCTCGGCCAGCACCCCGGTGACCCCGTTCGCGTGGTCGAGGAGTTCGCGCAGCGCCTTGTCGCGAGAGGCCACCGTCTTCGAGATCCGCGACAGCCCCTTGACGGACGCCCGCACCTCGGCGGGTGAGTCCTGGAAGGTGGCGGAGATGGTGTCCAGCGCCTGCGCGAGCCGCTCCGTGTCGACCTCCTCGGTCGTGGTGGTCAGATCGCTGAAGGCCTGCACGACGTCGTACGCCGCGACCGTCCGCCGCAGCGGGATCTCGCTGCCGGGCTTCAACTGCCCCGGCCCCTTCGGATGCAGCGCGAGATACTTCGCGCCGAGGATCGTCTTGACCCGGATCGACGCACCGGTCGCCGGGCCGAACCCCGGCTCGCCCTTGACCTTGAAGGTGACCTTGACGTGGTCGCCGTCCAGATCGACCTCCTCGACCTTGCCGACCTTGACCCCGACGATCCGCACCTCGTCGCCCGCCTTGAGCCCGCCCGCCTCCGAGAAGGCCGCGCTGTACGTCCGGCCGCCGCCGATCAGCGGGAGACTGTCGGCGTTGAACGCGGCGAAGGTCAGCAGCGCGAGGGCGGTGAGGCCGGCGGCGCCGATGACGACGGGGTTCCGGTCCCGGAACGGGGCCAGGCGCGGGCGGCGTATCCGTATGCGGGGAAGACGTATCTTGGGCAGCTTCGGCGGGTCGATGCGGACCTTCACCAGGGGCTCCGGACGGTGCTTGCGGGTCATCCGCCACACCTCGCCCTCGCCACGTGCAGCTCGGGAGTGAGCACCTGCTTCGTCTTCGGCAGCACGATGCGGCCGTCGAAGTCGCAGAGATAGAAGTTGAACCAGGAGCCGTAGGACGCCGTCCCCGTCAGCTCGTTGAGCTTGTTCGGCAGCCGCTTCAGGACGCCCTCCACGGTCTTCTCGTTCTTGTTCAGCGTTCCGGCCAGATCGGTCAGCTCGGTGATGTCGTCCTTGAGCGGCGGGCGCGCGTCCTCGAGCAGTCCCGAGGTGGCCGCGGCCAGGTCGCCGATGCTCACCAGCGAGTCGCCGATGGGCTTGCGGTCGGCGGACAGTCCGGAGATCACCCGCCGCAGCTGCTTGAGCAGTCCCGAGAAGCGGGTGCCGCGCCGGTCGAGCGTCTTCAGCACGGTGTTGAGGTTGTCGATCACGGAACCGATCAGCTGGTCGCGGTCCGCGAGGGTGGTCGTGAGCGAAGCCGTGTGCGCGAGCAGGCTGTTGACGGTGCCGCCCTCGCCCTGAAGCGTCTTGATGATCTCGGTGGCGAGCTGGTTGACGTCCTTGGGGCTGAGCGCGGCGAACAGCGGCTTGAACCCGTTCAGCAGTGCGTTGAGATCCAGGGCGGGCCGGGTCCGGGACAGCGGAATCGTGCCGCCGGGCCGCAACCGCTTCCCGTCGCCCGCGCCCTCGGTCAGCGCGATGTACCGCTGTCCGACCAGGTTCCGGTAGCGGACGACCGCGCCGGTACTGCGCAGCAGCGGACGGTCCTCGCTGACCGTGAAGCTCACCTCCGCCCGCGTACGGTCCTTGATCCGGATGCCCTCGACCTCGCCGACCCGCACCCCGGCCACCCGTATGTCGTCGCCCTCCTCCAGGCCCGTGACGTCGCTGAACAGCGCGCGGTACGTGTGCTCGGGAGTGAAGGAGATGTTGACGATCGTGGCGGCGAGCAGGGCCGTCGCCAGGATCGTCACCACCGCGAACAGGCTGAACTTGATGAGCGGCGCGGCGGCCTGCCGGGCTCCCGTCGTCTTCGTACGTCCTGTGCTCATGCGACGCTCACCGCCGTTCCGCGGGCCATCGGGCCGAACAGCAGGGTCGCGACCGGCGGTACCTCGTCGGCGGGCACGCCCATGGCGGGCGCCACGAGGGAACCGACCGCGCGCTGTTCGGCTTCGGTGGCCGACACATCGATTCCGCCGGGCAGGCTGCTGCCCGAACTCCCCGATGACGTACCGTCGTTGAGCTTCGTGGGCGGTGCGGGCACCCGCGGATGGGGCAGACCTCTGCAGTTGGGCCCGGACCGCTCGCCGTAGCGCGGCTCCTCACCCGGTTCGTACGCGGGCCGCTGCCGGACGACTTCGAGGGTGATGCGCATCTTGCCGCCGCGGAACGCCTCCTCCGCGGCCTCCTCCTGCCGGACCAGGCCTTCGAGGAGGCAGGGGTACTCGGGCGAATAGCGGGCGAAGAGGTCAAGCGTGGGGCGGGAGACCCGGCCGAGGGTGATCAGCCGGTCGCCGTTGTCGTCGAGGAACTCGTCCGCGGTGCCCGCGACGCCGGTGGTCGCGGTGAGCGCGGCGGCCAGTTGGTCCCTCTTCTCGACGAGGGTGCGGCTGGTGGTGACGGTGTTGCGCAGGATCTTCATCAGGTCGGGCGCCGCGTCGCCGTACACCTCGGCGACGTCGGCGAACCGCGCGATGTCCTCCTTCAGGGACGGCATGTGCGGGTTGAGGCGGCGCAGATAGTCCTCGACGCGGACGAGGTTGTCGCCGATCCGGTCGCCGCGCCCCTCCAGCGCGGTGGAGAACGCCGAGAGCGTGGCGTTGAGCTTGCCGGGCTGCACGGTCCGCAGCAACGGCAGCAGATCGTTCAGCAGTTGCTGCAACTCGATACCGACTTTCGTACGGTCCTGGGTGATGACGTCCCCGGCGCGGATGGCCCGGGCGGACGCGCCCCGGGGTGCCACGAGATCGACGTACTTCTCGCCGAACAGCGTCTTGGGCAGCAGCCGCGCGTGCACGTCGGCGGGAATGTGCGCGACGTGCTCCGGCTTGAGCGCGATGTCCAGCGTGGCCTTCTCGCCGTCGGCCCGCACCGCGCGCACCTCGCCCACCAGTAGCCCGCGCAGCTTGACGTCGGCGCGCGGATCGAGTTGGTTGCCGAGGCTGTCGGCCTCCAGCGTGATGCGCACGACCGGGGTGAACGCCTGCTGGTAGACGGCCACGGCGAGCGACAGCAGCAGCGCGAGCACGGCGAGGAAGACGACGCCGTACAACCGCAGTCTCAGCACCCTCATACGGCGGCTCACCCCGCGATCCGTACGGTCGTGTTGGCGCCCCAGATCGCGAGGCTCAGGAAGAAGTCCAGGACGTTGATGGCGACGATCGACGTCCGCACGGCGCGGCCCACGGCGACGCCGACGCCCGCCGGTCCGCCGCTCGCGTAGTAGCCGTAGTAGCAGTGCACCAGGATGATCAGGACAGCGAAGACGATCACTTTGCCGAACGACCAGAACACGTCGACCGGCGGCAGATACTGCTGGAAGTAGTGGTCGTACGTGCCCGCCGACTGCCCGTAGTAGCCGGTGGTGATGGTCCGGGCGGCGAGGTACGAGGACAGCAACCCGACCACGTACAGCGGGATCACGGCGACGAACCCGGCGATCATCCGGGTCGTCACCAGGAACGGCAACGAGGGCACGCCCATGACTTCGAGGGCGTCGGTCTCCTCGCTGATCCGCATCGCGCCGAGCTGGGCGGTGAACCCGGCTCCGACGGTCGCGGACAACGCGAGCCCGGCCACCAGCGGGGCGATCTCCCGGGTGTTGAAGTACGCCGACAGGAACGCCACGAAGTTGGAGGTGCCGAGCTGGTTGAGCGCCGCGTAGCCCTGGAGACCGACCTCCGTGCCGGTGAAGAACGACAGGAAGGCGATGACACCGACCGTGCCGCCGACCACGGCGAGCGCGCCACGGCCGAAGCTCACCTCGGCGAGCAGCCGCAGGATCTCCTTCTTGTAGCGGCGCAGGGTACGGCCTGTCCACGCCAACGAGCGCCCGTAGAAGGCCAGTTGGCTGCCCAGCTCTTCGAGTGACCGCAGTGGGCGGTCGAGAAGTCGCATCGGCTAGCCCCTCTGCGGAACGACTTGGAAGTACACGGCGGTCATCACGAAGTTCGTCACGAACAGCAACATGAAGGTGATCACCACCGACTGGTTCACCGCGTCGCCCACGCCCTTCGGACCGCCCTTCGCGGTCAGTCCCTTGTACGAGGCGACGATCCCGGCGATCGCTCCGAAGACGAGGGCCTTGATCTCGGCCGCCCAGAGGTCGGAGAGCTGGGCGAGGGTGGTGAAGGAGGCCAGGTAGGCGCCGGGGGTGCCGTTCTGGAGGATGACGTTGAAGAAGTAGCCGCCCGCGACGCCGACCACCGACACCAGGCCGTTGAGCAGCACGGCCACCACCATCGAGGCCAGTACGCGGGGCACGACGAGGCGGTGGATCGGGTCGATGCCGAGCACCTGCATCGCGTCGATCTCGTCCCGGATCTTGCGCGCCCCGAGGTCCGCGCAGATCGCCGTGCCGCCCGCGCCCGCGATCAGCAGCGCGGTGACGATCGGCGAGGCTTCCCGCAGCACGGCGAGCACCGAGGCCGCGCCCGAGAAGGACTGGGCGCCCAACTGCCGCGTCAGGCTGCCGATCTGCAAGGCGATGACCGCGCCGAAGGGGATCGAGACGAGGGCCGTCGGCAGGATGGTCACGCTCGCGACGAACCAGGCCTGCTGGATGAACTCCCGTGCCTGGAAAGGGCGCCGGGGCATGGTCCGGACGACGTCCAGGGCCATCGCGAACAGGTTGCCGGACTGCCTGAGCGCTCCGGTGGGCGACAGGCTCATGCGCCGGCCACCTCCTTCCGGTGCGACTCGGCCTCCCGGCTCGCGATCGCCTGCCAGCGGGGCGGGCGCGAGATGCCTGGACCCGGCAGCAGGCGGGGAGTCAGAGCCTGGCTGCCGGGAGCTTTGGTGGGGGCGTCCAGCTGCGCCAGCTCCTGCTCGACCTGGGCGGCGTCCTTCTCCTCCGCCATGCCGATCGGCCCCTGCATCCGGCCGTTCAGGAACTGCCGTACGACGGGCTCGTCGCTGGTCAGCAGCTTCTCGCGGGGCCCGAACATGACCAGCTCGCGGCGGAACAACAGCCCGATGTTGTCCGGGACCTGGCGGGCCGAGGCGATGTCGTGCGTGACGATCAGGAAGGTCGCGTCGATCTGGGCGTTGAGGTCGACGATGAGCTGGTTGAGGTAGGCCACGCGGACGGGGTCGAGGCCCGAGTCGGGTTCGTCGAAGAGGATGATCTCGGGGTCGAGGACCAGGGCCCGCGCCAGCCCGGCCCGTTTGCGCATTCCGCCGGATATCTCGCCGGGCAGCTTCTCCTCGGCGCCAATCAGGCCGACCATGTCCATCTTCTCGAGCACGATCCGCCGGATCTCGCTCTCCGGCTTACGGGTGTGCTCGCGCAGCGGAAAGGCGATGTTGTCGTACAGGCTCATCGACCCGAACAGCGCGCCGTCCTGAAACAGCACACCGAACAGCTTCCGCACCTCGTACAGATCGTGTTCCCGGAGCTTGGTGATGTCCCGGCCGGCGATCCGCACCGACCCCCGCTCCGGCTTCAACAGCCCCACGAGCGTCTTGAGGAACACCGACTTGCCCGTCCCCGAAGGCCCGAGCATGACCGAGACCTCCCCGGCGGGCAGCGTCAGCGACACGTCCTGCCAGATGACCTGCTGCCCGAAGGACTTGGTCAGCCCTTCCACACAGATCTCGACACCCATCCGGTACACCCTTCAGCCAGCCGTGGAGCAGCTCCGACATCTGCTCTACGGGGAAGGGCGGGGGGTCCGTCGCGATGAGTGCGGATTTTTTTGACGGGGGTGATCGGGAGCCTGACCGGCCGTGTGCGGGAGTGCGGAGGCGGGGCTACGGGAGTGTGCTCGGGGAGGGTACGTCGCTGGGGGTGGGCGTGGCAGCCGGTGCGGACGGAGTGTCCGGGGTCGCCTCGGCGATGGGCTCGGCGCGGCGCAGGGACTTGGTGTCCGGCAGGTCCGGGGCATCGGGCGTGCTCGGTACCGATGGCAGCTGAGGTGCTTGTGGCAGCTGTGGCACCTCCGGGGCGGACAGTTCCGGCAGCGAGACTTCCGGCAGGGGCGGCACGGACAGGGGGAGGAGCGATCGGTCGTCGGCCGACGGGGATGCCCCGGGCTCGGGAGCCGCCGTCGCGTCCGTGGCCGCCTCGCGCGCGTCTGAGGCGCCCTCCCGGGCGGGACCGTCAGACGGGAGCGCTTCGGCGGGCCCCGACACGGTGGGCCGCGGAGGCGGCCCGCCCCCGTCCCCGTCATACGCGTACGGCAGCACGAACCCCGCCACCACCGCCAGGGTCGCCGCCGTCGAGGCGGTTGCCACGGCCTGCGCCTTGCCGCCCCCGTGCGGCCGTCCGCGCCCGAGCAGGTACAGCGCGACCCCGAGGGTCGCCGCCAGTGAGTTGCGCAGCGTCCGCCGGGCCCGGGCCAGCAGCGACTCGACGGTCCGGTAGCTCAGCCCCATCCGCACGGCGACCTGACCGACGTCCAGGTCCTCGGACTTCAGCCGCAGCGCCTCCGCCTGGCGCGCGGGCAACTCGCCGCTGCGTACGGCCAGCCACCTGGCCTCGGCCCGGTCGCACACCGCCTCCTCGACGGACACCGGTCCCGGTGCGATCAGCGTCGGGCTCGTACGGACCTCGGCCTCGCGGTTCACCTGCCGGTAGCGGTCGATGCACAGCCGCATCGTCACCGTCGTAAGCCAGGCCGCGAGCCGCTCGTCGTCCAGGTCCGGGCGCTCCGCTGCGCGCAGCATCGCCTCGTGCACCGCGTCCTCGGCGTCCTCAAGACTCATGGACCTGCGCCGGGCCACCTTGAGCAGATGCTCGCGGTGGCTCCACATGCGCTGCCAACGGTCGTCGGCTGCCGACGTCTGTGCATGCATGGCTTCCGCAGGCATGGTCTCTGCAGGCATGTCCGTCGCCATGGGGCCCCTTCACGCTCACCTGCCGGTTCCGTGTCGTCTGCCGTCCGGCGGGTGGCGACATTACCGCCCGGTAGTCGGGGTTGTGGAGGGGGAGGGTGCCATCGAGTCCGTGCTGTCACCGGTCGGTGAACCGTGAGCTGCACGCCCGTGTGAAGGAAGCTCAAGTGTCACGTGTGTGACATCGCTGTTCGGGGAAGGCGAACGCGCATGGTGGTCACGGGAGTTGGGGGCGTACGTTGATCGGATCCCGGGCAGTGCCTACGGATGGCCTTTCCCCCGTGTACGACGACACGGGGGCCGCATCCGCGCGTTTTCTCCTCTGGCTGGCCGAAAAGAGCGGCGGCGTCGCCGGCCGGCGAGTGGCCAGCGACGAGTACGCACACCATGAGCGGTGCAGCCTGGAGCTGGTCGAGGGCATCGTGGAACGCCTTGCCGCCCTCGGCTGGATCGCCGTGCACAACGACTCCGGCGCCGTACCGCCGCTCGTCAGCCCGACCGGCGCCGGGCTCGCGGAGGTGCGGGCCTGGGACGAGGCGTACGCCGACCGGGACACCCGGCGCCGGTACGCCAAGGCGGCCCTGTTCGCCTGGTGGGACCGGGCCGGGCAGCATCAGAGCGGCGAGTCGAACGCCGAGGCCTTCCTCTGGACGAGGGAGGCCTTCTACTGCGGCCGGCAGCTCGCCTTCGAGGACCTGGAGTACGCCAAGGACCACCTGAGCCTGCCCACTCCGGTGCGCGTCGGCGTCACCGAACAGGGCGCCGGAGTGTTCCTGTCCTTCGAGCAGCTCGCCCAGCTGGTGCAGGCGTCCCGCCCCGACCTTTCGGAGAGCGACAGCGAGCTGCAGCAGGTGCGTGAGCTGGCCGAGGCTCTGACCGACGCCTCACGGCGCGGTGCCGAGCCCGACCCGGGAATGCTGCAGCGCTTCCTGCAGCACAGCGGTGACCTGGCACAGGCGGGGTCCAGGTCGGTGGGCAGGGACATGGCCTCCGGCATGGTTTCGGAGATCATCCAGTCGATGCTGAGGCTGGGATGAGCGATCCCGCAGGCCCCGCCCTCGTGTCCGAGGGCCAGATTCCGGAGGCGTACGCACGTCAGCCCCTGCTGCGGCAGCTGGTGCCGCGCCTGGTCGGCCTCGAACGCGACTGGCACCGCAGACGCCGGCACCACGAGTTCGCCGACGATCTGCCGGTGGTGCTGCTCAGCGGGCGGCACGGCACCGGCAAGAGCGCCCTGCTGGACGATCTCAAGGAGGCCTACGCGCCTGACGCCGGGCCTTGGCCGGGGCCGCGCGTGCCGTTCGCGCGGATCAACTGCGCGGCACTGGAGGAGCGGGTCAGAGTCGGCCCGGAGATCTCCAACAACTCCCACGCGGTGGAGGTCCTGGTCGAGCTCGTCACCCAACTGTCGCGTCCCGTCGCCGGGTTCGGGCGGCTCCGCTTTCCCCGGACCACCGCCGGGCTGCTCGCCGTGGTGTCCGCCCGGCGCCCCGGCAACGACGACGAACTGCGGGTGGCCGACCGGCACGCGGCCGCTCTGATGGGGCAGTCGCCGGGCGAGGGCCCGCCGCCCACCTGGGACACGCTCTTCCGCCCGGCGCTGTCCGTTCCCCCGGACGGTGTCACACCGGACCCCGCGGCGTTTCCCGAGGCGGCGGTGCGTACGTATCTGGGCAGGCAGTACCGATGGCGCTCGCGCAGACTCGCCTCCCGCCACCTCGTCGGCTGGTACGAGAACTACCGCAGAGAGGCCGACAACCGGCTGCGCGGACTGCCGCCGGGCGCGGACGCGCATGCGCGTCCGGTGCCGGCCGCGGAGCGTGCGGGTGCCGTGGCCCGGCTCTGCCGGGAGTTCCACCAGGGCCGCGGGTTCAGACGTGGCGTCGAGCGCATGCTGATGGCCGCGTTCCTCGCGGATGTGCGCTACGGGCCCTTCCGGCGGGCGAACCGCGCCCCGCGCCCGCTGCTCCTCCTCGACAACGTGCACACCGACATCGGCCGCGACTTCCTCGAACTGCTCCTGGAGCAACGGGCGCGGCAGAGCCGTGACGCCCGCGACCAGCTGGTCGTGATCGCCACCGAGCTGCGCGGCGACGACAACCCGGCCACCCGGGACGACACCCCCGACGAGGAGAACGACCCCTATCCGGAGGCCACGTACCGCTCCCTGCACGAAGTCGGCACGAACTCCAGGTGGACCCGCAGCGGCACCGCTCCCTCGGCGGGCGTACTGGTCCTGCCGCTTCCACCGCTCGACACGGAGCACGTGGAGCGGATGCTGAAGCGCGACGAGCAGGCCTCCTTCGACCCGTACATCGCCACCGCCGTACACGATCTGACCCGCGGCCACCCCATGGGAGCCCGCCGCCTGTGCGACGCCGTGGTGCGCAAGGCAGGCACCGAGGGGTGGGTGACGGCCGAGGAACTCCTCGACCTGACCCATCCCGACGGCGTCGGCGAATCCGTCATCTGGCGGCTGCTCAACACCCTTGTCGGCAGCGAGAACCACGACGAGCTGTGCCTGTTCTCCCTGGCCTGGGACCGGGAGGCGGCCGAGCAACTGGCCGAGCGATGGGTGCCGCGCCGGATCGACGGCCTGCCCGCGGCCGACGGCGCCGCCGCCCAGCTGGAGCGGGAGCGCTGGTCCCGGGGAACGGGCAGCCGGCCGTTCATCACGGACCGGTTCTTGCGTGCCCTGCTGGTGCATCAGATGCGCAGCGGGCGCGGCGGCAGCGGGGTGGACTGGTTCAGCGCGCACGCCCTGCTCGCCGAGCACCACCGGCAGCGGGCCGAAGGCCGCTCGGGGCAGGCGGAAAGGGCCGAGCGGTCCCGCTTTCTGTGGCACCGGCTCGCCGGGGGAGAGGCGCAGGAGGTCGTCGCCTGGCTGCACGCGGAGTTCCTCAGGGACGACGGCGACGCGGTCGACTGGCTGCACATCCTGCGCACCGTGGCCCATGCGCCACGCCCGCCGGGCGACATCTGGTTCGAGCAGTGCCAGGAGGTCGGAAAGGGGCGCAGGGACCGGCTGCAACTCCAGGCGGACCCGGAAGTGGGCCTGGAGAAGCAGGCCGTCAACCGGCTCCTGCACGCCCTGTGGTACGCGGCCGACGAACTGGCCGAGGCGGACCGGACGTTGGTCGACCGGATCGGCCAGGACCTGTCCTTCCTCTCCGCCCAGCATCTGACCGGCCGAGCGGTCCTGGCCCAGGCCGCCATCCGCTGGCCCCGCGCCGTGAAGGACGGCGAGGACTGGCCCCTCGAACGCCACTGGCAGGGCGACCAGCCGCGAACGGGAGGGACGCGATGAGCAGCCGTACGGACCGCCGCAACTGGGTCTGGCTGCCGAGCCGGCTGCGCTTCCGGGTGCTCGGCCTGATCGACGTGGTGGCCCTGTGGGTGGTGGTCTCCGCGCTGGTGGGAGCCGGTGCCTGGTGGGGTCTGGACGCCTACCGGGACAACCGCGACTACTGCACCGAGAACCAGGAGCTGCGGCGCATGGGCGACGAGTGCATCGGCGTCACGGCCTCGGCGTACCCCTTTGCCCCGGACCTCACCGACGTCCTGGGAAAGATCGAGAAGGAGAACGAGGCAGCACTTCACTCGCGCAAGCAGGTGGTGAGCGTCGCCGTCGTCATGCCGTACACCCAGGAGACCGAGGGCGCCGCCGTGTCGGAAAGCCTGATCCGGCGCTCCCTCCAGGGCGCCTACGTCGCCCAGCGCGACAACAACCAGGATTCCGACACCGCCATCCGGCTCCTCTTCGCCAACGTCGGCGAGAACCTGAACCACTGGCGGACCGTGACCGACGAACTGAAATCCCGGGTCAAGGGCCGGGCCCCCCTCGTCGCCGCCATCGGCTTTCCCAACAGCAACGACGAAACGCTCGACTCCGTGAAGCAGGGACTCGGGCGCTACGACATCCCGGCGGTCAGCGCGGTGCTCAGCTCCCGCGAGATGGAGGACCCCCACCTCTTCAAGGTCTCGCCCTCCACCGACCATCTCGTCGACGCTCTCAAGCGCTATGTGAACGCGAAGGCGAACCGCGTGAACCGCGCCGACACGTTCATGATCGCCGACGACCAGAAGTCCGACAACTACGTCAACAATCTCCGCAAGGTCTTCTTCGCGGAGTTCGGCGAGGAGTACGGCATCGACGACGGCGCGGTGGATTCGCGGATCGCGACGTATCTGGGTCAGCAGGGCTCTGCAGAGGGCGAGAAGCGGAAATTCCGGCAGGCGGTGACCAGGATGTGCGCGGCCCGCGCCAAGACGGTGTTCCTGGCGGGCCGCGATGTGGACCTGCCGCCCTTCCTGACGGCAGTCGGCCGGGAGCCTTCCTGTGACCAGGGCACGGACGACGAGCCGTTGCGCATCCTGCGCGTCAGCACGGGCCGCGACCCGGTCACCGAGAAGCCCTCGATGCGCGACATCGCGGAGCGGAAGCACGTCGAGATCGTGACCGCGGCCGCCGTGGACGCACCTCGTTGGCGTGCGGGGAGCAGCGGTGACAACCAGGTTCCCCAGTACTTCAGTGGCTTCGCCCGCTCCTACGAGGAGTATTTCGGTGAGGAGCAGGACAACGCCCTGAACGATGGCTACGCCGTGATGTACCACGACGCTCTCACCGCCGTGGGGAGAGCTGTGACCGAGGCCGAGACCAACGGGGTCGACCCCATCCGCCACCGCGACATCTACGACGAACTGAGCCGGCTCAACACCTCCGAAGGCTGCGTCGGGGGATGCGTACCAGGCGCGAGCGGCGTCTTCGCCTTCGCGAACGAGAACATCAAGCTTGACAAGGAGCAAGAAGAGGCCGTGATCGGGCGCTGGCCGGTGTGCAAACCCGTACCCGTGGTGACCTTCCCGGAGGAGCGGCAAGACAAGTCGCCGCTCTACAGGACCTATCAGGGCCGGGGGGAGGCCTGTCCGGGCCCGTGACCCGGCAGCGGGCGGAGCCCGATCCGGGCGCGGCCCCCCGTGGCCGCCCCGCGCGCGTTAGGTTGAGCGCGTGCGATTGAGAGTGGAGTTCACGACCGAGCCCTTCGACCTCGACGAGGCGCCGCCGCACGCGCTGGTCGCCCGCGAGGTCATCGAGGCGGCAGAGCTGGACGCGGTGGACGTCGGCCCGTTCGGCAACACCGCGGAGGGCAGCGCCGACGCCGTGCTCACCGCCGTGGACGCCCTGCTGCGCAAGACCCTCGAGTCCGGCGCCACCCGGATCTCGCTGCAGTTCAACGTGATCGCGGAGGGCGAGGCGTGACCGGCACCGGGGACGAGCCCTTCATCACGGCCGTGAAGCCACTGGTCGACGCCATGGGCGGCGAGATGCTCCCGCCGGACCAGGCCGGCGAGGACGATGTCGTACTCACCTGGGAGGGCGCCGTCGTCGTCGCCGTACGCCTGCCGCAGCTCGCCGACTCGCTGGACCACATCCTGGCGGCCCTGGAGCGCAAGCAGGGCAAGCCGCTGGCCGAACTCGACCGCAAGGCCAAGCAGGAGGTCGTACGGATACTCGAGGCACGCGGAGCATTCTCCGTACGGCACGGCGTGGAAACCGTAGCGAGCGCCCTCGGAGTAAGCCGCTTCACCGTCTACAACTACCTGAACAGGGAGAACGCGGCGAAGGGCAACTGATCCGAGCCGCCGCGGCAGGGGGACCGACGCAGCGCGGCATGGCTCGGACGGGAGCGTGAGCCGAAGGCCTCGCAGGGCAGGCACCAACTAGGTACCATCATGGGTATGCCATCCCTGAACGTGTCCTTCACCGACGAGGAACTGGAAGGCGTACGCGCGGCCGCCGCGGCTGAAGGCAAGAGCCTCAAGCAGTACCTGCACGACCTCGGCGTACGCGAGATGCAGCGCCAGCGGTTCGTCACCGGCGCCACCGCGTGGGCCGACAGGCTGCGCGGCGAGTTCGACGCAGCCTTCCCCGACGAGGTGCCGCCCTCCGAACGCGACGGGGCCGCAGCAGCCTGATGCCGCCCGTCCCCTACATCGACGTCCCCTGGCTTCTGGATGTCCAGGAAACCGCCCTCGGACACGAGGACATGACGGTCTCGGACTACTCCGCGCTCGTAGCGGCCGTCGCACGGCACAAGACCAGACTGCCGACCCTCGAAACCTCCGACCCGGACGCCGCATGGCGCGCGGCCGCGCTGATGCACACCCTCGTCCGCCTCGAACCGCTCCCGCACCGCAACAGCCTGTTTGCGGCGTTCGTCACCGCGCAGTACATGGACCAGTCCGGTGAGGGCATAGACCCTCCCTACGGCGCCTTGTCCGATCTCGTGCGCAAGATCCGCGACACCCGTTTCAGCGTCCACGCGGTCGCCGAGCAGCTGCGCTCCTGGAGACTTTGACGAGCTGCTGTGGCTTCAGGGCAGGCCAAGGCCTGCGTCCCGGGCCAGGGCCACCGCTTCCGCGCGGGTACGTGCGCGGAGTTTGGCCAGGACGTCGCTGACCCGGTTGCGCACCGTCTTTTCGGAGAGGGAGAGGCGGCGGGCGATGGAGGCGTTGTCCAGAGCGGGACCACCTGCCGAGCGGCCAGGCCTCTGACCACTGGGCTCCGCCGACCGACCCGACCGCCCCGGACGTCCTGGCCGGACGGCCGCGTCGGCGGAGCCGGTCGCTTTCAGCCGAAGAAGGTGGTCGTGGGCCGGTTCGCCAGGTCTCCCATCAGGTCCCTGCGGCGGCTCAGCAGGACCAGTGGGATCAGCGCGAAGGGGATGCCGAACGAGAGCACGACTCGCCGCGATCGCCGGCACGCCGGACGCCACGAACAACTCGCACGCACGCCGGTAGGCAGCGGGTGCGAGCCGCCCGTGACAGGCGGCTCGCACCCGCGTGGCGGATTCCTGGCGTATCTGGTGCGGCTGCGTGCTCCGCCTCGCGGTTGGTCTGCTGAACTTGTAGGGGAAATCCCTGAGGAACCATGAGGAGTTGAGTGGGGGGCGGCTGGGGGCCGTCCCCGATGTCGGCACCGGCGCCCGCCAGGACGCTGGAGTCATGTCTCGCTTCAAACGCGTCCTCATCATTCTCACGACCGTTGCTGTCGTCCTCGGCCTCGCGCTCGTCGGCGGCGCCCTGTGGCTGTACTCCGACGCCAAGGTGTCGACCGTCGGTTCGACCGACTTCAGCAACGAGCTGGCGGTGCCACCGCTGGCGACATCGACGGTGAAGAGCGACGGGACCCGGGTCTTCGATCTGACGATGCGGGCCGGGGAGAAGGAGTTCAGGGCCGGGCAGAAGACGCCGACCTGGGGCTTCAACGGGGATTACCTGGGGCCGACGCTGCGTGCCAAGCGTGGTGAGAAGGTTCAGGTGAAGATCGAGAACGCGCTGGGGGAGGAGTCCACCGTGCACTGGCACGGGATGCACCTGCCCGCGAAGATGGACGGTGGTCCGCACCAGATGGTCGCCCCCGGCGCGACCTGGACCCCACGCTGGACCGTGGATCAGCCGGCCGCGACCCTCTGGTATCACCCGCATCCGCACGGTAAGACGGAGAAGCATGTGCAGCGGGGGCTGGCCGGGATGTTCCTCCTTCACGACGAGAAGTCCGACCGTCTCGCACTGCCCGACAAGTACGGAGTCGACGATCTGCCGGTCATCGTCCAGGACGTGAAGTTCGACGGGGCGAAGTTCGACCACAGCCGCAAGCTGATGTCGGACACCGGATTCCTCGGGGACCGGACGATGGTCAACGGCACCCTCGATCCGTACAAGGAGATCGGCGACGAGCTCGTACGGCTGCGGCTGCTCAACGCCTCTACCGCGCGCATATACGACTTCGGATTCTCCGACGGCCGGGAGTTCGCGCTGATCGGGACGGACGGCGGGCTGCTGGAGAAGACGACCCGGATGGACCGGATCGGGCTGTCGCCGGGTGAGCGGGCCGAGATCGTGGTGCGGATGAAGCCGGGCGAGAAGACCACTCTGCGCAGCTTCCCGCAGGACGACTACGGGGACTTCTGGCAGACACGTTTCGCAGGCGGTGACGACTCCTTCGACATACTGCAGCTGCGGGCAGCGAAGAGCCTGCGGTCCTCTCCCGAACTGCCCGCCACACTGGGCGAGCTGGAGGTTCCGGACGAGTCGGACTCGGTACGCGGGCGGTTCTTCGGGCTGCGCACCTCCGGCATCAACGGCAAGAAGATGGAGATGGGCCGGGTCGACGAGACGGTCACCCGAGGCACCGCGGAGACCTGGACCGTGCGCAACGAGCACAGCACGCCGCACAACTTCCACATCCACGATGTGCAGTTCCGGGTGCTGGAGGTGGACGGCAAGGAGCCGCCGGCCGAGCTGCGCGGCGCGAAGGACACGGTCTTCGTCCCGGGGAACACGACGGTGAAGTTGGTGATGCGCTTCGACGGACCGGCGGACCCGGACACGCCGTACATGTACCACTGCCATCTGCTCTACCACGAGGACCTGGGGATGATGGGGCAGTTCGTGGTCGTCGAGAAGGGTGAGAAGGCGGGCAAGGTGCGTACACCGCACGCACACGCGGGGCACTGAACCTCGATCCACACCTCGACCCACCGACGCGGTCTGAAAGTGACCCGCTGAAGGGCTTCCGAGCTGGTTTTGGGTCGGCCGACGGGTGCGGGCGTGCTGAGCCGACAGCTCACAAGGCTGCCCTCCGACATCTACTGCCGGAAACGGCTCGGCGGTTCCGGATGCGGCTCGTGCCCCCGTCGGCCGCCCTGATCCTCGCTGCCTCGGCACCTGAATTCTTCAACAAACTGTTGACGCGGGGTTTCCGAGGGCGTTAGCTGACTCCGTGACTTCGAGTACGACACCCGGTGGCCTCGCCCGCTTCAACGCCCTGGAGGAGCCCGCCGCCCTCGCCGCCCTCCACGAGGTGTGCGCCTCGACGGCGTGGGCAGGGCGACTGCTCGTGCGGCGCCCGTACGAGGCCGTCGACGACCTCCTCGCCGCGAGCGACGCCGCCATGGCCGAGCTGACCAGCACGGACCTGGCGGAGGCGATGGCCGGGCACCCGCCGATCGGGCGGCCGAAGCCTGGGGACCCGACGAGCTCGCGTGAGCAGCGCGGAATGGCCGGCGCCTCCGAGGAGCTCAAGGCGGAGATGCTCGAACTGAACCTGGCGTACCAGGAGAAGTTCGGCCATGTCTTCCTGATCTGCGCCACCGGCCTGACAGGCGAGCAGATGCGGGACGCGGTGAAGGTACGGATCGGCAACTCGCCGGAGCAGGAGCGGGAGATCGTCCGCACCGAGCTGGGCAAGATCAACCGTATCCGCCTGGCCCGACTCGTAGAACAGGACGACGACTGATGAGTACCGCATCGGTGTCCACCCACATCCTGGACACCAGCATCGGCCGCCCCGCCCAGGGCGTGCCCGTCGCGCTGTCGGCACGCGGCAGCGCCGAGTGGACGGCGCTCGGCGCCTCCGCCACGGACGCCGACGGCCGCTGCAAGGACCTCCCGGCGCTGCCGCCGGGCACCACACACGTACGGCTCCGTTTCGAGACCGAGGCGTACCTCTCCGCGCACCGGGACGAGGCCGCGTTCTTCCCGGAGGTCACCGTCACCTTCACCGTGGCGCCCGGCGAGCACTACCACGTACCGCTGCTGCTCAACCCGTTCGGCTACTCCGTATACCGAGGGAGCTAGTGCCCGATGCCCATCCTTGGACAGAACCAGTACGGCAAGGCCGAGAACAGGGTCGTACGCGTCACGCGGGACGGCGCCACCCATCACATCAAGGACCTCAACGTCTCGGTGTCGCTGAGCGGCGACATGGACGAGGTCCACTACTCCGGTTCCAACGCGAACGTCCTGCCGACCGACACCACCAAGAACACCGTGTACGCCTTCGCCAAGGAGCACGGCATCGACTCCGCCGAGCAGTTCGGCATCCATCTCGCCCGCCATTTCGTGACGAGTCAGCAGCCGATCCACCGGGCCCGCATCCGCATCGAGGAATACGCCTGGGAGCGCATCGAGAACTCCGGGGAGGGCACGCATTCCTTCGTCCGCAAGGGCCAGGAGACCCGCCTCGCGCAGATCACGTACGACGGCGAGCAGTGGGAGGTTGTCTCCGGCCTCAAGGACCTGGTCGTGATGAACTCGACGAACTCCGAGTTCTGGGGCTACGTCAAGGACAAGTACACGACACTCCCCGAGGCGTACGACCGCATCCTGGCCACCGAGGTCTCCGGGCGCTGGCGGTTCAACTGGACCGACGACGAGCAGGAGATGCCCGACTGGGAGACGTCGTACGAGCAGGTCAGGAAGCACATGCTCCAGGCCTTCGCCGAGACGTACTCTCTCTCACTCCAGCAGACGCTCTACGCCATGGGCGCGCGCATCATCGACCACCGAGACGAGATCGACGAGGTCCGCTTCTCGCTCCCGAACAAGCATCACTTCCTGGTGGACCTGGAGCCTTTCGGCCTCAAGAACGACACCGCCGACGGAGCTGTGTACTTCGCCGCCGACCGCCCGTACGGCCTGATCGAGGCCACCGTCCTGCGGGACGGCTGCGAGGCGCACATCCCGGTCGACCTCAGCAACCTCTGACGCGGACACGGAAAAGTACACGAAAGTAGGGACGAACGATGGCCCAGCGCATCGTCATCGAGAACTGCGCGATCGCGACCGTGGACGCCGACGACACCGAGTACGCCTCCGGGTACGTGGTCGTGGCTGACAACCGCATCGAGTCGCTCGGCGCGGGCAAGGCCCCCGAGGGCCTGGAGGACGTCGTACGCCGCATCGACGCGACCGGCCACCTAGTGACGCCCGGCCTGGTCAACACGCACCACCACTTCTACCAGTGGCTCACCCGCGGCCTCGCCACCGACCACAACCTCTTCAACTGGCTCGTCGCGCTCTACCCGACCTGGGCGCGGATCGACGAGCAGATGACGTACGCGGCGGCCCAGGGCTCACTCGCCACGCTGGCCCGCGGCGGTGTCACCACCGCGCTTGACCATCACTACGTGTTCCCGAAGGGTTCCGGCGACCTGTCCGGCGCCATCATCCGCGCCGCCCGCGAGACGGGCGTCCGCTTCACCCTCGCCCGTGGCTCCATGGACCGCAGCGAGAAGGACGGCGGTCTGCCGCCGGACTTCGCCGTCGAGACCCTCGATGGCGCGCTCGCCGCCACCGAGGCGACCGTCGACGAACACCACGACGACTCCTTCGACGCCATGACGCAGGTGGCCGTGGCCCCCTGCTCGCCGTTCTCGGTGTCGACCGAACTGATGCAGCAGGGCGCCGAGTTGGCGCGACGCAAGGGCGTACGGCTGCACACGCACGGCTCGGAGACCGTCGAGGAGGAGCAGTTCTGCAAGGAACTGTTCGGCATGGGCCCGACCGACTACTTCGAGTCCACGGGATGGCTCGGCGAGGACGTGTGGATGGCGCACTGCGTCCACATGAACGACTCCGACATCGCCGCCTTCGCCCGTACGAAGACGGGTGTCGCCCACTGCCCTTCGTCCAACGCCCGGCTGGCAGCCGGGATCGCACGGGTCCCCGACATGCTGGCGGCCGGCGTCCCGGTCGGCCTCGGCGTCGACGGCACCGCGTCGAACGAGTCGGGCGAGCTGCACACCGAACTGCGCAACGCGCTCCTCATCAACCGCCTCGGCGCACACCGGGAAGCCGCCCTGAACGCCCGTCAGGCGCTACGCCTCGGCACCTACGGAGGCGCCCAAGTCCTGGGCAGGGCAAGGGAGATCGGCTCCCTGGAGCCGGGCAAACTCGCCGACCTGGTGCTGTGGAGGCTGGACACCCTGGCCCACGCCTCGATCGCCGACCCGGTCACCGCCCTCGTCTTCGGCGCGGCGGCACCGGTCACCGCCTCCTTCGTGGGCGGCAGGCAGATCGCCGAGAACGGCCGCCTGCTGCACGTCGACGAGGACGCCATTGCCCGCTCTACGCGGGAGGAGGCGCGGCGCCTCGCGCGGATCGCTGCGCAGGCTTGAACAGGGGGCGCAGCCCCCTTCGACCCCGCCAGGGACTGCGCCCCTGGGCTCCCTGATGGGTCGTGTGTCGGCTGCGGGTCGGTCGTGGCTGGTCGCGCAGTTCCCCGCGCCCCTGAGGGGCGCTTCTGCTCAGCTCAGCTACTCAGCCCAGCCAGGCACAAGTCAGCCCGTCCGGCGTTTGAG
>NZ_JNWJ01000032.1:0-97687 GCF_000716805.1 Streptomyces yerevanensis | reverse complement strand
GACCCTCGCCGCACTGGTCACGTCGCGGCTGGAGATCGGCACGCTGGTGGCCAGCCCGAACTTCCGCCACCCGGTGGCCTTCTCCCGCGACCTGACCGGCCTCGACGAGATCAGCGAAGGGCGTCTCACTCTCGGCGTCGGCGCCGGCGCGACGGGCGGGTACGACGTCGACGTTTTCGGGGCGGGAGCGCCGAAGAGCCGGGTGCGCAGGTTCGACGAGTTCGTCGAGCTGCTCGATCGGCTCCTGCGCGAGGACCATGTCTCCTTCCGGGGTGACTACTACTCCGCCGTCGACGCTCGTTCGGTGCCCGGGGTCGCCCCGTGGCCGCGTGCGCAGGGTCCCTTCTCCGCGCCGCGGTCGGTGGTCGACCGGATCGCCGCGGACGTTCTTCCCCGGTGGCGGACTTCGGGAAACGACTGACCGTCACCAGTGGTCGGGGCATCACAGCGATGCTCCTGACGGGCCCGCGGTCGCCAGGTCCCGTAGGACCGTGACCAGGCGGGACTTGGCCGCGTAGTCGAGGCCGCGGGTCGGCTCGTCCAGGACGCGGGACCGGGCCGGCCGGCGACCGCGATGCCACCGTGCCTTCAGGGCCGTTCGACGATCGGATGCACCGAGGGCAGGGGCAGGGGTTCAGTAACCGGTGATGACGAGGTCTACGAGTTGATGGGCAAGAATGGTGGCGGAGAAGCCCCTTCACACCTCACCCTGGAACAAGTCTGCGGGCAGAGCCCGCGTCACACCACTCCAGCAGGGGGCAGTGCGTGGGAGACAGCGGGCGCTGGAGGCACACACCTGGACAAGGGACGCCCGGCCGGGCCCCGTTCCGTCTGCGCGTACTGCTTGTGGTCATGGCGCCGCTGGTCGCCCTGGCGCTGACGGCGTCTTCCGCGGACGTACGCCCCCCGGTCCACCACTCGCCCGTCGGGGCGGACAAGCCCGCCGACACCGCGTCCGTGGTCACGCGGGCCAAGGCCGAGAACTGTGACCCACTGCGATCGCTGAAGCCGCCGGCCCGGATGCCGGAGCCAGGCGGTCGGATGCCGAGCGGTACGGCGATGGAACGGATCGTCGCACGCGGACGACTGATCGTGGGCGTGGACCAGAACACGTTCCTCTTCGGCTACCGCGATCCCACCACCGGGCAGTTGGACGGACTCGACATCGACTTGGTGCGGGAGATCTCCAAGTCCCTGTTCGGACGGCCGGACCGGGTGCAGTTCAAGACCGTGCCGTCCCGGCGGCGCATCGAGGTGTTGGAGCGCGGCGAAGTCGACCTGGTCGCCCACTCGATGACCATCACCTGCGAGCGCATGGAACGGGTGCTGTTCAGCAGCGACTACCTCGACTCCGGCCAGCGTGTCCTCGTCCCCGACGCCTCCCCCGCCAAGACCCTGGCCGACCTCGCCGGGCAGGACGTGTGCACGGCCCAGGGCACCACCTCACTGGACGCGCTACGCCGGGCCCGACCGAAGGTGCGGCCGGTTGTGGTCGCCGACTGGACCGACTGCCTGGTCCTTCTCCAACTGGGCGACGTGGCCGCCGTGTCGACCACCGACAACGTCCTCGCCGGGCTGAGCGCCCAGGATCCCGCCACCCGCATCACCGGACCCCGGTTCACCTACGAGCCGCACGGCCTCGCCGTAGCGAAGGACGCACCGGAACTCGTCGGCTTCGTCAACGGAGTCCTCGCCCAGCTGCGCACCTCGGGCGGACTCCGTGCCCTGCACGAACAGTGGTTGGGCGAATACGGCGACTTCTACCCGCCCGCACCCCGCTACCTGCCGTGACACCGCCATGGCTTCACGAGCCCGCGCCGGGGATCCAGATCCG
This sequence comes from Streptomyces yerevanensis, assembly GCF_000716805.1. Classification (NCBI taxonomy): domain Bacteria; kingdom Bacillati; phylum Actinomycetota; class Actinomycetes; order Kitasatosporales; family Streptomycetaceae; genus Streptomyces; species Streptomyces yerevanensis. The sequence continues at coordinate 95,853 of NZ_JNWJ01000032.1, read as the reverse complement.
CCAGCCGGATCCGTCGTCGGGGGCGTCGGCCGTCACCAGTATTCCGGGCAGCAGCTCCAGGTTTTTGTGCCGGAAGCGGGCCTTCGGGCCACCCGGGGCGTAGACCAAGCGCCGCTCGGAGGGATCGGGTGTGAGCGCGACGAAGCGGGCCGCGCCTTCCCACCCGGCCCACGACCGGGTGTTGGCCCGGGCTGTGGCGGCAGGCCCGGTGTAGCGGACCACCTCCCCGAAGGTGCCGCTGATTTCCCGGTCGAAGGTGCGCAGTTCATCGAGAGGGGTGATGCGCAGTTCCCAGCCGCCTTCACCCTTGGTCTGGATCAGCGTCGGCTCCGGGTCGATGCCGATTCAACGTATGGGACTGCGGCATCCCGGCGGTCGGCGGGCTCGGGCGCGCTGGGCTGAACACCGTGAGCGAGCGCAAGCCCTACAAGACCGACCTGTCCGACGAGCAGTGGTCGCTGATCAAGCCGGTGATCACCGCGTGGAAGGCCGCACGCAGCCGCCCGGGCCGCCGCTCACCCCTTCCGAAAGGGCGAAACGGATATCAACTCACGTACCGTCCTCTGAGACGGCGGGCGTTGGCCGACGATCGGAGGAGGTAGATCGTCTCTTGCCAGGCGTCGTAGTCCTCGGCGGACATGAGGATGGCCATGGCCCTCATCCTAGTTTCAGCTCTGCTGGGTGTGCGGGAGCTCGAACGTCACCGGTGTCTCGAAAGCCGCCCGGCGGGTGGCTCGGCGTAGGGCCTTGAGGATGGTTGGGCCCAGGGTGAGGGTCAGGGCGACCGTGATGGCTGCTCGGCCGAGGTCCCAGCCGAGGGAGGTGGCCAGGCAGTACGCGAGGAAACGGGCCAGGTTGGTGGTGACGTCCGCGTCCGGGTTGAAGGCGACGCTCGACGTCAGCGCGTTCATGAAGGGCCAGCCGGCCAGGTTCATGAGAGTGCCGTACGCGAAGGCCGCGACGAAGCCGTACGTGGCGAGCACCGCCAACTCCGCACGGCCGCGTAGCCGGTCGGGACCCGGGAGCAGGCCCGCGCCCATCGCGAACCAGCCCATGCTGAGCATCTGGAACGGCATCCACGGTCCGACCCCGCCGGTCAGCAGCGCGGACGCGAACATCGTGACCGCTCCGAGTACGAATCCGAAGCCGGGGCCCAGCACCCTGCCGCTCAGCACCATCAGGAAGAACATCGGCTCGATCCCGGCCGTCCCGGCCCCGATCGGCCGCAACGCCGCCCCCGTCGCCGCCAGCACCCCGAGCATGGCCACGGCCTTCGCCCCGATCCCCGACTCCGAGACCGCCGCGCCCACCACCCCGACCAGCAGCACCAGCAGCCCAGCGAACAACCAGGGCGCATCCTGCGCATGGGCGCTGACCTGGGACGTCGGCCCGGAGAAGAGGGGCCAGGTGAAGGCCGCGAGGCCGATGACGCTGACGAGCGCGAGGGCGGCGACGGAGCGGGGGCCGAGACGGATGGCGCGGGCCTGGGGGGTCGCCGGAGGGGCAGTCTGGGGGGTCACGCCTCCGCCTCCCGGTCTGCCGTCGTCGCCCGGCCTTCCGGCTCCCGCTCCGTTGCGCCCACAGCAGCGCGTACTTGAGAGACCGTCAGCCACCTCTGCGGGGCCAGGATCTTCGCCACCTGCGGAGCGAAGGACGGGGACGCCATGACGACCTCGGCGGTGGGGCCGTCGGCCACCGGTTCGCCGTCGGCCAGGATCACCACCCGGTGGGCGAGTTCGGCGGCCAGTTCCACGTCATGGGTGGCCAGGATGATGGCGTGGCCCGCGGTCGCCAGGTCCCGTAGGACCGTGACCAGGCGCGACTTGGCCGCGTAGTCGAGGCCGCGGGTCGGCTCGTCCAGGAGGAGGAGTGGGGGGCGGGCCGTGAGGATGAGGGCCAGGGCCAGGGTGAGTCGTTGGCCCTCGGAGAGGTCGCGGGGGTGGGTGTCGTCCGCGATTCCGGGGAGCAGTTCGGAGACGAGGGCGCGGCAGGTGCCCGGTTCCGCGTCCGCGTCCGCGTCCGCGTCCCGGTCCGCGGCCGTGCACTCGGCGGCCACCGTGTCCGCGTACAGCAGGTCGCGAGGCTCCTGCGGTACGAGGCCGACGCGGCGGACGAGTTCACGGGGTGCCGTCCGGTGCGGTACGACGCCACCGACCCGTACGGAGCCCGACGCCGGCTCGACCAGCCCGACGAGTGCGCTGAGCAGCGTGGACTTTCCGGCTCCGTTGCGGCCCATGAGGGCGATGGTCTCGCCGGGGGAGACGGTCAGGGTGACGTCGTGGAGCGCTTCGATGCGGCCTCGGCGGACGGTGAGGTGGTCGACCGCGGCAACTGCGGTTCCTGCCGGGGCAGTTGGTGTGTCGCGCTTGCGGAAGAGGCGGGAGCGGGGTGGTACGGGGCGGGATGCGGGCGCAGTCACCTCCGCGGACTCGTCCTCGTACGCCACCCCCTTCATCCCCTCCAGCCGTTCCCGCAGCGTCCCCGCCCTCCGGCGTGCGTCGCGCACCGTCAGCGGCAGCGGTGACCATCCGGCGAGGCGGCCCAGGGCGACGACCGGCGGGTACACCGGGGAGACGGCCATCACCTCGGACGGAGGCCCTAGCACGAGCGGGGCGCCCGGGGCCGGGAGGAGGGCGACCTGGTCGGCGTACTGGATGACGCGTTCCAGGCGGTGTTCGGCCATCAGGACCGTGGTGCCGAGGTCGTGGACGAGGCGTTGCAGGACGGCGAGTACCTCCTCCGCGGCGGCCGGGTCGAGCGCCGAGGTCGGCTCGTCGAGGACCAGGACTCTGGGGTGCGGGGTGAGGACCGAGCCGATCGCGACCCGCTGCTGCTGGCCGCCGGAGAGGGTGGCGATCGGGCGGTCGCGGAGGTCCGCGAGGCCCAGCAGGTCCAGGGTCTCCTCGACACGGCGGCGCATCACGTCCGGCGCGAGGCCCAACGACTCCATCCCGTACGCGAGTTCGTCCTCGACCGTGTCCGTCACGAAGTGCGCGAGCGGGTCCTGGCCCACCGTGCCGACGACGTCGGCGAGTTCGCGCGGCTTGTGCGTACGGGTGTCCCGGCCGGCCACCGTGACGCGTCCGCGCAGGGTGCCGCCCGTGAAGTGCGGGACCAGCCCGCTCACCGCTCCGAGGATCGTCGACTTACCGACTCCGGACGGCCCGACCAGCAGCACCAACTCGCCCTCGGGGACGGCGAGTTCAAGACCTCGTACGGTCGGCTCGGTCGCCCCGTCGTACGTCACGGAGACATCCTCGAAGCGGATCACGACGGCTCCTTGGGGGCGATGAAGGACGGGGCGAGGCCGAGCAGGATCGCGGCGGCCGGCCAGAGGGGGAGGGTGGGGGACGTCAGGGGCACGACGCCGGGGTGCAGGGCGGCGGAGTCGTACGCGGCGTACAGGATCAGCAGCGCCGCGACCCCCGCGCCGGACGCGGCGACCAGCCACGCCCGTACGCCCCACACGTCCGGCCGGTACCGGGTACGCAGCGAGCGTCGGCCGCCGAGCCAGAGCCCCGCGAGGGCCGCGCCGAGTCCGGCGAGCAGCACGGGCAGGCCGTACGTGCCGCCTTCGGCGGTGAGCAGGCCGTACGTTCCCGCGCAGACGCCGACCAGGCCGCCGAGGGTGAGTACGGCGGTGGTGCGGCGGACGGCGGGCGCCACCTCGGCGCTGCGGCCGTAACCGCGCGCGTCCATCGCCGCCGCGAGCGCGACCGAACGCTCCAACGCGCCCTCCAGGACCGGGAGTCCGACCTGGAGCAGTCCGCGTATCCCCTTGTCGGGCCGTCCGCGCAGACGGCGTGCGGCGCGTAGGCGCTGTACGTCCGCGATCAGGTTCGGGGCGAAGGTGAGCGCGACGACCACGGCGACTCCCGCCTCGTACAAGGCGCCCGGGAGGGACTTGAGGAGGCGGGCGGGGTTGGCGAGGGCGTTCGCGGCGCCCACGCAGATGAGGAGCGTGGCCAGTTTCAGGCCGTCGTACAGCGCGAAGACCAGGCCCTCGGCGGTGACCCGGCCGCCGATGCGGATGCCCTGCGCCCAGTCGGGGAGCGGGAGTTCGGGGAGGGTGACGAGGGTGTGGGTGCCGGGGATGGGGGAGCCGAGGAAGACGGCGAAGACGAGGCGGATGGCGAGTACGGCGAGGGCGAGTTTGACGAAGGCGGTGTAGGAGCGGGACCAGGGGGATTGCGTGCGGTGGGTGGCTATGACGTAGCCCGTCACCGCTATGAGGAGGCCGAGGAGGAGGGGGTTCGTGGTGCGGGAGGCGGCGGTGGCCAGGCCCAGGGACCAGAGCCACCAGGCGCCCGGGTGCAGGGCGTTCCGTCGTTGGGCCCTGCTTGCCTGCGCACCCGGTGCGGCGGGACGGCTGACCTCGCTCATCGCGTCCACCGTCAGCCGCTGCGCCGCCGACGCGTCTGCCAGACCGCCGCCGCGCCCAGCACGGCGACGGCCCCGATGCCTGCGAGCAGGCCCAGCGACGGGCCCTGGTCGTGGGAGTCGCTCTTGCCGGAGGCGCTCGTATCGCGAGACGTGGCCGAAGGCGTCGTCGTCGGCTCCGTGGCCGAGATCTGTTCGCCGCAACCCGTACGCGGGTAGCCCGCGATGGCGCACAGCAGGGCGTTCGTGTCGTAGCGGAGCGGCTTTGCGACCGTGGCGAGGGCGTCCGCCGTCGTCGCGTCTTCCGGGACGCGGGCGCAGGCCGTACGCGGACGGGGTGGCGTCTCGCCGGACGGCGCGTCCGTGCTGGTGCCGAAGTCGAGGACCAGGGCGACCCGTTTCGAGCCGTCCCGCGCGGGCGTCTTCGCGCAGATCGTCGCGAACTCCGCGGCCCCGCGCGGCTTCACGGCGTCCCGGGAGTCCTCGCTCACCGAGAAGCGGAAGCCCTGTACGTCGCCGTCGGAGGGGCTGGCGGTCGACGGACCCTGGGTCGCGTACACCCAGGTGCCGCCGTCGCGGCCCCAGAAGGACCAGTAGCGGTAACCGGCCGCGTGGGCCTGCCCTGACGAGGCGAGCATGGTGATGACGGCGAACAGTGGGGCCAGGACCAGCAGGAACGTACGACGGCGGAGGCGGATCACGGCTGCGGCTGCTTCTTGTTGCGGCTGCTGATCAGGAAGCCGACGCCGATGCCGCCGACCAGGCCGACGCCGACGATCCACCAGACGCTGACGCCGCTGTCCTCGTCCTGCTCCTTCTCCTTGCTGGGGACGGCGGTGTCGGTGGCGGTGGCGTTCGAGCCACCCGAGCCCGCCGGGCCGGTCGAGCCGAGCTGCTTCACCAGGTCCACGCCGCCGAAGGCGCGCGGGTCCGTACCGGTCGCGTGCGCCGCGAAGATCAGCTGGGCGTACGCGGCCGGGCCGCTCTGCGCCGCCCAGTCGCCGGAGTTCTTCTCCAGCCAGGCGAGCGGCTTCGCGGCGTCGGTGGTCCGGCCCGCGGCGGCGAGCGCGACGACCGCGTCGGCGGTGTTGCCGTGGTCGGGCTGGTCCTCGGCGCCTGCGAGGGCGGACTTCAGGTAGCCGTCCTTGGCGAGGGCGCTCACGAGATACGCGGAGCCGTTGTGTACGGCGTCTTCGGGCGTGGACTTGTCGCCACCGTCGGCACACGCGGGTTCCTCCGCCGCGAGTTCCCCGGTCTTCGCCACGAACCCGCTGCCCAGGCTTCCCAGCACGCCCGCCGCCGTCGCGTCGGCGTTCGCAGCGAGCTTCCCCTTCTTGTCCGGCTGGAAGGCGAACGCGCCTCCGCCGTCCTCGTCGCAGGGGACGGACAGCTTCAGCAGCGCCTGGTACGGGGACTCGCCGCCCTTGGACAGTACGTCGTCAGGCTTCTCGCCCGAGGCCACCAGCGCGCCGATCACGACCGACGTCGAGTTGGCGTCACTCGCGCCGCCCGCCGCGTAGCCCCAGCCACCGTCCTTGTTCTGCACGGACTTCAGCCAGGCCACGGCCTTGTCCGCCGCCATGTCCTGCCCGCCGAGCGACTCCAGGGCCTGCACCGCGGCGGCCGTACTGTTCGTGTCGACCATCGTCTTGGCGTCGCACTTCACGCTCACGTCGGCGCGGTACGGCGCGAACGCCCCGCTCTCACACTGCTGCCCGACGAGCCAGTCGACGGCCGACTTCGCGGGCTTCACACCCACGGTGTGCTGGGCGAGCAGTGCAAGCGACTGCCGCCACACGCCGTCGTACGTCGGATCGGCGCTGCCGAACAGCCCGGACGGCAACGCCTTGGACGACGGCGACGGCGACGGGGAGGGCGACTCGGCGGCGAGGGCGACCGGCGCGCATGCCGCACCGATCACGACGGTGGCGGCCAGTACCGCGGCGCTACGGCGAACGTTCATGATCGGCGGGTGCCTCTCTGAGCTCATCGGCTCTCCCTACAGGGAGCCGGGCAGCCCAGAGCCCCGGGCGGCTCGGCTCCGTATGCCTCGACGGTGCCGGTCACCGGCGGTTCCCGGTGACGCGAGCCGGTCACTTCCGTGCGGGGCATTCCGGCTCACCGCCCGTTGCTCTGCTCTGATGCGCCGGGCGATTCACGGCTGCGGGTCAGCGCCGGTTTTGCACCGGCTTCCCCCCGTACGGGCGTGATGACGACCTGTTTACTGTACCGGCCCGTAGAGAAACGCTGAGGCCCGGCTGTGCGGCGCCGGTAGCTTCGGCTCATGGACAGTCCCATAGGGGTGGGCGGCCTGCTCGGCTCCGGCCGCACGGCGGATGTGTACGCACTCGACGACGAGGGGTGGGTGCTGCGCCGCTATCGCGACGGCTACGGGGACGCGTCCGCAGAGGCGGCCGTCATGGAGTACGTACGCGGTCACGGCTACCCGGTGCCGCGCGTACGAGTGACCGACGCGCCGACCGACCTCGTGATGGAGCGTCTGTCAGGCCCGACGATGCTCGAAGCGGTGGCCTCCGGCGAACTCGATGCCGGGGAGGCGGGAACAACCCTCGCCCAACTCCTGACCCGCCTCCACACGATCCCGCCCCGCCTGTCGCCCGACCTCATCGCGCGCGTCCTGCACCTGGACCTGCACCCGGAAAACGTGATCGTGACCCTGTCCGGCCCGATGGTGATCGACTGGGCCAACACGGAAGAGGGCCCACCCGGCCTCGACTGGGCCATGTCCGCGGTGATCCTGGCCCAGGTCGCAGTCGCCGACGACCCCCGAGCCTCCCTGGCCCACACCATGCTGACCGCCTTACTCCCCACCTGCCCCGCCCCACCCCTCCTGCGAGCCCTGCCCCAGGCACTCCAACGCCGCGCGGCCCAACCGACGATGAGCCCACACGAGCTCGAACTCCTCACGGAGGCAGACAAGTTGATCCGTACGCTGCTGAGCCAGTGTCCTGAGTCTTTATTTCGCTATAGAAGTAGCGGTTATCGGACCGAACGGTCCTCGCCGCCGGGTCGCGGCGGCGGGTCGGCGAGGCGGTAGCCCATGCCGCGTACGGTCTCGATGCGGTCGTGGCCCAGCTTGTTCCTCAGGTAGCGGACGTAGACGTCCACGATGTTCGACCCCGGGTGGAAGTCGTACTGCCAGACGTGGGACAGCAGTTGCTCGCGAGAGAGCACCTGGCTGGGGTTGCGCAGGAAGCACTCCGCGAGGACGAACTCCCTGGCCGTGAGGTCCACGACGCGTCCGTCGACGCGTACGCGGCGGGTGTGCAGGTCCAGGGAGAGGTCGCCGTGGCGCAGCACGGCCGGCTCCGCCGTCCGGTGGTCGCGCAGCCGCAGCCGGATACGGGCCAGCAGCTCCGCGAACTGGAACGGCTTGACCATGTAGTCGTCGGCGCCCCCTTCGAGAGCGGCGACCGCGTCGTGGGGCGAGTCGCGGGCTGTGAGGATGACGACGGGCAGGTCCGCGTTGAACTGGCGCAGCCGGTGCAGCACGGTGAAGCCGTCCAGCACGGGAAGCCCGAGGTCGAGGACCAGCAGGTCGAACTCTCCGCTCGTGGCGCGGTCGAGCGCGGCGGCTCCGTCGCCGACCACGGTGGTGGTGAACCCCTGGGCACGCAGCCCTTTCTCGACGAAGGCGGCGATGCGCGGTTCGTCCTCGGCGATCAGGATTCGGCTCATCGTGATCCGGCTCATCCCACCGGCGCCCGGGCCGGGACGCGGGCTCGCCGGTCGGCGTGCGCCCGGGGGATGAGAAGGGTGAACGTGGTGCCGTGCCAGGGGTGGGAGTCGAGCATGACGCGGCCGCCGTGCGCCTCCGTGATCGCCCGGACGATGGCCAGGCCGAGCCCCGAGCCGTCGCGGCCGCATGCGGTGCCACGCCGGAAGCGGTCGAAGATGCCGGCCGCGTCGTCGGACGCCACTCCCGGGCCGGTGTCGCGGACCCACAGTCGCACGGTCCCGTCCGCCTCGTCGACGGCGGAACCCAGGGCGACCGTATCGTTCTCCCCGGTCAGCGTGACCGCGTTGTGCGCGAGCTCCAGGAGGGCCTGGGTGAGGCGCTGGGGGTCGCAGGGCAGCTCGGTCTCCGCCCGCGCGTCCACCCCCCAGCGGCGGTCGCCGAGTGCACGCGCCTTCTTGAGGACACCGTCGATCAGGCTGCCGACGTCGACCGTCTCGAGGCGCAGGAAGTCCAGTCGCTCGGCTCTCGCCAGTACCAGCAGGTCGTCGACCATGCGGGCCATGCGGTTCAGCTCGTCGATCGCCAGTGCCCTGACCTCGTCCACCTCGGCCGGTTCGAAGCTGTCGAGGAGTTCGAGGTGGCCGCGTACGACGGTGATCGGGGTGCGCAGCTCGTGCCCGATGTCGTCCAGGAACTGCCGCTGGCCGGTGAACGCCTTCTCCAGGCGGCTGAGCATGGCGTTGAAGGTGCGTCCCAGTTCGGACAGGTCGTCGTGCCCGCTGACACTGACGCGCTGGGTGAGGTCGGTGTCGGTGGTCCGCAGGGCGGTGCGCCGCAGGAGCCGGACAGGGGCGAGCAGCCGCCCGGTCACGAACCAGCCGGCGATCGCCGCCAGCAGCAGGGCCCCGAGCGCCGTGAGGCCGTAGGTTCGCATGACGTCGGTGAACTCGGCCTCCTCGCTGTCGGTCCAGTGCACGACCACCCAAGCCCCCGTGTGGCCCTGGCGGACCACCGGGTGTACGGCGATCTGCACGCGCCCCGCGGCCGTGTCGACGGCCCTCAGCGCCGGTTCCCGGTCGGCGGTCACCGTGCGTACCGTGCGCAGGAAGGCGGGGTCTGCGCTGAGCCGTTCACCCCTGGACCCTGGCGAGGAGTAGCGCACCACGCCGTCGATCACGGAGAGCAGCGCCTCGTGCTCGTCGGGGACGTTGCGCTGCGTGGCGGTGAGCAGGAGCCGGTCGAGGGACGCGAACGGCTTACCGGTCCGCGGATCGACCGCTGTGGCGAGGAACCTCTCGAACTCCGCCGCCTCCCGGTCCACGTGCAGCCGCACCCGGTGGTCGATCCGGGAGTTCTGCACCAGGTGGACCGCGACTCCCGCGAGCGTCATCCCCAGCGCGGTGAGCAGCAGGATCGAGGCGAGCACACGCACCCGGACGGATCGCAGCGCGGCGAGGGCGCGCACCCGGTTGCGTCGAGTCGTCGTCATCGACCTCATCGTGGGCCGTGCCGCCGTCTACGGCACTCCTGGTACGGCCGTCAGGGTCTGCGCCGGTCGGGGCTGTGCCGGTCCGGGCCTGCGCCGATTCGGGGGCGGCGCCGATCCCGGTCGCGCCGATCCCGGTCTGCGCAGATCCGGGGCCGCGCAGGCCCGGATCTGCGCAGGTCCGCTCACCGCGCGGGCGCGGTGCGGCGCAGGCGCCGGGTGACGAACAGTTCGGTGGCGATGCCCAGACCGGCGCGGACCAGCAGGAACGCCGCCAGACCCCATATGTCCCACAACAGCGTGGCGATGATCGGTCCGGCGGCCTCGCCGACCGACAGCGCGGTGTCGAGGGCCGCGGCGACCCGGCCCGCCCGGGGTCCGGCGCCGCGTGCCGCCTGGGCCAGCAGGCTCCCCCACGGCGGCCGGAACGCGGCCTTCCCCGCCTCGTCGACCAGTCGGCCGGTCAGCATGCCGGCGGCCGTCGGGAAGATCAGGTACAGCAGGGAGGACAGCGTGTTGGCGATCCCGCGCGCCCCGGTGAGCGGTGCCGCGCCGAACCGGTCGGCGGCCAGGCCCGCCAGTGGCCCCACGAGGAGCAGTACGAAGACGGACGCGGAGTAGATCGCGCCGATCTGCCCGGGGCTCAGGTCCGCGATCTCGGCGGCCATCACGGGGAACAGGCCGTGGGTCATGTGGGCGGTCGCCCCGGCGAGCAGCCCCAGGACACACAGCAGCCGCAGCCGGGGGTCGTGGAACACCCGTGTTCCGGCGGGGCGTTGGGGCTTAGGGGTGCTTTCACTATGCCCGCCCGGGTCGCGTGGTCTGGCACCGCACCTCGCCGCGTTGCCGAAAAGCCCTAGTAGCTCCGCTACGAGGGCTTTCCGGCGCCTTGCGATGCACGGCACCAGACCACGCGACCTGATCGGGCGCTCATAGTGAAAGGACCCCTTACGCGGCGGGCCCCCCGGCCGTGCGGCGTCGGCCGGGCAGTCGGCGGCCAGACCACCGGTACCCGGTCCGGTGGCATGCCCGAGCCGACCACGGCGCCCGGCCCGAACCGGCGGGCGAGACACGGCGCCATGCCCCCGAAGACCGCGGAACAGAGCGGTGGCGCGGAGGTGAGCAGTCCGGCGATGCTGCCGCTCGTCCCGAGCCGTGGCCGGTCCGGTGACAACCGGACCGGCCACGGCCGGACCGGCGGTCACCGCCACGTCCACCGACTGCCGTTCGGGGCGCGGAACCCAGAGCCAGATCACGACGACCGGTACGAGGGAGATGACCGCGACGACCGCCCACAGCAGCCGGAAGTCGTTGCCGCTGCCGGACAGCACGATCCCGCCGAGCGCCCCCGCGGACACGGCGCCCAGGTCCTTCGCGCCGAACGACAGCGAGAAGGTACGGCCGAGCTTCTGCGCGCCGGAGTCGGCCACCACGTTGATCGACGCCGGATCACGCGCGGCCGACGCCGCGCCCTGGACCAGGCGCACCGCGTACAGCGAGGCGGGCGTCGTGGCGGTGAACAGCAGCACCGACGCGACCAGCCGTATCGTCACCGCGGTCAGATAGCCGCGCCGGGCGCCCCACCGGTCCACCGCCCGGCCCATGAAGGGTTTGACGGCCGGCTCGACCATCGCTTTCATCGCGACGAGCACACCGATCTCGGTCAGCGACATGCCCAGCTGCAGGGCGTACAGCGGCATTGCGAAGGTCACCATGCCGAACGCCAACCGGGTGGTGAAGCCCTCCACGACCACGGCCCGCACCGGATGGCCGCCGCGGACGCCGCCCGGGCGGAGGTCTTTCAGCGCGCTCATACCGGTCTCCCGGCCGCGCCTGCGGCGGCGAGGGCGGCATCGGCGATCCAGCCGGCGGCGTCCGGTACGCCCCGGTAGCCGGGGAAGGCGTTGACGTCGACGATGACCGGGCCGTCCGCGCAGGTCACTATGTCGACGCCCCAGCAGACCAGCCCGCACAGTTCGGCGGTACGCAGCCCCAGCCGCACCAGCCCCGGGTCCGGATCGGGTACGGGGACGCGCGGCCCGTCGACGCGGCCGGGCTCGACATGGACCCGCCGCACCGCGGCCAGGCCGCCGACACCGTACAGCTTGTAATCGAATCCGGGCCCGTCGACGACCTCCTGCACCAGCCAGGGGCCGGCGCCCGCCGGACGCTCGCCCGGGCGTAGCAGGCCCGCTCCCTGACCATGCTGTCCGTGCAGCGGCTTCACGAACCGGGGCGTCCCGGCCGTACGGAGCAGGTCCGCCACCGCGTTCGCGTCGGCGGCCACGGTCGTCGCGGGGACCGGTAGCCCCGCCCGGTCGAGCAGCGCCAGCACCCGGGCCTTGTCGCCGGCCCGCAGCGTCGCGGTGAGGTCGTTGAGGCAGGCGCCCCCCGCGTCGGCCGCGGCACCGGCGGCACAGAGCACCGCCGGGTCGCCGCCCTTGACGAGGAACACATCGGCCGTCGGCAGGTCCGCGGGGGTCCATGGCGCGGTGGCGTCGAAGGCCGTGCAGCTCACGTCGCGCACGGCCAGCGCCGCGCGGAGCGGGCGCAGCAACGGGTTACGGCCCGTGTCCGAGCCGGCCTCGACCAGGACGCAGGCCCGCGCCCGGCTCACCGGACCACCTGCCCGGGGAGCCGTTCCCTCCAGTCGTCCCCCCGGTCGGACAGAGCACGGGGGAGCGGAGCCTCCAGGCCGGTGGCGGGGGCCGCCGGCGGGAACCGTACGCCGTCGTCGGTGAACACGAAGCCGTGGTAGCGGGCGGCGACCGCGGCGGCGAACGGATCGTCGGCCGCCAGGCCGCACACACTGGTCAGTACGGCGAACACGCCCCGCTCGTCCAGCAGCCGGCGCAGTCGGCGCGCCGAGGCGTCGGCCGTCGGCACCACCTCGTCGCCGTACCCGTACAGCAGCGCGGCGGCGATGCCCAGCGCGAAGTGCGCCGGTACGCGGTGGGAGGTCCGGCGCAGCAGGGCGACCGGGCCCAGCAGGCGGTCGCCGGGGGCGAGCTTGCGGAGGGGTTCGCGGGCGACCCGGGTGACCGGGTCGGAGAGTTCGGTGTTGCCGTAGCGGGCGAGCGCGTCGGCCACCGGCCCGTGCACGTCACTGCCGTGGTCCATGCTGCGTCCCTGCAGCAGGCCCGGATACGCGGCGAGGATCGCGCGCCGCGCCTCCAGCAGGGCCCCGGCCACGATCGGCCGGACGAACGGGTCGCCGATCGCCGTGTCGATGGTGCGGTGGCCGCGCAGCCAGCCGAGATACGCGGCGAGCGCGTGGCCGGCGTTGTGGACGAACAGCTTCTCGCGCAGCCGGGCCCTGTACTGGCCGGTGGTCTGCACGCCGGGCAGCGCGGGCGGCGCCAGACGCAGCGGACGGGCGTCGACGACCAGCCGTCGCGCGCCGTCGCCGACGAATTCGGGCACCCCCGCTTCGTGCCAGCTGCCGCGGCCCACGGTCACCCCGGCGACCGCCCCGGCGACCCCCACCGGCGGGAGCTGCACCCCGCGGGCCGAGGCGGTGTCGACGAGCGCTTCGCCCACCCAAGGGGCGCATTCGGCGTTCTCCACCACCCACACATCCACCGGACGCCCCCGACGGGCGGCGAGCCCGGACACCAGGTGCGGCGCGGCTCCGGCGGCGTTGGCCACACCGACGCAGAGCACGACCAGGTCCGCGGCCGCGACGGCCTCGTCCAGTTCCGTGGTGCCCACCGCCGCGGTGGCGACGCCGTGGACCTCCTCGGGCGGCTCGCCGGTGACCCGCACCCGCCAGCCGCCGGCGGATCGGATGCGGTGGGCGGTATCCGGGGTACGGCAGCCGAGCAGGACTTCGCGGCCCGCTCCCAGGAACAGGGGCACCAGGTAGCCGCAACCCAGCTTTCCGGCACCGACGATCACTACGCGCATGGCTTCCTCCCGGCCAGGTGCCCCAGGAGGTGGTCGACGAGGAGGTCGAGAGCGCCGGGTACTCCCTTGAACCCCGGGAGGGCGTTGACGTCGACGATCACAGGGCCGTCCGGTCCGTCGAGCACGTCCACCCCGTAGTCGCACAGCCCGAACACACCCCCCGCGGCCAGGGCCAGTGAGGCCAGCTCGGCGTCCAGGTGCAGCGGGCGGCCCAGTTTCTCCGTCAGCGACCGGGTCGGCCAGCGGCGCAGCGTGCCCTGGACGTACCGCCCGACCACGAACAATTTGCGGTCCCAGCCGTCGCCCGGCACCCGGTCCTGGACCAGCCAGGGACCCTGGCCGCCGATCTGCCGGCCCTCACCCCGCTCGAGGATCGCCACCCCCTCCCCGCGGCTGCCCAGCGCTGTCTTCACCACCACGGGCCCGTCGGCGGCGATGGCCGCCACCGCCCGCGGGTCGTGCACGACCCGCGCCGACGGCACCGGGAGGCCCGCCGCTCGAAGCCGCCGCCAGGTCTCCACCCGGTCGGCGACCACGGTCGTGGCCCCCGGAGGATTGCACCAGGCGGCTCCCGGCGGGGCGGCGGCCCTCGCCAGGTCCGCCGTGGCGGGGTGGACCGAGCGCAGGACGATCAGGTCGGCGTCTGCGAAGACGGCCGGAGACAGGTCCGGAGCTTCCTGCCAGGTCTGGACGCGAATTCCCTGGGCGCGCAGCCCAGCGAGCAGGCCCCAGACGATGGAGTGGGACGTCGGCTTCCTGCCGTGGACGAGAACGACGCGCGCGTCGGCCAGGGGCACGGTCACGGGTGAACCACCTCCGTGAGCCGGGACTCGACGAGATCGGCGACCACATCGGGAGCCTCGGCGATACCCGTGTAGTTCGGGAAGTCGTTGACATCGACCACCAACGGCCCGTCGGGAGACGGCAGTACGTCAACGCCGTACAGATCGAGACCGAAGACGTCCCGGCAGGCGAGCGCGAGCGTCCGCAGCTCCCTGGTGACCGGCAGGGGGACCGGCTCGGGCCACTCCTCCGCCGGAGCGAGCAGCGGCGAGGGCCGCCGCACCGCCCACACCCGCTCCCCAGCCCCGTACAGCTTCACGTCGACCCCCGCCACATCGACGTACTGCTGGGCGAGCACCATGCCCTCGGACCAGGGCAGCCGCTCCAGTTCACGCGGGGAGTCCACCCGCACGATCCCGTGGCCGTTGTCCCCGTACGGGGGCTTCAGCAGCAGCGGCCACACCGCGCCCGGCAGACCGGCCAGCGCGCCCGGCCGGTCGGCGAGGAACGTGCGCGGGGTGGGCACCCCGGCCCGGGCCAGCAGCAGCACGGCGTACGGCTTGTCCCGCACCGCCTGGACCGCCTCCCAGCGGTTGACCGTCCGCACCCCGCGAAGCTGCGCCTGGGCCAGCAGCGACAGGGCGAAGGCGTTCCGGGTCCGCGGCACCACGAGATCACCCGGCCGCAGCGCGGGCAGCGCCCGCCGCATCCCCCACACCGGCTCCGGCGCCGTACCCTCCTCCGCCCGCACCTCGGCGACCAGCCGATCCGCCCGGGCCGACACGGCGGGCATGTCCCGTGCACGCAACGCCTCGATCAGAGCGCCAGGCATGCGCTGCCCCAGATACCGGGAGTCGGTGAGCACCACCACGCGGTTCACCGGCCGTCTCCCCGCGCTGCGGCTCCCGCCACGGCGAGCTGCTCACGGACCGCGCTCCGCAGCGCGGCGACAGTGAACGGCTTGGTCAGGAACGCGTTCGCCCCGACGGCCAGACACTCGGCCCGGTGCTCCGGGTCGTCGTACCCGGTCAACACCACGACCGGCAGCTCCCGGCGCTCCTCACGCAGCATCCCCAGCATCACCGCCCCCGGCAGCCCGGGCAGGCCGAGGTCCAGAACCACACAGTCCACGCCGTCCGCCACCGCGATGAACAGCCCGACCTCCCCGTCCTCCGACAGCACGACATCGTGCCCGTCCCGCCGCAACGCCTTCGCCACGAGGGATGCGATGTGCGGCTCGTCCTCGACGACCAGGATTCGAGACAAGGTGACCTCCTGGTGAACTCCAGGCGAATCAGGAGCGTCTTCAGCTTCCCTTCAGCTTGGGCCGTCGCGGTGAGTCCGGTGTGAGAGGGGGATGAGTGTCTTCTCATGCTCCTGGCGCCGGACGTACGGGTGCGGGTACGGGGCAGCGCGTTGATCCGTACGCTGCTGAGCTAGCCTCCGCCCTCAAACCGCCACATACGTCACCGGCTCGCTCCCCGTAACCGCCTCCGCCCGCCCCAGCTTCACCAGCCGGCGCAGATGGGCCTCCGCCTCGGAGACCGCGATGTTCCGTGAGCCGTACGGGATTTGGGCCCAGGGGCGGTTCCACTCCATGCGTTCGGCCAGTTGCCAGGGGGTGAGGGGGGTGGTGAGGAGGGAGAGGAGGTCGGTCAGGCGAGACTCGTGGTGGGTCAGCAGCTCCCGTACGCGGGACGGGGCGTCGGTGAAGGCGTGCTGGTGGGCCGGGAGGACCTCGGCGGGGGCCAGGCGGCCGATGCGTTCGAGGGAGTCGAGGTAGTCGCCGAGGGGGTCCATGACCGTGGCGTCGTCGGGGTCCTCGTACAGGCCGATGTGCGGGGTGATCTCCGGGAGGAGGTGGTCGCCGGAGAACAGGCGGCCCTTGCCGGGGAGTTGGGCCGGGTGGTCCTCCTCCAGATGGAGGCAGACGTGGCCCGGAGTGTGGCCGGGCGTCCAGATCGCGCGGAGGCGGCGGCCCGCGAGGTCGAGGAGTTCGCCGGGGACTATCTCGCGGTCGGGGAGGGCGGGGGAGAGGCCGGGGAGGTTGCGGGGCTGGGCCGTGCGCATGGGCGCCACGTGTTCCTCGGGTGCGCCGGCGGCCGTCAGCTTGTCCGTCATGTACGTGAACCAGCGCTCGGGCCGCGTCTCGCGCGTGCGCCGCACGATCGAGGCGTCCGCCTCGTGCATCGCGACCCAGGCGCCGGAGGCCTCCCGTACCTTGCCGGACAGTCCGTGGTGGTCGGGGTGGTGGTGGGTGATGACGACCCCGTGGATCTCGGATGCCGAAGTGCCGCACCCGGCAAGGCCGTTGGTCAGTGTCTCCCAGGACTCGGGGTCGTCCCAGCCCGTGTCGACCAGGACCGGGCCGCGGTCGGTGTCGAGCACGTACACCAGCGTGTAGCCGAGCGGGTTGTCCGGAATGGGGACCCTGATGGACCGTACGCCCCCGCCATGGTCGGTCACTTGCGTCATCGATTCCCCGTCCATCGATTCCCCATCCTGGTCCTCATCCTGCTCCTCTTCGACATGGCCATTGCTCATGGTAACTAGAACTGGTATCAGTTCCTCGTACGCATCTGAAACAGCGTCAGAAAGTGTCAGTACCTGAGATCAGTAACTGAGATCAGCAACTGGGATCGC
This sequence comes from Streptomyces yerevanensis, assembly GCF_000716805.1. Taxonomy (NCBI): domain Bacteria; kingdom Bacillati; phylum Actinomycetota; class Actinomycetes; order Kitasatosporales; family Streptomycetaceae; genus Streptomyces; species Streptomyces yerevanensis. The sequence goes on along the minus strand of NZ_JNWJ01000032.1, from coordinate 78,955 downwards.
CCGGCTCCGCAGGAGGCAGTCGCTCATGACCGAGCTCGTGGAACACGGACAGCTGTTCATCGGCGGGGAGTTGACGGACCCCCTGGGCAAGGACGTCATCGAGGTGGTCTCGCCGCACACGGAAGAGGTCATCGGGAGGGTGCCGCACGCCTCGGCGGCCGATGTGGACCGGGCGGTCGCGGTGGCGCGTACGGCGTTCGACGAGGGGCCCTGGCCTCGCATGACGCTCGACGAGCGGATCGAGGTCATCAGCAGGATCAAGGACGCCTTCGCCGTACGGCACGAGGAGATCGCCCGCGTCATCTCCTCCGAGAACGGCACCCCGTACACCTCCTCCGTGATGGTGCAGGCGCTCGCCTCGATGATGGTGTGGGACGCGGCGATCACCACCGCGCGCGGCTTCACGTACGAGGAGCAGCGCGACGGCGTGCTCGGGAAGATCCTGGTGCGGCGCGAACCCGTCGGTGTGGTCGCGGCCGTCGTGCCGTGGAACGTGCCGCAGTTCACCGCCGCCGCCAAGCTCGCGCCCGCGCTGCTGGCGGGCTGCACCGCGGTCCTGAAGGTGTCGCCCGAAACCCCCCTCGACGCCTATCTGTTGGCGGAGATCGCCGCCGAGGCCGGGTTGCCGGAGGGTGTGCTGTCGATCCTGCCCGCCGACCGTGAGGTGAGTGAGTACCTGGTCGGGCATCCGGGCGTCGACAAGGTGTCCTTCACCGGGTCGGTCGGCGCCGGAAAGCGGGTCATGGAGGTCTGCTCGCGCAACCTCACCCGCGTCACCCTCGAACTGGGCGGCAAGTCGGCCGCGGTGATCCTGCCGGACGCCGACGCGCAGACGGCCGTGGGCGGCATCGCGCCCTTCGCGTGGATGATCAACGGCCAGGCGTGCGTCGCCCAGACCCGCATCCTCGTGCCGCGCTCCCGCTACGACGAGTTCGCCGAGGCCTTCGCCGCCGTCGCGGGCGCGCTGAAGATCGGCGATCCGCTCGACCCGGCCACCGAACTCGGCCCGCTGGTCGCCCGGCGCCAGCAGCAGCGCTCCCTCGACTACATCCGCATCGGCCAGGAGGAGGGCGCCAAGATCCTCACCGGTGGCGGGCGTCCGGCCGGCTTCGACAAGGGCTGGTACGTCGAGCCGACGCTCTTCGGCGACGTCGACAACTCCATGCGGATCGCCCGCGAGGAGATCTTCGGGCCGGTCATCTGCCTCATCCCGTACGGCGACGAGAGCGAGGCCGTGAAGATCGCGAACGACTCGGAGTACGGGCTGAGCGGCAGTGTGTGGACCGCGGACGTCGAGCGTGGCATCGAGGTCGCGCGTCAGGTTCGTACGGGCACGTACTCCGTCAACACCTTCAGCCTCGACATGCTCGGCCCGTTCGGCGGCTACAAGAACTCCGGCCTGGGGCGGGAGTTCGGGCCCGAGGGGTACGGCGAGTACTTCGAGCACAAGATGATCCACCTGCCCAACGGCTACGAGGGTGAGGCCTAGAAGATGGGTGACCGCTGGCACATCGAGGTCGACCGCTCGGTCTGCATCGGCTCGTCCCAGTGCGTCAACCAGGCACCCCACGCCTTCCACCTCGACTCCGCCCGCCAGTCCCACCCCCTGGACCCGGACACGGACGCCAACGAGAAGGTCCTTGAGGCGGCTGAGGGCTGCCCGGTGGAGGCGATCATGATCAGCCTGGTGGGGTCGGGGGAACCGGTGTTTCCGCCGGAGGAGTGACGCTCACTCGAGCCGCTCGTCATGGCCATCGTGGTCGTGCGGGAGTCAGCCCTCGTCGCCCGGGTCCGTCAGGTCGATCAGGCGGCACACCGTCTCGATGTCGATCTTGACCTGGGCGATGGAGGCACGGCCCGAGAGCCAGGTGATGAGGGCTGAGTGCCAGGTGTGGCCGATCACGCGGACCGCGGAGAGCTGGTCGGGGGTGGGGTCGTCCAGGCCCATGGCATCCAGGATGATCATGGTGGTCTGGCGGGAGACCTGGTCCACCTCCGGGCTGACGCTGCGGTCCGCGAACGTCAGGGCGCGGACCATGGCGTCGGCGAGGTGCGGCTCGCGCTGGAGGGCGCGGAAGGCGCGCATCAGGGTCTCGGCGACGCGTTCCGCCGCCGTGTCGCCGGCCGGGGGCTTCTTGCGGAGGGTGCCGTGCATGTGGGCAAGCTGGTCCTGCATCGTGGCGACCAACAGGTGGATCTTCGACGGGAAGTAGCGGTACAGCGTGCCGAGGGCGACCTGCGAGGACTCCGCGACCTCGCGCATCTGCACCGCGTCGAAACCGCCCCGGCTGGCCAGCTGCGCGCTCGCGTGCAGGATGCGCCGCCGCCGGGCCTCCTGCCGTTCGGTGAGTGGCGGCGAGTCCGACTGGACCGTTCGTACCGCCGAACTCGTCGTCGCTTGCGCGCTCTTCGGCTGCGCGGTCTTCGGCTGTGCGTTCTTCGGCAGCGCAGTCTTCGCCGGTGGGTTGGCTTCCGCTGGCATATGTCCCGTTCCGTGACGTTCGTACAGAGGGTCGGTGGGGGTGGGGTGAGCGACAGCAGATTAGGGCCTCGCCGTGGCGTGAATCACCCCATCCACCGCTCACAGGAGGACTACCTGCCGGTAGATTCAGTGCTCCCTGAACGATCAACTCTGAAACTTGTTCTAGATTACCGTCCCGAAGTAATCTCGCGGGAAACTGCTGGAAGAAAGGGGCCCGGAGTGACCGCTGAGGCCAGGGAGGCGGGTCCCGAGGAGGGCTCGGCCGCCGACGGCGACCGACCGTTGCGCATCGCGCTCCTCACCTACAAAGGGAACCCGTTCTGCGGCGGCCAGGGCGTCTACGTACGGCACCTCTCGCGCGAGCTCGCCCGCCTCGGTCACCGGATCGAGGTCATCGGCGCCCAGCCGTACCCCGTACTCGACGTGGACGTACTCGACGCGGGTGAGGGCCCGGGCAGGCTCTCCCTCACCGAGCTGCCCAGCCTCGACCTGTACCGCCCCGAAGACCCCTTTCGCACCCCGAAGCCCGGCGAGTTCCGCGACTGGATCGACGCCCTCGAGGTCGGCACGATGTGGACCGGCGGCTTCCCCGAGCCGCTGACCTTCTCGCTGCGCGCCCGGCGCCATCTCCGCGCCCGTCGCGGCGAGTTCGACATCGTGCACGACAACCAGGCCCTCGGCTACGGCCTGTTGGGCGACATCGGCGCTCCGCTCGTCACGACGATCCATCACCCCATCACCGTGGATCGCCAGTTGGAGCTGGACGCGGCGAACGGCTGGCGCGAGCGGGCCTCCAAACGCCGCTGGTACGCCTTCACCCGTATGCAGAAGCGCGTCGCGCGCCGCCTCCCGTCCGTCCTCACCGTCTCCGGTACGTCACGCCAGGAGATCGTCGACCAGCTCGGCGTACGCGACGAACGTATCCACGTCGTGCACATCGGCGCCGACACCGACCTCTTCTCGCCGGATCCGTCCGTGCCGCAGGTGCCGGGGCGGATCGTCACGACATCCAGCGCGGACGTGCCGCTGAAGGGGCTCGTCTTCCTCGTCGAGGCGCTCGCGAAGGTGCGCACCGAGCACCCCGCCGCCCACCTCGTCGTCGTCGGCAAGCGTGCCGAGGACGGACCGGTCGCCCAGGCCATCGAGCGGTACGGGCTCGAAGGCGCCGTCGAGTTCGTGAAGGGGATCTCGGACGAGGAATTGGTCGACCTCGTACGGTCCGCCGAGGTCGCCTGCGTGCCCTCCCTGTACGAGGGCTTCTCGCTGCCCGCCGCGGAGGCGATGGCGACGGGCACGCCGCTCGTCGCCACCACCGGCGGAGCCATCCCGGAGGTCGCCGGACCCGACGGCAAGACCTGCCTGGCCGTCCCGCCGGGTGATCCCGGGGCGCTGGCCGCCGCCCTGAGCAGGCTCCTCTCGGACCCCTCGCTGCGTGCGCGGCTCGGAACCGCCGGGCGTGCGCGGGTCCTTGAGCGGTTCACCTGGGCGCGGGCGGCCGAGGGGACGGTGGCGCGGTATCGCGAGGCGATCGCCGACGCCGGGGGAGCCCATCGGCCCGCCGCCGTCAGCGCTGTTGAGGCCGAAGCTGTCGAACAAGCAGCCGCAGAAGTAGTCGTAACCGATCGCGAAAGCAGGGCCACGTGCTGACCGTCGACTTCTCCCGGTTCCCGCTCGCCCCGGGCGACCGCGTACTGGACCTCGGGTGCGGAGCCGGCCGGCACGCCTTCGAGTGCTACCGGCGCGGGGCGCAGGTCGTGGCGCTGGATCAGAACGCCGAGGAGATCCGCGAGGTCGCGACCTGGTTCGCCGCGATGAAGGAGGCGGGGGAGGCGCCGGAAGGCGCGAGCGCCGTCGCCATGGAGGGCGACGCGCTTCAACTCCCGTTCCCCGACGAGTCGTTCGACGTCGTGATCATCTCCGAGGTCATGGAGCACATACCCGATGACAAGGGCGTACTCGCGGAGATGGTGCGCGTGCTGAAGCCGGGCGGGCGGATCGCCGTCACGGTCCCGCGCTACGGGCCCGAGAAGGTGTGCTGGGCGCTGTCCGACGCGTATCACGAGGTCGAGGGCGGACACATCCGCATCTACAAGGCCGATGAGCTGCTCGGCCGGATGCGAGAGGCGGGGCTGAAGCCGTACGGCACGCATCATGCCCACGCGCTGCACTCGCCGTACTGGTGGCTGAAGTGCGCGTTCGGCGTCGACAACGACAAGGCGCTGCCGGTGCGGGCGTATCACAAGCTTCTGGTCTGGGACATCATGAAGAAGCCGCTGGCCACGCGGGTCGCCGAGCAGGCGCTGAACCCGCTGATGGGCAAGAGCTTCGTGGCGTACGCGACCAAGCCGCATCTGCCGGTCGAGGCCGCTTCGACCGACGCCTCGGTGGACGCTTCGTGACGACACCCCGTACAGAACACCTCGTCCTGACCGGGGTGCTCACCGCGGAGCAGGCCGCCCAGACGGTGCGGGGCATGCTCGCCGTGCAGCGCCCGGACGGCGCCATACCGTGGTTCCGCGGGCACCACCTCGACCCGTGGGACCACACCGAGGCCGCCATGGCGCTGGACGCGGCGGGCGAGCACGAGGCCGCCGAGCGGGCGTACGACTGGCTGGCCCGCCATCAGAACGAGGACGGTTCCTGGTACGCGGCGTACGCCGACGGGGACGCCGCCGACGTCACCGACCGCGGCCGGGAGACCAACTTCTGCGCGTACGTCGCCGTCGGCGTCTGGCACCACTACCTGGCGACCGGCGACGACACCTTCCTGGACCGGATGTGGCCCACCGTCTACTCGGCCATGGAGTTCGTACTGCGGCTCCAGCTGCCGGGCGGGCAGATCAGCTGGCGGTGCGAGGACGACGGGAGCGGGGCCGACGATGCGCTGCTGACCGGGAGTTCGTCCGTCCACCATGCCCTGCGCTGCGCGCTCGCGATCGCCGAGGAGCGGGAAGAGGCGCAGCCGGACTGGGAGTTGGCGGTGGGGGCGCTGCGGCATGCGATACGGCGGCATCCCGAGCGGTTCCTCGACAAGAGCCGTTACTCCATGGACTGGTACTACCCCGTGCTGGGCGGAGCGCTCACCGGGGCCGAGGCGAAGGAACGCATCGAGCGGGACTGGGACCGCTTCGTGGTGCCGGAAGTCGGCGTACGGTGCGTCGTCCCCAACCCGTGGGTGACGGGCGGCGAGTCCGCCGAACTCGCCCTGGCGCTCTGGGTCGTGGGCGAGTCCGACCGGGCCCTGGAGATCCTCCAGTCCATCCAGCATCTGCGCGACCCGAAGACCGGTCTGTACTGGACGGGCTACGTCTTCGAGGACGGGGCGGTCTGGCCCGAGGAGCTGACGGCCTGGACGGCGGGCTCGCTGCTGCTCGCCGTTGCCGCACTGGGCGGGGACGAGGCGACGTGCGCGGTGTTCAGCGGGGAGCGGTTGCCGTGGGGGCTGGAAACGGAATGCTGCTAGCGCTGTCCTAGCGCCCCGTTAGGGGCGCGGGACTGTATCGATTTGCGGCTCCGCCGCGATGGAGGTCCCCCCGCTCGAGCGCAGCCGAGAGTGGGGGAGCGACCAGCCACAGACGGCCTGCAGCTTTCGTACTGCGTTACCCGCGGAGCGCTCAGTGGTGGCGGTATATGCGGTTGGCGATCACGTGACCCACAAAGAGGTACACGATGGCGGCCAGCCCGTACCCGGCGACGACCCGGGCCCAGTCCTCGTCGAAGGTGAACAGGTCGTAGGACCAGCCGGCGAGCCAGCGGGCCGCGTCCTGGATGAACTGTACGAAGTCGTTCGCTCGGTTCGCGTCCAGTAGGTACATCAGGATCCACAGGCCGAGGATCGCCGCCATGATGTCGGCGACGATCGCGATGGCCCTGCCTGCCTGGTTGGTGCGATATCGAGAGGGCATGCTCATCGAGTGCCCCTTGAATCCTGAATGAAACCGCCCAGGGGTTCGATTCGCCTACGCCGAGGCCACGTTGAGCTCCGCCAGGACTTGGAGGGTGTGACGGTCGGGGGACAGGACCAGCAGGTCTGTCACCGGGCCTTTCCGCCACAACTCCAGGCGTTCGGCGATCCGTTCGCGCGGGCCGACCAGGGAGATCTCGTCCGCGAACGCGTCCGGTACGGCGAGGACCGCCTCCTCGCGCCGGCCCTCCAGGAACAGGCGCTGGATCCGCCGCGCCTCCTCCTCGTACCCCATGCGCGCCATGAGGTCGGCGTGGAAATTGCGCTTCGCGTGACCCATGCCGCCGATGTAGAAGCCGAGCATCGTCTTTACCGGGAGCAGCCCTTCCGACACGTCCTCGCAGACTCTGGCCTGGGCCATGGGGGCGATCAGGAAGTCGTCGCGTACGTCCGTCAGGGACGCCTCGTACACGTCGGGGCGCAGGGGAGACCAGTACAACGGGAGCCAGCCGTCCGCGATCCAGGTCGTCTGCGCGATGTTCTTCGGGCCCTCCGCGCCCAGGAGGATGGGGAGTTCGGGGCGCAGGGGGTGGGTGATGGGCTTGAGGGGTTTACCCAGGCCTGTGGCGTCCGGGCCTTGGTACGGGTGGGTGTGGAAGCGGCCGTTCAGCTCAACGGGGGCCTCGCGGCTCAGGACTTGGCGTACGACATCGACGTACTCCCGCGTCGCCGTGAGCGGTGACTTCGGGAACGGGCGGCCGTACCAGCCCTCCACGACCTGCGGGCCCGAAAGGCCGAGGCCGAGCATCATGCGGCCGCCCGAGAGGTGGTCGAGGGTGAGCGCGTGCATGGCGGTCGTCGTGGGGGAGCGGGCGGCCATCTGCGCCACGGCCGTGCCCAGTTTGATACGGGACGTGTGCGCCGCGATCCACGTCAGCGGGGTGAAGACGTCGGAGCCCCAGGACTCGGCGGTCCACACGGAGTCGTAACCGAGGCGTTCCGCTTCCTGTGCCAGCGGGACGTGGTCCGGGTTGGGGCCGCGTCCCCAGTAGCCGAGTGCGAGACCGAGTCGCATGCCTGCCCCTTTCTGACGAAGCGTCAGCCAAGACGGTGACTGTACGACAACGGCCCCCCGCTCGGAAGAGCGAAGGGCCGTGGGCCGTGAGTCGTGCGCGGGCGGGGTCAGCCGCGCTGGATTCCGCTGGTGTCCTGCAGTACGCCTCGACGGCCGTCCTGCGTCTGGGCCACCAGACCGGGGCCGCGCTGCTCGACGGCCAAGTACCAGGTACCGGGCGCCAGTTCGGCGATCGGCGTCGGCGAGCCGTCCTCCCCGTACAGCGGACGCGGCGCCGGCACCGCGAACCAGAACGGAGAGAAGTCCGCGGCGGGCGGCTGCTGTTGCTGTGCCTGCGGGGCCTGGGCCTGCTGCGGCTGGGGAGCCTGTGCCTGCTGCGGATGGGGCTGCTGCTGACCGGGCTGCGGGCCCTGCGCGCCGAACGGCTGCCCCTGCTGCGGCTGACCGGGCTGGCCGGGCTGGCCGCCGAACGGCTGGCCCGGCTGCTGCTGGGCGCCCGGGTAGCCGTAACCACCCGGCGGCTGGGCGCCGTAGGGCTGGGGGGCGGCGGGCTTGGGGGCGGGGAGGAGGGCGCCCTTGAGGGCCGGGACGAGCGGCGTGGCGATCGCGGCGGCGGCCATGACGAGGGTGGCGATCAGGCTGAGAATTACGCCCATGCCGGCGTCGGGGCCCGAGCCGCCGCCGCCGAAGTTGTCGGCGCCGCCCGCCGGGTCGAACACGTTCCCCAGCGCGCTCCAGGCGGAGAACACGGCGAGGGCGATACCGAAGTGTCCGAGCTCGATACCGGCGACCTTGGGGGCCTGCGGCAGACCACGTCCGAGCACGATGAGTGCCGCGGCGAAGATGCCCGACAGGACCACACCCATGAGGAGCGGACCGCTGCTCCAGGCGCTCGGGATCTCGACGCCCTCGGCGCCTTCGTCGGAATAAATGGCGAGGAACGACGCGGTGAACAGCAACACCGCTGCTCCGATCACCACGCCGTCGCCTCGAGTGAGAGAGCGGATATTCACTTCAGGTCCTTCATCAGTCGTCGTCTCGTCTCCGGTGGAGGCGTCGCTGTCACCATGTCGCCGTATGGCCGCGGTGTGAAGCGCGGGAGTGGCCCCTCATCGTAGGGACGACACTATCGTCCGACCGCGAGGGGTGGGTGGCCGGATCCGTTCGCAGATCATTACCCCCGCAGGAAACTCACGATTCCCGCAGAGATTCCATGCGCCGCCTTCTGCCTCCACGCGCCGCTGGTCAGCAGGGCCGCGTCCTTGCTGTCGCGCATGTTGCCGCACTCGAGGAACACCTTGGGAACCGTTGACAGATTGAGACCGCCGAGATCCGTGCGTACGTCGAGGCCGGTGCCGTCGCCGATGTAGTTGGAGGGTGCGCTGCCGGTGGCGCTGACGAAGTTGCCGGCGATGCGTTCGCCGAGTTCGCGGGACGGGGCGACGATCGGGCGGGTGTCGGCGTCGCCCTCGTTCACGGCGCCCGGCAGGATCACGTGGAAGCCGCGGTTTCCGGCGCCCGAGCCGTCCGCGTGGATGGAGACCACGGCGTCCGCCTTCGCGTTGTTGCCGATGCGGGCGCGCTCGTCGACGCACGGGCCCCAGGGGCGGTCGCCGTCCTGCGTGAACTTGACTGTGGCGCCCTGCTTTTCGAGCAGTGTGCGGATGCGGTGCGAGAGGTCGAGGGTGAAGCGGGCTTCCGTATAGCCGTCGTTGGTGGACGTGCCCGTCGTGTCGCATTCCTTGGAGTTCGTACCGATGTCGACTTGGCGGTTGATCTCGGCGGTGTGGCGGAAGTTGCCCGGGTTGTGACCCGGGTCGATCACGACGACCTTGCCCTTGAGAGGGCCGGAAGCGGCGGGGCGTGAGGTCGAGGAGCCGGCGGGGGAGGGGGACTTGCCGGGCTCCTTGGCGTCGGCGTCGTCCGTCCCGGTGGTGGGTGAGGAGGACGTGTCCGATGCGGACGTATCCGGCGACGGCGACGACTGCGAGGACTGCGCCACCGATCCGTCCGAGCCGCCCCCGCCCGAGTCCCCCACCGCCTGCCACACCAGCCACCCCACCAACGCGCCCGGTATGAGCGCGGCGACGGCGACGGTCAGGGGCCCGCGCCGGGAACGGCGCGGCGGGCGGGGAGGATCGAAGTCCGGACCTACGTACGACACGGCAGCCACCTTACGGGGCTGCCGCCGGGCGCAGTCAGATCCCCGTGCTCGTCCGCCGGAGGACACGCAGCGAGTCGGTGGCCGAGACCTCGGTGAATGCGCCGGAGGCGAGGGCGCGGAGGTATACGCGGTACGGGGCCTGGCCGGTGAACTCGTCCTCCGGGTCGGGGAAGACGTCGTGGATCAGGAGGAGGCCGCCCTCGGCGAGGTGCGGGGCCCAGCCTTCGTAGTCGGCGGTCGCGTGCTCGTCGGTGTGGCCGCCGTCGATGAAGACGAGGCCGAGGGGTGTCCGCCAGAAGGCCGCGATCTGGGGTGAGCGGCCGACCATCGCGACCACGTGGTCCTCCAGGCCGGCCTTGTGGAGGGTGCGGCGGAAGGTGGGGAGCGTGTCCATCCGGCCGAGCTCCGGGTCGACCGTCTCCGGGTCGTGGTACTCCCAGCCGGGCTGCTGCTCCTCGCTGCCGCGGTGGTGGTCGATGGTGATCGCGGTGACGCCGGTCTCGCGGGCGGCGGCTGCGAGCAGGATGGTGGAGCGTCCGCAGTACGTGCCGACTTCCAGGAGGGGGAGGCCGAGTGCGCCCGCTTCTGTTGCGGCGGCGTACAGAGCGAGGCCCTCGCGGGTGGGCATGAAGCCCTTGGCCCGCTCGAAGGCGGCGAGGGTCTCGGGCTTGGGGGCCGCGGGCATGAGGATCCTCCTGATTGTGCGTGGGCGGCGGCCAGCCGGGGAGGGGGAGGCTGTTTCTGGGAAATGTGACAGGTGACCCCCGAAGTGTCACATTCGCGGTGGACACATGTCGCCCCGCGCCTGGACGCGCCCGGGCGGCCCGCGCAAAGGACGGGGCGCCCTTCAGGGGCGCGGGGCTGTATCCATGTTCGGCTCCGCCGCGTGGGCGCGCTCAGCCACAGTCGCTCCGCGGCGTCCTACCCGCGGAGCGGTTGGTGCTCAGCCGCAGCCAGTTCGTAGCTTTCGTGCGGCCCTTTCCCGCGGAGCGGTTGGTGCTCAGCTACAGCCGACCCGCGGCTTTTCAACCGCCCTTCCCGTGGAGCGCGTGGCAGCAGCAGTGCGAACAGCAGCCCGACCGCCACAGCCCCGGCTGCGATCAAGAACGAAACCCTGAAGCCGTGCATCGTGGGAACCGCGACCCCGTTCACCTGGTTCGCCGTGTTCGCCAGCACCATTCCGATCACAGCACTCGACACCGACGTACCGATCGAGCGCATCAACGTGTTGAGGCCGTTCGCCGCCCCCGTCTCGGACGGGTCGACGGCGCCGATGATCAGTGCGGGCAGCGAGGAGTACGCGAGGCCGATGCCCGCGCCCAGGACCACCGCGATGACCACCGTCTGCCAGGCCGCGCTCATCAGGCCGAGGCCGGCGCCGTAGCCGACCGCGATGATCAGCATGCCGATCATGAGCGTGGTCCTCGGGCCGTACTTGGCGGACAGGCGCCCGTACACCGGAGCCGTGAACATCATCGTCAGGCCGAGTGGTGCCACGCACAGGCCTGCGACGACCATCGACTGGCCGAGGCCGTAGCCGGTCGTCGTGGGCAGCTGGAGCAGTTGGGGGAGGACCAGGGATACGGCGTAGAAGGCTACGCCGACCATGATCGAGGCCAGGTTGGTGAAGAGCACGGGGCGGCGGGCCGTGGTGCGCAGGTCCACGAGTGGGGCCTGGACGCGGAGTTCCATCACGCCCCACAGGAAGAGGACGACCGCCGCCGCTGCGAACAGTCCGAGCGTCGTGCCCGAACTCCAGCCCCAGTCGCTGCCCTTCGTGATCGGCAGGAGGAAGAGGACCAGGCCCGCGGAGAGGCCGAGTGCGCCCAGTACGTCGAAGGTGCCCTTTGCGCGCAGCGGGGACTCCGGTACGAAGGCGAGGGTGAGGAGGATGGAGAGGGTGCCGAGGGCCGCCGAGCCGAAGAACAGCGCGTGCCAGTCGGCGTTCTGTGCGACCAGAGCGGCCAGGGGCAGTGCCAGTCCGCCGCCTACGCCGATCGACGAGCTCATCAGGGCCATTGCCGAGCCGAGCTTCTCGCGCGGGAGCGCGTCGCGCATCAGGCCGATGCCGAGCGGGATGGCGCCCATCGCGAAGCCCTGGAGGGCGCGGCCGATGATCATCACCAGCAGTTCGCTGGTTGAAGCGGCGATCAGCGAACCCACCACCATCACGGCCAGGCTCGTCAGCAGCATCCGCCGCTTGCCGTAGAGGTCACCGAGGCGGCCCATGATCGGTGTGGCCACGGCGCCGGCGAGCAGGGTCGAGGTCATGACCCAGGTGGCGTTGCCGGGGGAGGTGCTCAGCAGCTCCGGCAGGTCCTTGATGAGCGGCACGAGCAGGGTCTGCATCACCGCGACAACGATGCCCGCGAAGGCCAGTACCGGGACGATTCCGGCGCCAGTGCCGGCGCCTGCCCCGATCGGCCTCCGTGTGGGGCCTTGGTCCGTCGTTGTCTGGGTCTCGGGCATCGGGTTGGGCCTCCGGGGACGTGAGTGCGGTACGTGCATGGTGAACCCCGTGCGCCAAGGCAACTATTCCGTTGCTTCGGGTCCCTAACGAATTCTTGACCATCTGACCCGGCGTCAGTATCCGGGCGGTGCCTGACCTTCCATCGGATTGGAACGTGTTCTACTCTTTCGCCGACCTTGGGGAGGCGAGGCCTGTATGGGCATCGGGATCACGCGTGAACAGCGGGAGTTGGCCGAAGCCGTGCGCGGGTGGATCGCGCGTGCGGTGCCGCCCGAAGAAGTGCGCAAACTCCTCGATTCGCCCGGCGAGGGCAGACCTCCGTACTGGGACGGGCTCGCCGCGCAGGGGCTGCTCGGTGTGCATCTGCCCGAGGCGTACGGCGGCGGAGGCGGTGACCTCCTCGATTTGGCCGTGGTGGTGGAGGAGGCCGCGCGGGCCGCGCTGCCGGGGCCGTACGTCCCGAGCCTGATCGCCTCGCTCGTGCTCGTCCGCGCGGGCGTGGATGAGGCGGACGAGTTGGTGCGGGCGCTGGTCTCGGGGGAGCGGGTGGCGGCTGTCGCGTTCGGGGCGGGGTCGCTGACCGCTGTCTCGTGTGAGGGGGGCGGGTATCTCCTCGACGGGGCCGCCGCGCCCGTGCTGTCCGGGGCCGACGCCGACCTGCTGATCCTGACCGCCTCGGACAGCGCAAGCGGTCCGGTGTGGTTGGCCGTCGATGCCGCCGACCTGGTCGTACGGGCGCACGAGAGCGCCGACCCTACGCGCGCGACCGCCGAGGTCCGGGCGGACGGGGTGCGCGTCCCCGCCGAGCGTGTTCTCCCCGTCGAGGCCGTCGACTCCGCGCTGGTGCGCGACCTGGCAGCCGTCGTTCTCGCCGCGGACGCCTGCGGCACCGCCGCCTGGGCGTTGCACACCGCCTCCGAATACGCCAAGGTCCGCGAGCAGTTCGGGCAGCCCATCGGGCGTTTCCAGGGCGTGAAGCATCTGTGCGCCGACATGCTGGTACGGGTCGAACGGGCCCGGGCGCTCACCTGGGACGCGGCACGGGCGGTTCAAGAACCGGACGACGTACGGGAGTTGGTGTCGGCCCTCGCTGCCGCCGATGCCCTGGACGCCGCGTACTCCTGCGCCAAGGACTGCATCCAGGTCCTCGGCGGGATCGGGTTCACCTGGGAGCACGACGCTCATCTGTATCTGCGGCGGGCGGTGGTGGCGCGGCAGCTGTTCGGCACGGGCGACGTACACCGGCTGCGCGCCGTGCGGCTCGCGGAGGGCGGCGTACGGAGGGAGTTGCGGCTGGATCTGCCGGAGGGGGCAGCGGGCTACCGTGCGGCGGCCCGTGAGGTCGTGGAGCGGGTGCGTGGTCTTGAACCGGCTGCCGTACGGCGGGAGTTGGCGCCCACCGGATACGCCGCCCCGCATCTGCCCGCCCCGTACGGGCTCGGTGCAGGCCCCGTCCAACAGCTTGCCGTTCAGGAGGAGTTGGCAGCGGCGGGCGTACGGCTGAGTGATCTGGGGATCGCCACCTGGGTCGTACCGTCGCTCATCGCGTACGGGACGCGGGAGCAGCAGGAGCGGTATCTGCTCCCGACGCTGTGCGGGGACGTGCTGTGGTGCCAGCTGTTCTCGGAACCCGGCGCCGGGTCCGACCTCGCCTCGCTGCGGACGCGCGCCGAGCGGATGGACGACGGGCGCTGGCGGGTCAACGGGCAGAAAGTGTGGACGAGTTCGGCCCGCTGGGCGGACTACGGGATCCTGCTCGCCCGTACGAATCCGGAGGCGCCCAAGCACAAGGGGCTCACGTACTTCGTCGTCGACATGAAGAACACGGAGGGTATCGATGTCCGTCCGCTGAAGGAGATCACCGGCGAATCCCTCTTCAACGAGGTCTATTTCGACGATGCCCTGCTCCCCGCGGACGCGGTGGTCGGCTCCGTCGACGACGGCTGGAAGGTCGCCCGCAACACCCTCGGCAACGAACGCGTCCACATGGCCGACCAGTTGACCTTCGGCACCGGTATCGAGGCACTCCTGGCCAGGGACTTGGACGATGCCGTACGGCTCCGGCTCGGCGCCCTGATGGCTGAGGCGCACGCGCTGGCCTGTATCGGCCTCCGTACGACCATCCAGCAGGTGTCGGGCCTCGAGCCGGGCGCGGGGGCCTCCGTACGCAAGCTCATGCAGACGGTGCACCAGCAGAAGGTCGCCGAACTCGCCCTCGAACTCCTCGGCCCGGAGGGCGCGTTGTGCGAGGGGCCGGGGGAGCGGGCCGTGCACAGCTTCCTGCTCTCCCGGTGCCTCACCATCGCCGGCGGCACGACGCAGGTACAGCTGAACGTGGTCGCCGAGCGGATTCTCGGGCTGCCGCGGGACTGAGGTTTCTCTGCCATGCGGACGAGCCGCGCCCGATATTTTCCGTAGTGGAAAGTGATGTCTTGCCGTGCTGGAAACACACGGCTAGTCTTTCCGTTATGGAAACCAACGGAGGCGTCGTCCGCCCGACCCCGGAGCAGGCCCGCGCCGCGCTCGCCGACACTGAGCAGGTCCGAGCGTCCGCCGCCGCCTTGTCCGCCACCCCGTGGCCGGGCTGGTTCGTCACCACGCTCACGCTGTACATCGCTGCCTTCCCGCCGGTCTACGGGGGCATGGTGGCAAGCCGCGAGTGGCTGCTGCCCAATGTGGCCTGGGGCGTCCTCATGGTGGTGATGACCGCGGCTTTCTGGCTGCTGTTCGGGGTCGCCGCCGCGAACTGGCGCAAGGCGACCGGCGTGGCGCTGCGCCTGGACGTATTGCCCAAGCGCGCCGTCGTGCCGCTCATGATCGGGCTGCCCACGCTGTTGCTGGGCTCGGTCCTCGTCTTCCGCCTCACCGGTGAGCCGCTGTGGCTGTTCGCCGCTTCTGTCATCGGCGCCGCGGTGTCGATCGGCTTCCACCTCGCCTTCGTACGCCTGCACCGGAAAGCCTCGTGAACAACGCCGTCACCGACCCCATGGACGGTTTCGACACCACCATCCACGCCCCCAACCGGCTGCGCATCTGCGCCCTGCTCGACACCGCCGGCGAGGCCGAGTTCGCCGTGGTCCAGCGGCAGCTCGACGTCTCCGCCTCGGTGCTGAGCAAGCACGTCACCGTGCTGATGGAGGCCGGCTACGTCGAGCAGCGCAAGGCCGTCCGCGACACCCGCCAACGTGTGTGGCTACGCCTGACCGACCAGGGGCGCGATGCCTACCAGGCCCATCTCGCCGCCCTGCGCGCCATCGTCGGGCCGTAGCGCTTCTGCAGCGTCCGCGCACGGTCGTCGTACGGCCCGGAATGGGTGGGGTGAGGCGGTTACCGGGGCGGCGGCGGTGCCGTGCTGTCGCGTACCACCAGTCGTGTTGGGACGAGCGTGGTGCCGTGTTCGGTTTCGTCGTGGCGCATCTGCCGCAGCACCCCTTCCACGCACAGCCGCCCCACCTCGGCAAAGTCCTGGTGAACCGTGGTCAAGGGAGGCAGAAAGGACCCGGCCTCGGCGATGTCGTCGAAGCCGATGACGCTGACGTCCTCCGGTACCTTCCGGCCCTGTTCGTGCAGGGCGCGCAGCAGGCCGAGCGCCATCTGGTCGTTGGCGGCGAAGATCGCCGTGCAGTCCTTCTGGCGGGCCAGTTCGAGCCCGGCACGGTAGCCGGACTCGGCCGACCAGTCGCCCCGTACGAGAGGCGGGGTGGGGCGTCCGGCCTCGGTGAGTTCGGTGCGCCAGGCCTGGGCGCGGCGCTCCGCTGCGTACGACTCCTCGGGGCCGGCCAGGTGCCAGACCGTGTGGTGGCCGAGGTCCAGGAGGTGGCGTACGGCGGTGCGGCTGCCGCCCGCCTGGTCGCTGTCGACCACGGTGTAGCGGTCGTCGGCGTCCGAGTCGGCCACGACGATGTGGACGTGCGGTGGCAGGGAGAGGGTCACCGCGTCCAGCAGATGCACCTCCAGGATGACGATGACGGCGTCAACAGCCAGTTCCCCCAGGCGGGAGAACGCGCCGCGGACCTCGTTCTGGGTGGGGAGGGCCACGGGCAGGAGTGTGACGGCGTAGCCCTCGTGGGCCGCGGAGGTGGCGATCGCCTCCAGAGTGCGGACGTTGCCCGTGGTGGCCAAGCCGAAGGTGATGACCCCTATGGTGCGGAACTCGCCGCGTTTGAGGGCGCGTGCGGCGCTGTTGGGGCGGTAGCCCAGTTCCTCCATCGCCGCGAGCACCTGGCGGCGGGTCTCCTCGGTCACGCCTTCATAACCATTGGAAACGCGGGAGACCGTCTGTGAGGAGACGCCGGCCAGCCGAGCGACATCCGCCATGGAAGCGCTCTGTGCGCGACGACCTGCTCTTGTTCTGGTACGCACTCGTGCCCGGGGCGCCGGCGCACCGTCCGCAGTGTCCACCCGTCTCCCTTGTCGCTCGGGGCGCAGTTTCCGCTGCCGACCCTTGACCGTCGTCATCGGGGCAGTGTAGACATTCCGCCATCAGATGTTTACGTAAACATAACAGCCCATGGACCCTCGCAAAGAGGAATGTTTACGCAAACATCTTCGGCGGCGCACAACGCCGGTTCCGGGATGGATTGAACGAGGAACGACATGACGACGCTAGAACCGCCGGTGGCCGCGGACCGGCCCCCCGGCCCCCGGCCCCCGGCAAAACGGAACCGCCGCTCCTGGAAGGGGTGGGGGTTCATCGGCCCCTTCGTGGCGGTCTTCGCCCTCGTCTTCCTGGCCCCCATCGCCTACTCGATCTACCTCAGCCTCTTCCGGGACCAGCTGATCGGCGGCAACCAGTTCGTCGGCCTGGACAACTACACCCAGGCCATCGAGGACGACCGGTTCTGGGACTCCCTCATACGGGTCTCGCTCTTCCTCGTCGTCCAGGTGCCGATCATGCTCGGCATCGCCCTGCTGATCGCGCTCGCCCTGGACAGCGGACGGCTGTACGGCAAGGACTTCTTCCGGATCACGATCTTCCTGCCGTACGCGGTGCCCGCCGTGGTCGCCACCCTGATGTGGGGCTTCATGTACGGCACCCGCTACGGCCTGGTGGGCGACATCAACGAGGCCTTCGGTGTCACGCTGCCCGACCCGCTCTCGACCGATCTGGTCCTGGCGTCGATCGGCAACATCGTCACCTGGGAGTTCGTCGGCTACAACATGCTGATCTTCTACTCCGCGCTGCGGGTCATCCCGCACTCCCTCTACGAGGCCGCGGAGATCGACGGTGCCGGACAGTTCCGCGTCATCACCGCCATCAAGCTCCCCGCCATCCGTGGCGCCCTCGTCATCGCGACGATCTTCTCGATCATCGGCAGCTTCCAGCTCTTCAACGAGCCGAACATCCTGCGGCAGTTGGCGCGCAACGCCATCACCACGGACTACACGCCGAACTTCTACACGTACTCGCTGTCCTTCAACGGCCAGCAGCAGAACTACTCCGCGGCGGTCGCCATCATCATGGGGCTGATCACCATGGTGATCGCCTACATCGTGCAGCTTCGCGGCATGCGCAAGGGAGCGTGACCCGATGAGCACCCCTCTCACCGCTGCCGCCAAGACCCCGGCCGCTCCGGCCGCAGGCTCCGGCAAGGGCACCCCCCGGCTGCGTACGCCCGGCAAGAAGCACACTCCCGGGCGCCCCAAGCGCAGTGTCCTGCTGACCGTGCTCACCGGCCTGATGCTGCTCTACACCGTGGTGCCGTTGATCTGGCTGGTCATCAGCGCCACCAAGACCCAGGAAGGTCTTGCCGACTCCTCAGGGCTGTGGTTCGCCGACGACTTCGCCCTGTGGTCCAACATCAGCGACACGTTCACGTACAACGACGGCATCTTCACCCGCTGGCTGCTGAACACCCTGCTGTACGTCGTCCTCGGCGCCGGCGGGGCCACCTTCCTGGCGATCCTGGGCGGCTACGCGCTGGCGAAGTTCGACTTCCCCGGCAAGCGCGCCGTCTTCGCCACGGTCATCGGCGCGGTCGCGGTCCCGGGTACGGCCCTGGCGGTCCCGACCTTCCTGATGTTCAGCAAGATGGGGCTGACCGACACCCCGTGGGCGGTGATCCTGCCCTCGCTCGTCTCGCCCTTCGGTCTGTATCTGATGTGGGTGTTCGCCACCGAGGCCATCCCCGTCGAACTCCTTGAGGCCGCCCGCGTGGACGGAGCGAGCGAGGCGCGCACCTTCTTCCAGGTCGCCCTGCCGCTGCTCGCCCCCGGCATCGTGACCGTCCTGCTGTTCACCACGGTCGCGACCTGGAACAACTACTTCCTGCCGCTGATCATGCTCAAGGACCCGGACTGGTATCCGCTGACCCTGGGGCTGAGCGCCTGGAACTCCCAGGCCGAGACGATCGGCGGTGACGTGATCTTCAACCTGGTGATCACCGGTTCGCTGCTCACCATCGTGCCGCTGATCGCCGCGTTCCTGCTGCTGCAGAAGTACTGGCAGTCCGGGCTCGCCGCCGGAAGCGTCAAGGAATAGGGGGACCCATCAGAAGCCCCCTGACCCTCCCCGAAGGCCCCACGCCCCCACACAACGTCAAAACCCTCACCCTGTCCCACCCACGAAGAAGTGGAAGCACCTCCATGCGCAGAACCACAAGCCGCCTGATGCGCGGCATAGCAGTCCTCTCCGTCCTCGCCCTCGGCGCGACCGCCTGCGGCGGCTCCGACGACAGCGCCGGTGGGGAGCCGGTCTCCGGCGACGACATCACGGCAGCCCTGGAGAAGGGCGGCACGGTCACGGTCTGGGCCTGGGAGCCGACGCTCAAGACGGTCGCCGCCGACTTCGAGAAGAAGTACCCCAAGGTCAAGATCAACCTCGTCGCCGAGCGGTCCGGCGACAAGCACTACACCGCCCTGACGAACGCCATCTCGGCCGAGAAGGGCGTCCCCGACGTCGCGCAGGTCGAGTACTTCGCGCTGAGCCAGTACGCCCTCACCAAGGGCCTCTCCGACCTGGCCCCCTTCGGCGCCGACAAGCTCAAGGACAAGTACACCCCCGGCCCGTGGAACGCCGTGAACGAGGGTGACGCCGTCTACGGCCTGCCGATGGACTCCGGCCCCATGGCGATGTTCTACAACAAGGCGGTCTTCGACAAGCACAAGGTCGCGGTCCCGACCACCTGGGACGAGTACGTGGACGCGGCCCGCAAGCTGCACAAGGCCGACCCGAAGGTCTTCATCGCCAACGACGCGGGCGACGCGGGCTTCACCACCAGCTTGCTGTGGCAGGCCGGTTCGCGTCCCTACAAGGTCGACGGCACCAACGTGAAGGTCGACTTCTCCGACGCCAACGCCAAGAAGTACACCGACACCTGGCAGCCGCTCATCGACGAGAAGCTCGTCTCGCCCATCACCGGCTGGACCGACGACTGGTACAAGGGCCTGGGCGACGGCACCATCGCCACCCTGACCACCGGCGCCTGGATGCCCGCCAACTTCGTCACCGGCGTGCCGCAGGCCTCCGGCGACTGGCGCGCGGCGCCGATGCCTGCCTGGACCAAGGGCGACAAGGCCAGCGCGGAGAACGGCGGCAGCTCCCTGACCCTGCCCACGCTGGGCAAGAACAAGGAACTCGCCTACGCCTTCGCCGAGTACGCGAACTCCGGCGACGGCGTGCAGACCCGCATCGACGAGGGCGCCTTCCCGGCGACCAAGGCGGAGCTGGAGTCCCCGGAGTTCCAGAGCAAGGAGTTCGAGTACTTCGACGGGCAGAAGGCCAACGAGATCTTCGCCGAGTCCGCGGCCAACGTGTCCGACGACTGGTCGTACCTGCCCTTCCAGCAGTACGCCAACTCGATCTTCAACGACACCGTCGGCAAGGCGTACGTCTCCGACACCAAGCTCTCCGAGGGCCTGAAGACCTGGCAGGACGCCTCCATCAAGTACGGCAAGGAGCAGGGCTTCACCGTCGAGTAGTCGAGGTACGCCCTCACGTCGCCGCCCGTGCGACAGCGCTCCGCTGGAAGTGCAGTGATGAGGCTGCGGGCCGGTGGGGGCTAGTCGCGCAGTTCCCCGCGCCCCTTACAGGGCGCGGTACTGCACCGGCCTTCACCAAGGCTGCTCAGCCGAGGTACGCCCCCGCCGCCCCGTGCCGCACACCGGAAGGACCACCATGATCTCCACCCTCCTGTCCCAGCTGCACGGGCCGGACGGTGACTCCACCCCACGCCTCGTGTACGGCGCCGACTACAACCCCGAGCAGTGGCCTCGTGAGGTGTGGGAGGAGGACGTACGGCTGATGCGTGAGGCCGGCGTCAACCTGGTCTCCGTGGGGATCTTCTCCTGGGCCCGCATCCAGCCGGCCCAGGACGAGTGGGACTTCGGGTGGCTCGACGAGATCATGGACCTGCTGCACGCGGGCGGCATCGGGGTCGACCTCGCCACCGCCACCGCGTCCCCGCCACCCTGGCTCACCACGGCGCACCCGGAGATCCTTCCGGTGACCGCCTCCGGTGAGACGGTGTGGCCGGGGGCGCGGCAGCACTGGCGGCCCACCTCGCCGGTGTTCCGCCAGTACGCGCTCCACCTGGTGCGGAAGATGGCCGAGCGTTACGCCGGTCATCCCGCCCTGGTGGCCTGGCACATCTCCAACGAGCTGGGCTGCCACAACATCTACGACTACTCGGACGACGCCGCCCGTGCCTTCCGCGACTGGCTGCGCGCCCGCTACACCACGCTCGACGCCCTCAACCACGCCTGGGGTACGGCCTTCTGGTCCCAGCGCTACAGCGAGTGGGAGCAGATCCTGCCGCCCCGGCTGACCGCCTCCCACCCGAACCCGACCCAGCAGCTGGACTTCAAGCGCTTCTCCTCCGACGCGCTGAAGGAGTATCTGCGCGCGGAACGGGACGTACTGCGGGAGATCACCCCCGACGTGCCGATCACCACCAACTTCATGGTGATGAACGGCACCAAGGGCATGAACTACCCGGACTGGGCGGGCGAGATCGACTTCGTCTCCAACGACCACTACGTCCACCCCGGCCCCCAGGACCGCGACGAGCTGTCCTTCTCCGCCAACCTGACCGGCGGCATCGCCGGCGGGCGGCCCTGGTTCCTCATGGAGCACTCCACCAGCGCCGTCAACTGGCAGCCCGTCAACGTCGCGAAGCGCCCCGGTGACCTGGCCCGCGACT
Source organism: Streptomyces yerevanensis (assembly GCF_000716805.1). Classification (NCBI taxonomy): domain Bacteria; kingdom Bacillati; phylum Actinomycetota; class Actinomycetes; order Kitasatosporales; family Streptomycetaceae; genus Streptomyces; species Streptomyces yerevanensis. The sequence continues at coordinate 57,720 of NZ_JNWJ01000032.1, read as the reverse complement.
CGCTGCTGCATGTCGCGCACGGCGCCGACGCCGTGTGCTATTTCCAGTGGCGGCAGTCGGCAGCCGGCGCCGAGAAGTACCACTCCGCGATGGTGCCGCACGCCGGAGAGGACAGCGACCTCTTCCGCGCGGTGGTGGCCCTCGGCGACACCCTCAAGACCCTGGCCCCGGTCGCCGGAAGCGAGCGCGAACCCGCCCCGGTGGGCATCCTCTTCGACTGGGACTCGTGGTGGGCGAGCGAGCAGGACTCCCACCCCACCTCCCTGCTCGACTACCGCCAGGAAGCGCTCGACTGGTACTCCGCGCTCCTCGCCCTCGGCATCCGCGCCGACCTCATCACCAGCCGCACCGACCTCGACCGCCACCGGGTGCTGATCGCGCCGGTGCTCCACGTCGTCCCCGCCGAACTCGCCAAGGAGCTCACGCGGTACGTCGAGAGCGGCGGCCACCTGGTCACCACGTACTTCTCCGGAGTCGTCGACGAGAACGACCACATCTGGCTCGGCGGCTACCCGGGCGCCCTGCGCGAACTGCTCGGCATCCGCATCGAGGAGTTCGGTCCGCTGCTCGAAGGCGAGAGCGTCGACCTGGACGATGTCGGCACGGGCTCCCTGTGGACCGACCGGATCACCGTCACCGACCCGGAGGCGGAGGTCCTGGCCCACTACCGCACGGGTACGTATGCCGACCGGCCCGCCGTGACCCGCCGGTCCACGGGCAGCGGTTCGGCCGCGTACGTCTCCACCCGGCTCGGTGTCGAAGGGCTCACAGCGCTGCTGCCGCGGCTGCTCGCCCCGGCCGACGTCGAGAGCGAACTGCCCGCCGCCGCACGCGGGTCGGTCGAGCAGACCGTACGCCGCGGCACCGACGCCCGCTTCCTGTTCCTGGTCAACCGGACCGATTCGGCAGTGCCGCTGACCGGCCTCACCGGAGAGGTCCTGCACGGCACCACCGACGCCGACGGCGATCTCGTACTGGAACCCAGGGGCGTCGCCGTACTACGGCAACCCACCACTTGACCCCCGCACTTGGACTTCCTCGGACAGCACCGCACCCGTCCGAGGGCCATCCCTCCTGCCCCGACGGGTGGGAGGACCACCGCAGCTACCACCACCGCAGTTGGGAGCACACGACACGATGGCACGCCGCACCCGCAACAGACGGCTCCTCGGAGCCGCCGGCCTCACCGCCCTGGCCACCGGGGCCGCCCTGCTCTCCGCCCCGTCGTCCACGGCACAGGTCCCGGAGGCGGACACCCCCTCCGTCACCGTCCGGCCCGACCCCTCCTACAAGCACGACAAGTTCGAGGGCTGGGGCACCAGCCTGGTCTGGTTCGCGAACGCCACCGGCGACTATCCGCCGGCGGTACGGGAGAAGCTGGCGAAGCTCCTCTTCGACGACTCCGGTCTCGCCCTGAACATCGCGCGCTACAACATCGGCGGCGGCAACGCCCCGGACGTCAAGGACTACCTGCGCGCCGGCGGCGCCGTGGAGGGCTGGTGGAAGGCCCCGGCGGGCACCACCCGCGAGGACACCGACTGGTGGAGCGCCGAGGACAAGAACGACTGGAACCCGAAGGCCGACGCCACCCAGCGCTGGTGGGTGGACCGGATCAAGAAGGACATCACCCACTGGGAGACGTTCAGCAACTCGCCGCCCTGGTTCATGACCGAGAGCGGCTACGTATCCGGCGGCTTCGACTCCAAGACCGACCAGCTGAAGCCCGAGTCGATCGACGACTTCGCCAAGTACCTGGTGGGCGCCACCGAGCGCCTTGAGAAGGCCCACAAGATCGACGTCGACACCCTCGACCCGTTCAACGAGCCGAACACCGACTACTGGGGCACCAAGCTGGGACCCGACGGCGAGCCCGTCGGCGGCCGTCAGGAAGGGGCCCACATGGGCCCCGAACTCCAGCAGAAGGTGCTCCGCGCGCTGGCCCCGGTGCTGAAGAAGTCCCGTACCGACGCGGAGATCTCCGCGATGGACGAGACCAACCCGAGCACCTTCACGCAGAACTGGCTCAGTTACCCGCAGGAGGTGCGCGACCTCGTCGACCAGATGAACGTCCACACCTACGGCACCGGCGGCCGCACCAGCGCGCGCGATCTCGCCAAGGCCGAGGACAAGCCGCTGTGGATGAGCGAGGTCGAGGGCGACTGGGGCGACGGCCAGAGCTTCACGGACATGCGTCCGGGCCTGGGCCTCGCCCAGCGCATGGTCGACGACCTGCGCGAACTGGAGCCCAGCGCCTGGGTGTTCTGGCAGCCGGTCGAGGACTACGACAACATGAAGCCCGGCGGGGAGTCCGCGAAGGGCGGCAACTGGGGCTCCATCCAGCTCCCGTTCAGCTGTACCTCCGAGGACACCCTCGAGTCGTGCCCGATCTACACCAACACGAAGTTCGACACCGCCCGGAACTTCACGCACTACATCAAGCCCGGTGACCGGCTGATCCAGGTGAACGACACCTCCAGCGCCGCCGCCGTCTCCAAGAAGGGCGACGGGGCGAGCGTCGTCCACGTCAACAGCACCACCGGCGCCCGTTCGGTCACCGTCGACCTGTCGAAGTTCGGCAAGGTCAGCGGCAACGCCACCGTCACCCCCGTGGTGACCAGCGCCGACAACAAGCTCGAGCGGCACAAGGCCATCAAGGTCAGCGACCGCAAGGCCACCTTCACCGTGCCCGCCCAGTCGGTGACGTCCTTCGTCGTCAAGGGCGTGTCCGGTGTCGCCAAGGACGCCGCGCTGCTCCAGAAGGGCCACACCTACGAGCTGACCGGTGTCCAGAGCGGCAAGGCACTGACGGTCGCCGACAACGGCACCAACCTGGTCATCAGGTCGGCCGCCACGGGTGCCGCTGCGGCCGGCCAGGAGTGGAAGCTGCGGAAGATCAGCGGTAACACGGACAACCGGCAGCGGTACGTGTTCACCAACCCGGTGGAGGACAAGCGTCTCGCCGTCCGTGACGGCGCCCCGATCGTGGAGCCCGACAAGGGCGGACGCGACAAGGCCACCCAGTGGATCATGTCCACGACCGGTGACGGCACCTTCACCCTCGTCAACGCCGACACCGGCCGCCTCCTGGAGGTCGGCGGACAGGCCACCAACGAGGGCGCGGCTGTGACGCTGTGGACGCCCAACTCCGGTTCCAACCAGCGCTGGAGGGTCACGGACGTGACCGACTGATCCACTCGCACCTGTGCGTGGGGCGTGACGCCTCCGGTCCGGCGGCCGGAGGCGTCACGTTTTTCTGCCGTACCGGTGGGTGGTAGGTCCCGCGGCCTAGGGCCCACTCGGACGAAAATCCCATGTACGGGGCGCGGGCCGGTTGAGAGCATGACTGCCATGCTCAGAGCCGCTGTAGAGAGACCCGTGTCCCGCCGTTCCGCGCCGCCCGCCTGGGTGGTGGTAGCGCTCGCCTGCGCGGGGCAGTTCCTCGTGGTCCTCGACGTCTCTGTGGTCAATGTGGCGTTGCCGTCGATGCGCGCCGACCTGGGGCTGAGCGCGCCGGGCCTCCAATGGGTCGTCAACGCGTACACGATCGCCTTCGCCGGATTCATGCTGCTCGGCGGGCGGGCCGGGGACCTGTACGGGCGCAAGCGGATGTTCCTGATCGGGCTCGCCCTCTTCACGCTCGCCTCGCTCGGCGGCGGGCTCGCCCAGGCGGAGTGGCAGCTGCTGCTCGCGCGGGCCGTGCAGGGGCTGGGCGCGGCGGTGCTCGCGCCCTCGACGCTGACGATCCTGACGTCGGCCGTACCGGAAGGGGCGGCACGCGCGCGTGCCATCGCGACCTGGACGGCTGTCGGCGCGGGCGGCGGCGCGGCGGGCGGGCTCGTCGGCGGACTCCTGGTCGAGGGATTGTCATGGCGGTGGGTGCTGCTGATCAACGTGCCCGTCGGCGCCGTCGTCCTGGCCGGCGCCCTGCGGTGGCTCGTCGAGAGCCGGGCCGGTGACGGGCGGCGGCTGGATCTGCCGGGGGCGCTGCTGGTCACGGCGGGCCTCGCGACCCTCGCGTACGGAATCGTGCAGACGGAGGCCGAGGGCTGGACCTCGTCCGCGGCCGTCGCCCCGCTGCTTGCCGGGGCCGCGCTGATCGGGCTGTTCCTGCTGGTCGAGGCGCGGACGAAGACGCCGCTGATGCCCCTGAAGCTGTTCCGCATACGGTCTGTGGCGTCGGCGAACGTGGCGATGTTCCTGTGCGGCGCGGCCATGTTCTGCATGTGGTTCTTCATGACGCTGTACGCCCAGAACGTGCTCGGCTATACGCCCTTGGAGGCCGGCCTCGCGCTGATGCCCAGCTCGCTCGCGGTGGTGCTGGGCGCGAAGCTTGCGCCGCGCCTCATGCGCGTCGCCGGGGCGCGCCATGTCGCGGTGTTCGGGACCCTGGTGGCCGCCGTCGGGTTCGGCTGGCAGTCGACGATGAGCGCGGACGGTACGTACCTCACCGCGATCATGTTCCCCGGGATCCTGATGATGCTCGGCGCCGGACTGGCGGCGACGCCGCTCGGCTCGCTGGCCACGTCGGGGGCGGCGCCGGGGGACGCCGGACTGGTCTCGGGCCTCGTCAACACCTCGCGCACGATGGGCGGTTCGCTCGGCCTCTCGGTGATGTCGACGATCGCGGCGGCGCGGACCGGGGGCGGTACGTCGGCCGCGGCGCTGACGGAGGGGTACGCATTGGCTTTCCGTACGGGTACGGGTGTGCTGCTGGGCGGCGCGGTACTGATGCTGCTGTGGCTACCGAAGCGCTCCGCTTGAAGGGGCGGTTCGTATCTGCGGGTACGTCGTGGCTGGTCGCGCAGTTCCCCGCGCCCCTAAAAAGGCCTGCGGCCTCCTTCGGGGCGCTGGTCGCGCCCACGCGGCGGAGCCGCAAATGGATACAGCCCCGCGCCCCTAACCCCCGCCAGGGGGTGGAGGGTGACAGTCGTGTCGCGGCTGCGGGTGCGTCGTGGCTGGTCGCGCAGTTCCCCGCGCTCCTAAAAAGGCCTGCGGCCTCCTTAGGGCCTGCGGCCCCCTCGGGGCGCGGGGCCTCAGAGCCAGCCCTGCTGCCGTGCCTCTCGCATCGCCTCCATGCGGTTGCGGGTGCCCGTCTTGCCGATCGCGGAGGAGAGGTAGTTGCGGACCGTGGACTCGGAGAGGTGGAGTCTGGTGGCGATGTCGGCGACGGTCGAGCCGTCGGCGGAGGCCTTCAGCACGTCGCATTCGCGGGCCGTGAGCGGACTCGGTCCCGCGCTCAACGCGGCCGCGGCGAGCGCCGGATCGATCACCGTCTCGCCGGTCAGTACCCGTCGGATGGAGGCGGCCAGCTCCTCCACGGGCCCGTCCTTCACCAGAAACCCCGCGGCGCCCGCCTCCATGGCCCGCCGCAGATACCCAGGGCGGCCGAAGGTGGTGAGGATCAGCACCCGGCAGTCGGGCACCTCGTCCCGCAACCGCGCGGCGGCGTCGAGCCCGCTGATCCCCGGCAACTCGATGTCCAGCAACGCGACATCGGGCCGCGACTCCAGGGCCGCGTCCACGATCACGTCCCCCGCCGCCACCTGCGCGACCACCTCGATGTCGTCCTCAAGCCCGAGCAGTAAAGCGAGGGCGCCCCGCATCATCCCCTGGTCCTCGGCGAGCAGCACGCGGATGGACTTGGCGGGACGGTGGTCCCGGGGCATCTCGTTCACGGCCCAAGCGTAGGCTGGGCGGACACACTCCGGACCTGGCTCTTCAGGCCGCCGTCCCCGGCAGCTTCAGCACGCGCGCCCTCTCCGAAACGTCCGCCGGGTCCCCCTCCTCACCCAACTCCGCCGTCTCCACCGGCAGTTCCGCCGACACCACGAAGCCGCCCCGTGGACCGAGCCCCGCCTCCAGCGAGCCGCCCGCCGCCGCGAGGCGTTCCGTGAGGCCCTTGAGCCCGGTGCCGCCGATGCCGCGGATCGACGGGGGCGGGCCGGACGCGGGAAGCGCACCGCGGCCGTCGTCCGAGATGCGCAGGCAGACGCGTTCCGGGCCGCCCTCGACCGCGATCTCGCAGCGGGTCGCGCCGCTGTGGCGTACGGCGTTGGTGACGGCCTCGCGGATCACCCAGCCCAGTAGCGCTTCCGTCTGGGCGGCGAGCGGCGGGCCCGACTGGCGTACGACCGGTTCGATACTGGCCGCCTGCAACGCCGAGCGGGCCCGGTCGAGTTCGGTGGCCAGGCTGCCCTCGCGGTAGCCGGTCACCGCCTCGCGGATCTCCGTGAGCGCCTGGCGGCCCACCGACTCGATGTCCCCGACCTGGACCAGCGCCGCGTCCAGGTCGCGGTGGATCAGACGGCGGACCGCCTCCGACTTCACCACGATCACGGAGAGGGTGTGGCCGAGCAGATCGTGCAGGTCGCGGGAGAAGCGGAGCCGTTCCTCCTCGACCGCGCGGCGGGCCAACTCCTCGCGGGCGGCGCGGAGTTCACGTACGGCCTCGGAGAGGGAGAGGATCGCCGCGGTCACCATGGTGGAGAGGAAGGTGCCGTACGCGACGTTCACCGCACCCCAGCCGTCCCGGACCGCGGCCGTGGCCCCCGCGAGCAGGGTCAGGCCGACGCCGACCCTGCCGAGCCACGGGCCTCGTACGATCGCGCCCGTCGCCAGGCCGAGCAGCGGGAAGAAGAGCAGCCAGCTGTCGCCGTAGACGATGGCCAGCGTGCAGGTCACCACGCCCAGCGCGATCAGCATCAGGCGGGTGGAGCGGGCCTCGCGTGCCTCCTTCGAGAAGGCGCGGAACACCAGCGCGATGTAGAGGGAGTTGAAGGCCACCAGGCCGATGCCGCCGATCCAGGGGTTCGGGGTCTTGCCCTGGAACAGGTTGGAGAAGGAGCCCAGGCCCATCAGAAGCCAGGGGAGGAGGGCGAAGCCGCTGGGCGGCGGGCCGAGTTCCTCCGGCGGCCGGCCGGTCTTCTTCCGGTCGGTCTTCTTCTGGGCCCGGGCCCGCTCACAGCCCTCGGCGTGCCGCAAGGCCAGCCAGTAATTGATCCTGGTCATCCAGGACATGCCCTGCCCCCGCTCAAACGGTTCCAGACAGATTCAGACGGTTCGCGCGGTCCTGCGGTACGAAGTAACAGCGTACGAGCCGAAGGCCAGCAGCCAGAGGCTCAGCACCAATACCGCCCCCAGGGTCGGCGCATGCCCGTCGGCGACCGCCGTGCCGAGCTGCGCGAACCGGTTCGTCGGTGTGTACGCGGACACCGAGCGCAGCCACTCCGGGAAGAGGGCGATCGGGAACCACAGGCCGCCGACGACGGCCAGCACCAGATTGCAGGCCAAGTTGGCGACCCCGGTCGTCTGCGCGGTCAGCCGGTAGCCGTTGCCCAGGCCGAGCAGCGTGAACGGGATCGAGCCCAGCCACAGCAGCAGCGCGATCGCCGCCCACTTCCACAGATCCAGCCGTACGCCATTGACGAGCCCGCCCGCCGCCAGCACCGCAACGATCGCCGGCAGCACCGTCACCGCCCCGGTCAGCGCCCTGCCGATCACCACCTGGCGCGGAGTCATCGGCGTGATCCGCAACTGCCGCAGCCAGCCGGTCGACTTGTCCTCGGCGACGCCGCCACCGGTGTTCAGGGCCGAGCCCATCGCCCCGTACGCGGCCATGCCGACCATCGAGGCGGTCTTCCAGCCGCTGTCGTCGCCGCCGAGGTTGGTGAACAGCAGGTACATCGTCACCGGCATCACAACGGTGCCGATCACAAAGCCGGGATCGCGCAGCGTCCGCCGCACTTCGAGCCGCAGGTACTCCCACACCACACCAGTCACCGCCATCACACCCTTTCCAGCACGCTCGACGAGCCCGACGTCAGCGCCAGGAATGCGTCGTCCAGCGACGCGGGCGCCACCTCCAGGCCGCGCACGGCACCCATCCCGGCGAGCGCTATCACCGTCGCGTCCGAGTCCTCCGTACGCAGCCGCGCCCGGTCCCCGCGCACCTCCACCGACACCACACCGGGCAGCAGGGTCAGGCCCTCCGTGGAGCGGCCCGCCAGGTCGAAGGCGACCAGGTTGCCGCCCGCCGCCCGCCTGAGCTGCTCACCGCTGCCGTCGGCGACGATGCGGCCCCGGTCGATGACCACGATCCGGTCTGCGTTGGCGTCCGCTTCCTCCAGGTAATGCGTGGAGAAGAGGACGGTGTGGCCGCGCCGCGCGTACGCCCGCATCGAGTCCCAGAAGGCGTACCGCGCCTCGACATCCAGCGCGGCGGTGGGTTCGTCGAGCACGATCAGCGCGGGGTTCCCGGTGAGCGCGACCGCGAACCGCACCCGCTGCGTCTGGCCCCCGGAGAGCCGGTCGACGCGCCGCCCGGCCAGCTCGGCGATGCCCGCGAGCTCGAGCGCCTCGGCGACCGGCATCGGCGCCGGATACGTACGGGCGACGAATCCGACCAGCTCGCCCACGGTCACCCGCGGCACCGGTCGGCCGTCCTGGAGCATGGCGCCCACCCGGCCCGCGCGTGCGGCCTCTTCCGGCGCCGCGCCGAAGAGCCGTACGACACCCTCGTCGGGCTCGTTCAGGCCGAGGAGCAGCGAGATCGCGGTGGACTTTCCGGCGCCGTTGCGGCCGAGCAGCGCGACGGTCTCACCGCGCGCCATCTCCAGATCGATCCCGTCCACGGCGCGTACCGAGCCGAAGGTCTTGACCGCCCTCGTGAAGGACACGGCCTGATGCGTCGTCCCAGTCGTTTTCTTCATGGGTACGACGCTATGAATCCGGGGGCCGGGCACGGCAGATGCGCTTGTACGGACTCGGGCGGGACAAATGTCACTGCCCGCTCCCCACAGCCCCATAGGCCCACAGCCCTGGGCAGCTCATCTGACATAGCGTCAGGAGTCTTCACAAGTACCGGGAGCTGGGCTATACAGAGGGTCGCCGTACTGGAACGCGTTCTAGAACGGGCGGGTTCCGCGGCCCGAGGTCGACCTCGGTGCGTCCGACGGTGCGGACGGCCGCACCGAGGTCTTCTCCGCCGAAGATCCGCCAGCAGTCAGGAGCCGCATGCCCATCGACCCCGCCAAGGCCCTCGCCGCCGAGCCCCGGACCGGCGAGATCACCTGGAACCACAAGGACGTCCAGCTCTACCACCTGGGAGTCGGCGCGGGCGTCCCGGCGACCGACCCCGACGAGCTGCGTTACACCCTCGAGTCCAGGCTGCACGTCCTGCCGAGCTTCGCGACCGTCGCGGGCGCGGGCTCTCCGGGCGTGATCGGCGGACTGTCCATGCCGGGCGTCGAGGTCGACCTCGCCCACGTACTGCACGGCGGCCAGAGCATCGAGCTGCACCGCCCGATTCCCGCCGAGGGCAAGGCTGTTGCCACCGCACGGATCGCGGCCGTGTACGACAAGGGCAAGGCCGCCATCCTCGTCATGCGCACCGAAGTCGCCGACGACGAGGGCCCGTTGTGGACGAACGACGCCCAGATCTTCGTACGCGGGGAAGGCGGCTTCGGTGGCGAACGCGGCCCCTCCACCCGCCTCGACCCGCCGACAGGCGACCCGAGCAGGGAAGTCGAGCGTCACGTCCGCGAGGACCAGGCCCTGCTCTACCGCCTCTCCGGCGACTGGAACCCGCTGCACGCCGACCCGGAGTTCGCCAAGCGCGCCGGGTTCGACCGGCCGATCCTGCACGGGCTGTGCACGTACGGGATCACGCTCAAGGCGGTCGTCGACACGCTGCTCGGCGGCGATGTGGCACGGGTCCGCTCCTACAGCACGCGCTTCGCCGGGGTCGTCTTCCCCGGTGAGACCCTCCGCATCCGCATGTGGCAGGACGGCCAAGGCGGCCAGGACGGCAGGGTCCGGGTGACGGTGACGGCGGTCGAGCGGGACGACGCGCCGGTGCTGGCCGACACCATCGTCGAACACTCTTGAACTCCTGAGGGGAGCCGCACCATGCGGGCAGCCGTACTGCACGAGATCGGCCAGGACAAGCTGGAGGTCCTCGACGACGTCGAGGTGGCAGGCTTCGGTCCCGGCCGGGTGAAGATCCGGGTACGGGCCACCGGACTGTGTCACTCGGACCTCTCAGCGATGTCCGGAGTCCTGCCGCAGCCGGGGCCGTTCGTGCCCGGGCACGAGGGGGCGGGCGAGATCCTCGATGTCGGCGAGGGTGTCACGAACGTCAAGCCCGGCGACCGCGTCGTCGTCTGCTGGCTGCCCGCCTGCGGCGCCTGCCCCGCCTGCAAACGCGGCCAGACCGAACTGTGCCTGGCCGGGTTCATGAACGCGGGCACACCCAACTTCAAGCGCCCCGCAGGCGATGTCTTCGGCATGGCGGGCACCGGCACCTTCACCGAGGAGGTCGTGGTCGACGCGGGCTGCGCCGTACCCATCCCGGACGACGTGCCCTTCGACATCGCGGCCCTCATCGGCTGCGGGGTCACCACGGGACTCGGCGCCGCTCTCAACACCGCCGATGTGGAAGCCGGTTCGTCGGTCGCCGTCATCGGCTGCGGCGGCGTCGGCATCTCCGCGATCCAGGGCGCGCGGCTCAAGGGCGCCGCCGAGATCGTCGCCGTCGACCCGGTGGCCTCACGCCGCGAGTCCGCGCTGAAGTTCGGCGCCACCAGGGCCGTATCGCCGGACGAACTCCCCGACATCAAGCAGTCGTTGACCGCGGGCGAGGGCTTCGACTACGTCTTCGAGGTCGTCGGCAAGTCCGCCACAGCCCGCACTGCGTACGAGAACACCCGCCGCGGCGGCACGCTGGTCGTCGTCGGCGCCGGCGCCATGGACGACTTCCTCCAACTCAGCATGTTCGAGCTGTTCTTCGACGAGAAGCGGATCCTGCCGAGCATGTACGGCGGCGGGGACGTCCTGCGTTCGTACGAGCGGACCATCGCGCTGTGGCGTGCCGGACGCATCGACCTGGAGGGGCTGATCACCCACCGGGTGCCGCTGAGCGAGATCAACGAGGCGCTGGACCAGATGCGTACGGGGGTCGCGCTCCGTACGTGCATCGAGATCTGACCCAGGTGTATTCGCGGAATGTGACACATCGGGGTCGATGTGTCACATTCCGCCAACCGACTGCCGACGGCTGAAGGGACCTTGATGTCACTGCCACTTGAAGGGCGGGCCGCGATCGTCACCGGTGCGGGCCGCGGGCTCGGCCGGGCGGAGGCGCTGGAACTCGCCCGCCTCGGCGCCGCCGTCGTCGTCAACGACTTCGGCCAGCCGGGGCGGGACGGTTCCGGCGACGCGTCGGCCGGGCCGGCCGAGGAGGTCGCGGACGAGATCCGTCAGGCCGGCGGCCGAGCGGTCGCCCACACCGGTGACGTGGCCGACCACCAACAGGCCCAGGGGCTGATCGAGTTGGCGGTCGCCACGTTCGGGCAGCTGGACATCCTCGTCAACAACGCGGGCATCCTGCGCGACAAGATGGTCTTCTCGATGTCCGAGGACGAGTGGGACTCCGTCATCCGCGTCCACCTGAAGGGCCACTTCAACACCACCCACTTCGCCGCCGCACACTGGCGCAACCGCTCCAAGGCGACGGGAGCGCCGGTGTACGGGCGCATCGTCAACACCTCCTCCGAGGCGTTCCTCGCGGGCTCCGCAGGCCAGCCCAACTACGCGGCGGCCAAAGGCGGAATCGTCGGCCTCACCACCTCCACGGCCTTGGCCCTCGCAAAGTACGGCGTCACCGCGAACGTGATCTGTCCGCGCGCCCGCACCCGGATGACAGCGGACGTCTTCGCCGGTTCCGGGGAGTCGACCGACGGCCTCGACCCGCTCGCCCCCGAGCATGTCGCCCCGCTGGTCGGCTACCTGGCCTCACCCGCCGCCGCACGCATCAACGGCCAACTCCTGGTAGCCCACGGCGGCATGGTCGCAATAGTCGAACGCCCCCGAGTGTCAGCCAAGTTCGACACCAAACAGGACGCTTTCACCTACGACGAACTGGACACGCACCTCACCCCGTACTACGCGGAACGCCCCCCGAACGAAACGTTCGCGGCAACGGAGGTCCTGGGCCTGAAGCACGAAACGTCCACCTGATGCCTACCGGGTGGGTGGGTTTGGGTTCGTGGGCGGGTGCGGGTGTGTTGTGGTTGGTCGCGCCGTTCCCCGCGCCCCTTGGGTGCGTGGGGGGTGCGGGGTCGTGGGCCGGTGCGTCAGCCCGTCGCAGGGCGGGCATACGACCCTGGCCCGGTACAAGGCCCTGGTCCTCCGAGACCGGACCTAAGCGACGGGCATAGGACGCACCGGCCCACGACCCCTCCCGCCGGAGGGAAACTGCGGGCAGTTGGGGGTGCGGGCTTCCCCGGGGCGCCGGGGTCTTCGGGGCCCGGGCAGCCGCAGGCTTTTGCTTTTCAGGGGCGCGGGGAACGGCGCGACCAGCCACAGACGGCCCGCAGTCGCCAACGGACTGAACCCACCACCCCCGTAGGCACCCCTGCTCAACCGCCGGAGGCAGCCCGCCGCCCGGCAAAGGCGCTAGAGAGCCTCCGCACAGTGAACGGCGCCTGTTGCAAAGGCACGGGACAACCCGACGAGGACAACTCGTCGTCAGGAGGCGCGACCAACGACGCCCCGTCCACGGCTTCCACAGGCGCCACCACCCGCGAAACCCCACACGGCAACGTCTCCGTCGCGTACGGCAGCCGGAGAACCCCGTCCTTGGTCCACAGTCCGGCACCCGGCAACCACCCGTCGGGCGCGGCCAGTTGGTGCACCCGTCGCTCAACGGGCCGCCACACCCCCAGCCAACTGCCCCCGCGCCCGCCCCCGCCATCGATCCGCAACGCCACCGCGCAGTACTCCGGCATCAGCATCTGCCCCGGCTGGATGGCGAAAGGCGTCACCATGTGGCCGGCCAACCGCAGCGAGTCCGGAAAGCGCACCGGCAGCGTGCTGCCCAACACACCCCACCCGAGCCGGTCCTGACCAGGCGACGCCGCGTCCGAGCGGATCAGCAGCAGTCCGCTGTCGGCGTCCGCGAGCAGCAACCGGTCGTTGCTCTCCTCGGCGATCTGCAGCAGCGGCGACACCTCGCCGCCGCGCTCCAGGTCGACCACCACCGTCTTGGTCCGGCCGTCCAACTCCCGGTCCAGGGCGAGCAGTCGGTCCCCGCCGGACAGCCACACCCCGCCCGAGCAGCGACCCGGCACCGTGGTGAGACGCTCGGGTCCGAAGGCGCCGCCCGCCACCAGCCATACGGAGGTGGAACTGAGGCCCACGGCAACGGCGTACGCCCTAAGGCCGCCCGGCGCGGGTGGCAGCAACCGCAACTCCGTTGTCCCGTCCCGGCATTCCACCGCGCCCAGCGGCACCTCGCCCGTCCCCGGCCCTGTGGGATACAGCAGCGCGAACGTGTGCCGCCCCTGAGGCACCCGGTGGATGAGCACCCGCCCGTCCGCCATCGGCTGCACCTCCGTGCCGGGCTCCTCCGGCCGCTTGCCCGGCAGCGGCACGGCGTACGGCTCGGGGCCGTCCAGGGTCCAGCGCTCCGGGAACCAGGAGTCGCCGCGCGGGGCGAGGCGGGCCGCGTAGGACCCGTCAGCGGTGATCACACATCCTGCCCGCGTCTCGTTCTCAGCGGCGGATTCGATGGCACAGGCCGTCATCGTCTGGGTCACCTCCGGCCATGAAGGTAGTTTTCGTACGCACAGACGGAGCATCGACTGGCAGACGCTTCACACATACGGGTGGCAATGTCGCGATTCGCCTGATGAAACGGGGACAGGTGTGCTGGCCGGGATCCGACGGTTCAAGGTGAGGCTCACCTGAACATGACCTCGGGCTCGAGGGCACCGCGGCGGACAAGGTGCTGGACGACCTGCGCGGTTACCTCATGAAGTGAGCCGGCGCCGACGGGGCACGCGGGAGAGGCGAGTAGCCTTTCTTACGTGCCCCGTCTGTCTGAAGTCATCGCCGCGCTCGAATCCCTCTGGCCCCCCGAGAGGGCAGAGGACTGGGACGCGGTCGGCACGGTCTGCGGAGACCCGGACGGCGAGGTCACGCGCGTACTGTTCGCCGTCGACCCGGTCCAGGAAATCGTGGACGAGGCCGTGAAGCTGGGCGCTGACCTGCTGGTCACCCACCATCCGCTCTACCTGCGCGGTACGACGACGGTGGCGGCCTCGACCTTCAAGGGCCGCGTGGTCCACACCCTCATCAAGAACGACATCGCGCTGCACGTCGCCCACACGAACGCCGACCGTGCGGATCCGGGCGTCAGCGACGCTCTCGCGGGCGCGCTGGACATCCGGGTCGTACGGCCCCTCGTGCCGGACCCGACCGACCCCGAGGGCCGCCGGGGCCTCGGCAGGGTCTGCGAGCTGGACCATCCGCTGACCGTCCGCGAACTCGCCGCGCGCGCCGCCGAGCGGCTGCCCGCCACGGCGCAGGGCATCCGGGTCGCGGGCGACGCGGAGGCGCTCGTACGGACCCTCGCGGTGAGCGGCGGATCCGGCGACAGCCTCTTCGACGACGTACGCGCCGCCGGTGTCGACGCCTTCCTCACCGCGGACCTGCGCCACCATCCGGTGTCAGAGGCTCGCGCCCACAGTCCTCTCGCGCTGCTCGACGCGGCGCACTGGGCCACCGAATGGCCCTGGTGCGAGCTGGCCGCCTCCCAGCTCGACGAGATTTCCGACCGGAACGGATGGGGACTTCGTGTCCACGTCTCCAAAACGGTCACCGACCCCTGGACGACCCACGCGGCGTCCAACCCGACGAACACCCCTGGAGCCCCCAACTGAACGCCGAGCCCGCCGACCAGATCCGACTTCTCGACGTCCAGGCCCTCGACGTACGCCTTCAGCAGCTGGCGCACAAGCGGAAGTCGCTGCCCGAGCACGCCGAGATCGAATCGCTGAACAAGGACCTCACCCAGCTGCGTGACCTGCTCGTCGCCGCGCAGACCGAGGAGAGCGACTGCACCCGCGAGCAGACGAAGGCCGAGCAGGACGTCGACCAGGTGCGCCAGCGCGCCGCCCGCGACCAGCAGCGCCTGGACTCCGGCGCCGTCACGTCCCCCAAGGACCTGGAGAACCTCCAGCACGAGATCGCCTCCCTCGCCAAGCGGCAGGGTGACCTGGAGGACGTGGTCCTGGAGATCATGGAGCGCCGCGAGTCCGCGCAGGAGCGGGTGGCCGAGCTGACCGGGCGGGTCACCTCCGTCCAGTCGAAGACCGACGACGCGATGGCGCGGCGGGACGCGGCCACGGAGTCCCTCGACAGCGAGATCGCGACGGCGACGAAGGAACGCGAGGTCATCGCGGCCTCGGTCCCCGCCGACCTGCTGAAGCTCTACGACAAGCTCCGCGAGCAGCAGGGCGGCATCGGCGCGGCCCGCCTCTACCAGCGCCGCTGCGAGGGCTGCCGCCTGGAGCTCAACATCACCGAGGTGAACGAGGTGAAGGCGGCGGCACGGGACGCGGTGCTGCGCTGCGAGAACTGCCGCCGGATTCTGGTCCGTACGTCCGAGTCGGGGCTGTAGGGGCCGCGCGTGGGTGAGTCCGTGCGGGCGGCGCGGGGCGTCGCCTCGGCCGCCGCGCCTCCTGACCTGGGGGCGCCCGCCACCTTCGTACTCCTGCGGCATGGGGAGACGCCGCTGACGCCGCAGAAGCGGTTCTCCGGGAGTGGGGGGAGCGACCCGGGGCTGTCGGAAGCAGGCCGGGGGCAGGCCGAGCGGGTGGCGGAGGCGCTTGCCGGGCGGGGAAGCGTTCAGGAGATCGTCTCGTCGCCCCTTGCCCGGTGCCGGGAGACCGCGGGGATCGTCGCCGCGCGGCTCGGCCTTGCCGTGTGTATCGAGGACGGGCTGCGGGAGACCGACTTCGGGGCCTGGGAAGGGCTGACCTTCGGGGAGGTTCGGGAGCGGTATCCGGAGGAGTTGGACGAGTGGCTGGCGGCGCCGGATGCCGAGCCGGCCGGCGGGGGCGAGAGCTTCGCGGCGGTGGCCGAGCGCGTGGCCGCCGCCCGGGACAAGCTGCTCGCCGCCCACCCGGGCCGTACGGTGCTCGTCGTCTCCCACGTCACGCCCATCAAGACCCTCGTACGGCTGGCTCTCGGCGCCCCGTCCGAGTCCCTGTTCCGCATGGAGTTGTCGGCCGCCTCCCTCTCGGAGGTGGCGTACTACGCGGACGGCAACGCGAGTCTGCGTCTGCTCAACGACATGTCCCATCTGCGCTGAGCGCCGCCGCCTCGCGGGCCAGTGCTTCGATCCGCGCCCAGTCCTTCGTGGCGATGGCGTCTTCCGGCAGCATCCAACTCCCGCCAACACAGCCGACGTTGGGCAGCGCGAGGTAGTCGGGCGCCGATGCAAGCCCGATCCCGCCCGTCGGGCAGAACCGCGCCTGCGGCAACGGCCCCGACAGGGACTTCAGATAGGCCGTACCGCCCGCCGCCTGAGCCGGGAAGAACTTCATCTCCCGCACCCCGCGCTCAAGGAGCGCCACCACCTCCGACGTGGTCGACACCCCCGGCAGGAACGGCACCCCCGACGCCTGCATCGCCTCCAGCAGTACGTCCGTCCAGCCCGGACTCACCAGAAACCGCGCCCCGGCAGCCACCGACTCCGTCACCTGCCCCGGCGTGAGCACCGTACCCGCCCCGACCACCGCCTCCGGCACCTCACCGGCGATCGCCCGGATCGCGTCCAACGCGGCCGGTGTCCGCAGCGTCACCTCGATCGCGGGCAGGCCGCCTGCGACGAGTGCCTGCGCGAGCGGAACGGCGTCGGCGGCGTCCCGTACGACGACCACGGGGACGACAGGGGCGAGATCGAGCACAGAGACGACCATGCTCCATATCGTGCCGTCGTTGAGCAGCATGCGCAAAGAGCGTTGCGCATGCTGCAATATGTAATCAGTGGAAGCTCAATGGACCTCGTCCACCAGCACATCCAGCGCCCACGCAGTCCCCGCCCGCCCCGGCGCCTCCGCCTCCACCGCATACCCGAGATCCCGCAACGCCTCCACCAGCTCCGCCGGCCCCTTCGGCGCGGCCCCGGCCAGCAGCAGGCTCCGTACGATCCGGCCCTTCGTCGCCTTGTTGAAGTGGCTGACCACCTTCCGGGTCGGCGCGTGCAGCACCCGCACACTCGCCGTACGCCCCGCCACCTCCCCCTTCGGCTTCCACGCCGCCGCGTACGCGGAGGAACGCAGATCGAGCACGAGCCCGTTCCCGGCGGCCTCGGGCAGAACGGCGGCCATCGGCGTACGCCAATGCCCGCCCAGCGCCCCGAGACCCGGCAGCTTCACGCCCATCGAGCAGCGATACGAGGGAATCCGGTCCGTCACGCGGACCGCGCCCCACAGCCCGGAGAAGACAAGCAGCGAACGCGCCGCCCGCCGCTTGGCCGCCGTGTCGAGCGAGGCCAGGTCAAGGGCGTCGTACAGCACCCCCGTGTAGATCTCCCCTGCGGGCCGCGCCCCCGCGGTCCGCAGCACCGCGTTCTTGGCGACCTCGCCCCGCAGCCCCTCGCTCAGCCCGAGCACCTCACGCGCCTTCTCCTCATCACCCACGCACAGCTCGACCAGCTCGTCGAGCACCGCCTGCCGCGCCTCCGCCAGCCCCGGCAGCGACAACGACTCCGGCTTCAGCGGCGCGCCCCGCCCGGAGGGTGCCTTTCCTTCGGATGGCGGTAGCAGGACGAGCACGGTGGTTCTCCTTCAATGCGTACGAGGGGCAGGCGCCAGCGTACGCATCTCGCGTATCGCCCGAACGAGTACGTCCGGTTCGTCGGTGTGGAAGCGGATCAGGTGTGCGTCCCTGGGGCGGCCGAGGAAGGTCAAGTGCCGTATGGATTCGGTCAGTTCGAGGGTGATCGTGGTCTGTGAGCCGATGGCCAGGTCGAGCTCGCCCTCGCGCTTCTCGTGTGTGTAGCGCGTCTCGCGGCGTACGGACGCGATGAGGTCCAAGGGGACGCTGAGGTCCACGTGGGCGGCCCGGCGGATGCGCAGCGAGGTGTCGTCCAGGACGTGCGGGCGGCTCACGGAGGCCGCGTGCATGCCGATGACCATGAGCACGCCGTAGAGGTCGAGGACGAGTACGGGCCGCTCGACGACGGGCCAGGGCCGCAGGAGCACCGCCAGGGCGATCGTCTCGAGCACACACACGAAGCCGAATCCCAGCATGGGCGCACCCTGGCCCCGCGCGTATCCGAACGCCTTCCCGTGCCGGGTGCCGTGTGTGCGCCGGGCCGTCCAGAGGGCGATGCTCACGAGGAGCCGCAGCTCGTGCTCGGCCAGGCGCCGCGCCGGCCTGACGGCCTTCACCGCGCACCTCCTGCGTGGCGCTGCACGAGGAGCCGCATCGTGCGGCGGATCGCCTCCGCCTGCGCGGGCGCGAAGTCGTCGAGGAAGGCCCGCAGGAAGCTGTGTTCGTCGCTTACGTTCCCGATGCCGAGCCCGTCGAGAGCGGAGTCCGGCAGGCAGGAGGCGAGCAGCTCGGCGGCCTCGTCCACGCGGGGGTCGCCCGGGTCGGCGTCGACGAGTGCGTCGAGCAGCGCGTACGCCTCGTGTGCACGGTCCACCGCGCCCGGCTCGCCGGCAAAGCTGCCCAGCGCGGACAGCAGCCGCTCCCGCTCCTCCGGGGGTGCGGCGGTGTCCAGCAGGGCGATGATCTCGCGGTCCTTGGCGGCCATGGGGGACTCGGGCAGCCCTGTCGAGGTCTGCGCCAAGTCGGCGAAGAGCGCGGCCAGTTCGGGCGACACCGGCCCTTCGACGGGCAGCCGCCCCGCCTCGGCGTCGGCCAGCAGGGCCCGCAGCCGAGCCCGCCGCTCCCGGATGGCCTGCTCCTGCCGCGCGAGGTCGTCATCGAGCTCGGCCAGTACCTCGGCGAGGTCGCGCCCCGCGTCGTCCGCGAGCACGTCCCGCACCTCGGCGAGCCCGAGCCCCAGCTCGGTCAGCCGCCGGATCCGGGCGAGTGCGACGGCGTGCCGCAGCCCGTAGTCGCGGTAGCCGTTGGGCCGCCGCTCGGGTTCGGGCAACAGCCCGAGGTGGTGGTAGTGCCGCAGGGTCCGCGTGGTGACGCCGACGGCCGCGGCGAGCTCTCCGATTCGCATGTGGCCAGTAGAAACGTTGACGTTGCGGCGGGGTCAAGGGACGACGTCAGTGACTCCCCCGGATCGAGGGAACGTCTCTCGATCTTGTGGCGGCGTGTGCTCCGGCGCCTCAGCCTGGTGATCATCGGGCATAGAGACAGCCTGCGCGGGTGTTGCACCGAGCGTGCGAGGCGAGACAGCGATCAGTCGTGAGCAGGCAGTCTGGACCAGGGCGACCCTGGGCCGGGCCGGCCGTCCGCTAGACCTCCTGACCGCCCGCTTCGACCGCCACCGCTACGCGCCCCACGCCCACGAGGAGTTCACCATCGGCGTCTGCGTCGGCGGCTCCGAGATCATCGACTACCGCGGCGGCCGGATCCAGCCGGGCCCCGGCTCGATCGTCGTCCTCGCCCCGGGAGAAGCGCACACCGGCGCCCCGGCCGCGTCCGACGGCTACGCCTACCGCGCCCTGTACGCCGAGACGGCCCTGCTCACCGAGGGGACGTGGAGCGTCCCGCACTTCCGCGAACCCGTCCTCGACGACCCCGAGCTGGCCGCCGCCCTACGCCTCACGCACACCGAACTCAGCGCCTGCCCCGACCCGTTGGAGGCCGAGTCCCGCATCCCCTGGCTGCTCACCGCCCTCGCCCGCCGCCACTCCTCCGCCCGCCCGGTGTGCGACACGATCCCGGGCGCGGGCCACCTGGCCGAGGCCGTACGCGACCGCCTGGCCGACGAACTCCTCGCCCCGCCCTCCCTCTCCGACCTGGCCGCCGACCTGGGCCTGTCCCGCTACCAGCTCCTGCGCGCCTTCCGTACGAGCACGGGCATGCCGCCGTACGCATGGCTCGCGCAGCACCGGGTGAACCGGGCCCGCGGGCTGCTGGAGTCCGGCCACCGCCCCGCCGAGGCCGCAGCGCTCGTGGGCTTCGCGGACCAGGCGCACCTGACGCGCTGGTTCCGCCGGGTGCTCGGGGTGACCCCGGCGGCGTACCGCAACAGCGTTCAAGACGCACGCCGCTGACCCGGCCGAGACTGCGCGCATGACTGCACGCGGCTGGTTCCTCTTCTCCCTCATGGGAGTGCTCTGGGGCATCCCCTACCTGATGATCAAAGTGACCATGGACGGTGGTCTGTCCCCGTCCATGGTGGTGTTCACGCGATGCGCGCTCGGTGCGGCACTGCTCCTGCCCTTCGCCATCCGGCAAGGGGGCCTGACCGACGTCGTACGAACGCACTGGCGTCCCATGCTGGCCTTCGCCTGCATCGAGATCATCGGCCCCTGGTGGACCCTGACCGACGCCGAACGCCACCTCTCCAGCTCGACGGCGGGCCTGCTGATCGCGGGCGTACCGATCGTGGGTGTGGTCCTGGCCCGCTATTTCGGCGACACGGAACGGCTCGGCGTCCGCCGCACGACCGGCCTGGCGCTGGGCCTGGGCGGAGTGGCGGTCCTCACCGTCCCCCACCTGACCGGCGGCAACGCCCGCTCGCTGACGGAAATGCTGGTGACGGTGGTGGGCTACGCAACGGCCCCCCTGATCATGACCCGCTACCTCAAGCCGGTCCCGACCCTCCAGCTGATAGCCCCGTGTCTGCTGCTCGCGGCGCTGGTGTACGCCCCCGCCGCGGCCGTGACGTGGCCCTCCGAGCTTCCTTCCACCGAGGTCCTGGCCTCCCTGGCCGGGCTGGGCGTGATCTGCACGGCCCTCGCCTTCGTCGTCTTCCTGGAACTGATCCGGGAGGCAGGACCGACGCGGGCGGTGGTCTTCACCTACGTCAATCCGGCCGTGGCGGTCTCGGCCGGAGTGGTGTTCCTGGACGAAGAGCTGACCGCGGGTGTGGTGGCTGCCTTCACGCTGATCCTGCTCGGCTCCTTCCTGGCCACGGCGTCGTCGCTCCCGTCGACCTCGGAACCGGGGCGGGGCGTACGCCCGGTACCATGGTCGACACGGCAGACGAGCCGGGCGGACGGTCGCGTGGAGGTCCCTGTGGACCTCCCCGAGGAACGTCCGGGCTCCACAGGGCAGGGTGGTGGCTAACGGCCACCCGGGGTGACCCGCGGGACAGTGCCACAGAAAGCAGACCGCCGAGAGCTCCGGCTTTCGGTAAGGGTGAAACGGTGGTGTAAGAGACCACCAGCGCCTGAGGTGACTCAGGCGGCTAGGTAAACCCCACCCGGAGCAAGGTCAAGAGGAGCCGCCTCTTCGAAAGAAGGGCGATTCTGCGCGGACGTTCGAGGGCTGCCCGCCCGAGTCCGCGGGTAGACCGCACGAGGCCGGCGGCAACGCCGGTCCTAGATGGATGGCCGTCGCCGGAGGGTTCGCGAGGACCCTCCGGGACAGAACCCGGCGTACAGCCCGACTCGTCTGCCGCCAAGGGCCTCTGACCAGGGTAATTGCAGGACATGGGCCCTTCTTCGTGGATTGGCGGGCCTAGTCTGACCCCGGTCCGTACCGGTTCAAACCGGACCTCACGGCTACGAACGTAGCCACCAAGGTAGCCACTGTGGGCACTCGCCCTGATCACTGGGCTGTGGTGATTTGAGGGTGTCAGGGGCTCGATGCGTGACGCCTGGGAGGCGTCACGCGGCGATGCGAGGTACACGCACGGAGGCCTGGCCAGCATCATTGGTTGGGTCTCCGTGCGTTCAGGCGCGCTACGGCCTATGCCGGATTGATCAATTCAGCCACGGGCTTAGCGCCACACGACGGGACGGACAGCTAGCGGTGATCTCCCACGACACCTCTCCGCTTTCGAGCTTTGGTCTGCGGGTCAACGCCGCCAGGCGAGGCGTCGGTCCACCGCATGGGCTGTCCGAGGTAGAGAGCTCAGTCGAGTTTTGTCTCGGACCAGGACGCACGGCGGCCCAGAGCATGCGTCGCGCCCGCGGATTCGTTGCGAAGGTGCTGCCTGCGCTGCTCGCTGGCGCTCCCGGCGCCCAAGGCGTCGAGGAAACGGCGCTCGCCGTCCTGACTGAACTCGTCGATGTCGCCGCTCGGCATCGCGCTAGCGTCGACCTGAGTGGCCGAGTCTCGTGTGACCGGGATCATGTGCTGATTACGGTCGGAGAGATGGGTCGGCCGCTGCCCGCGCCCGAGGGACCCTCCCCCCTCGGAAAGCGGCCCACCTCTGACGCTGCGTTCCTCGGCTCAGGGCACTCCGCGCCGACGGATGTCGGGGAGATTCGTCGACGGCGGGCTGTTCCCGAGGGGCGACGCCCTGTTCCGAGGATCCTTGCCAGCCGGAGTGACGGGCGTCAGCTCGTGGTGACCAGTTCGTCGAGCAGCTGCTCCAACAGATTGTTGTCACCGAGGAAGCTCTTCACCGAGGCGTCCTCGTTGCGTTGAGGGTCCATGCCCGACCAGTTCAGGGCGTATCCCGCGTCGGCGCTGAGCTGGGCCAGGAACGCCCGCTGGGCACGGCCGTTGCCCTCGCGGAACGGGTGGAGGACGTTCAGGTCGCCGTACAACGTGGCCAGTTGGATGACGAATTCCTGCCGGGGGAGATTCCGCAGATGACCGGAGGAGGCGGGACGGCCGAAGACCTCTCCAGCGTAGGGCACCAGGTTCCTCGCCGGGCAGAACGGTGTGCGCTTGGCGATGTTCACGGCGCGTAACTCGCCTGCCCACGGATAGATGTCGCCGAAGATCGCGGCATGGAACGCCTGGAAGTGCCCGAGGTCGTACGCGCCGGGTAGGGGCGTTCGGCGAGCATGACGAGGCGTGCCCGGGTGATGTCGGCCTCCGCTGCCGCACAGCCACATCCTGTCGCCCCCGCCGTGACCGAGCCGTGAAAGGCACAAGGATCCGGCCTGTCGGTGGGGCGCGGTAAGGTCGATCAGCGGATTTCGCCCTGAACGGCGTGGAGCAACAGCGGAGGTCGGACGGTGACGGCAGGAGACTCGCGTCCGGTGCCCAAGCCGGGACCGCTGCATCCGGCGCAGCAGTGGTTTCAGGATCGGCGCTCCCCTTTCCCCTGGGAGCAGGACGCCCTGGATCACGTGCGCCGCCTCATGCCGACCGTAGAGCCCTATCGTGCCTGGGCGACGTTCTCCTTCACCGCTCAGTCGGGCCGTATCAACGAGTGCGACCTGTTGATCGCCGTACCCGCCGGGCTCTACCTCATCGAGATCAAGAGCCACCCCGGCCGACTGGAGAACTCGGGATCGACGTGGAACTTCCACGGCTCCGACCGTACCCGGACGATCAACAACCCGCTGCACTTCAACGACGCCAAGTCCAAGGACCTCAAGAGCCAACTGCTGTGGGCTGCCCGCAAGCTCCACATTCCCGAGCGCTCAGTGCCCCG
Organism: Streptomyces yerevanensis; assembly: GCF_000716805.1. Lineage (NCBI taxonomy): Bacteria > Bacillati > Actinomycetota > Actinomycetes > Kitasatosporales > Streptomycetaceae > Streptomyces > Streptomyces yerevanensis. The sequence continues at coordinate 34,403 of NZ_JNWJ01000032.1, read as the reverse complement.
TGTGGAACCGGCGATCTTCTTGTCGGCGCCGGATCTGGAAAGCCACCTCGACGATGTCCAGCGGGTCAAGGTCTACGGCCGTGACGACCGGAACACGGGCCTGAAGCGGATCTGGCAGGACTTCCTCGGCCTCCCGCCCGACCGTCCCGAGCGCCGCATCACGCCCGACTTCTCCCGGAACACGTTGCCGCGCCTGCTGAAGGCCGTCGGCATCGCGCAGTCGACGGCGCATCTGCGGTTCGGCGACGCGTGGAAGATGCAGCCCCACCCGCTGGACGCGGGGTCGTCCTGGGAGGACCGGCTCGCCACGCGTGACGACGGTCTGGTCCAGGAAGAGGGCCGTGTCCGTGTCTACCTGGTCAGCCAGGGAGCGACCGAGGCGGCGAAGAAGTCCACCGACCGCGCCGCCCGCCGCGAGTACCAGGTCCTGCAGGGCATCACCCATCGTGGCATCGTCGAGGCCGTCGAGATCCGCGAGCACCAGGGCGGGCCCGCGATCCTCTTCCGTCACCGTCACACCGACCTGCGACTCGACCAGTACCTGGCGACCTACGGTGGCAAGCTCACCCCTGAGATCCGCCTGGACCTCGTACGACAGCTCGCCGAGGCCCTCCGTTACGCGCACAACCGCTCGCTCTACCACCGCGCGCTGGCAGCCAGGTCCGTCTACGTCTCGTTCAAGGCCGACGGTCTGCGACCCGAGCTGCGCATCACCGACTGGCAGACCGCGGCCCGCGACTTCGACAGCAACGCCACCTTCTTCCAGTCCATAGGAGGCTCCGCGCTCGACGCCGCCCTGATCGAGGACGCCGCCGGTGTCTATCTCGCCCCGGAGACGGACCAGCCGTACGCCGATCCTGCGGACCTGGACGTGTTCGGTCTCGGCGCGCTCTCGTATCTGATTCTCACGGGCCAGCCCCCCGCGCCTCAACGAAGCGGTCTCAGTGAGCGGCTTCGCACGGACGGGGGCCTGCGTCTGTTCGCCGTCGCCGACGGCTTCTCCGACGCGCTCGACGATCTCGTCTTCCAGGCGACTCGAGCCGACGTCAATGAACGTCTCGGCTCTGCCGAGGAATTCCTCGACCTGCTGGACAACGCCGAACGGGCCAGCGTGCTCCCGGAGACGCCGACAGCCGTCGGTGTCGACCCCCTGGACGCACTGCCCGGCCAGTCCTTGGACGCCGAGTGGTCCGTGGCCCGGGTCCTCGGCACCGGGGCCACCGCCCGTGCCTTGCTCGTGGAACGACTGGTCGAGGACGAGGACGGCCGGGTGGACGTCGACGAACGCGTCTTCAAGGTCGCCCTCGACGAACAGAAGGCCGAACGACTGCGTGTCGAGGCCCGCGTCCTCAAGGAGGTCGGCGGCGGTGCTGTGGTGCAGCTGCGCGGTGAGGGCCTGTGCGAGATCCAGGGACGGACCGTCCTTCAGCTCGAGTACGCGGGTGAGCAGTCCCTGGGTGCCCGGCTGCGCAGCAAGGGGCGGTTGACCTACCACGAGCTGGAGCGCTTCGGCGACGACCTGTTCAAGTCCCTCGATCAGCTCGCCGCCAACGGCGTACGCCACCGGGACCTGAAGCCCGACAACTTCGGTATCCACCACAGCAAGGACCGCATCTGGCGGCTGAAGCTGTTCGACTTCTCTCTCGCCGACGCCTCGGAAAGGGACATCAAGGCCGGAACGCGCGGGTACCTCGACCCGTTCCTCGGTTCACTACGGCGGCCCTACTACGACGACCACGCCGAACGCTACGCGGCGGCCGTCACCCTGCACGAGATGGCCAGCGGGGAGCGCCCCATGTGGGGCGACGGCCAGGTGGACCCGCTCACGAACGAGTCCGCCGAACTCTACGTCGCGACTGAGTTGTTCGAGTCCGCGCTGAGTGACGGCCTTACCGCCTTCTTCCGGCGCGCGCTGCACGGGGACATCGAGCACCGCTTCGACAACCTGCGGCAGATGCATGACGCATGGCGCGATGTCTTCCGGGTGGCGGACTCGACGCGGCCTGCCACCACGCCGGCCACGGTCGGCCAGCTGGCCGAGGACACCGAGGAGGCGCGTAATGCCGCGGCCGTGGCCGCCGACTCCTCGACGCTCCTGGAAGCCGCAGGCCTCTCGCCGCGAGCCGTCTCCGTGGCCAACGCTCTGGGCGCGACCACGGTCGGGGAGCTGCTCGAGGTCCCGCCGTACGCGATCTCGAAGGCGCGTGGCGCCGGAGCGCTCGTCCGTAAGGAGCTGAACCGCCGTCGTAAGCAGTGGGCGAGTGCGGCCCGGACGGCGACCGTCCCGGAACTTCGCCGCCCGGCGGCGTCCGCCGAGGACATGGGGGACGCGACCGATGCGGCTCTCTCCTCGATCCTGTCGATAGACGACATGGCGGCCCGGCTCACGCCTGCCCCGGGCCGGAAGGGATCGCACCGCGCGGACGTGGTACGGCTCACCCTCGGCCTGCCCCCTGAGGAGGGCGGGCTGTCGCCGCTCGGCCCGTGGCCGGTCCAGGCCCGAATCGCCGATCACCTCAAGATCAAACAGCCGCCCGTCTCCCGTCACCACCGCCTCGAGATCAAGCAATGGGCCGAGCTGGAGTGGCTCACCCATGTCCGCAAGGAACTCGTCGAGGTCGTCGAGGCCGCGGGCCGTGTGATGACGGCACACGAGGCCGCCGTCGAACTGCGCGTCAGGCATGGTGCCGGCAACGACACCACCGAGCGCACCCTGGCGAAGTCGCTGGCCGTCGTACGGGCCGCCGTGGAAGCGGAGATGTGGGAGGGCGAGGGCGCCGAACAGCACGAACCGCTGCTCGCCGTTCACCGGCGCGGGGAGACCGTACTGATCGCGGCGGAGTCCCTGCCCGGGACCGACGACCCGAGTCCGCGCGAACTCGCGGACTACGCGACCGAGCTGGGGGTCGAGGCCGAGCGCCTTGCGCGCCAGGAGCCGCTTCCCGGCCGGGCCGCCGTGGTGCGGGAACTGAGGGCCGTTGGGGCGCCGGACGGGTTCGTCCCGCTCGCGGACACCCGCTTGGTGGCGCTGGCCGCCGCGGTGGCCCCGATGATCGAGGTCACCCCGCGCCTCGAGCTGTACCCGCGTGACCTGACCCTGGAGCGCGCACTGCGGATCTCCCAGGCGGGCGCCGGGGTCCGCAGGGACCGTGGCATCACGGTCGCCGAACTGGTCACCAGGCTGCGGGCCCGCTTCCCGGACCTCGACGTGTTGTCCGGAACCCGGGAACCGACTTATGTGGAACTGGAGTCGGCGCTCGCGGAGGCACGCTTCGACCTGAGCTATGACGCCAAGTCGTCGGCGTTCCTGCCGCCCGTGCTGGAGTCGGCCGTCTCATGGACGTCGACCGGCAACCACACGAGCTACCTGTCCTACGCCGCCCGTGTTCCGGTGCTGGGCGACGCGCCCATCGACCCACACGAGGTGATCCGGGCCAAGCTCGCGGCGTGCGTCGAACGCGGAGGCTTCCTCGCGCTGACGGTGCGCGCCTCCCGGCTTCCCGGCGCCGCCCAGGCGGTGGCCGCGGTCTATCCGGTCGAGAGTGCCGACCTGGGACGTGAATTCCTGGCCGAATTCCGGGCGTTGGCTGCGGAGAAGGGCCAGGACTGGGAGAAGGTTTTGCGCGCCGACGCGGGATCCGTCCCGGGCCAGATCAAAAGAGGGCTCGCCTCCTTCGTCCGTGTCGTCTGGCCTCGCGTCGAAGCCCGCTTGCTGGCCCGCGCCGCCGCACCGCGCACGGTGCTGTTCCTGCACAACGCGGGCCTGCTCGCCCGCTACTGGGACGAAGGCGGCCACGACACCCTCGTCCGCCTGCAGGCGGCGGCCCGACGTCCCGCCGACGATCCACACGGGATGTGGCTGTTGTGCCCGACGGAGGTGCGATCGCGGATGCCGCAGCTCGACGGGAAGACGGTCGAGGTGATTGGCGGGGACGGGGAACGGGCCTATCTGGACAGCAAGTTCCTCGATTGGCTCGCGGGCGAGCAGGAGGCGGAAGAGGCGTCCTAAGGACGGTTGGCGCACCGTCGGGCAGGCGGGGTCTTCCAGGCAGTCCGCCTGGCCCTGGATCTCGAATTCCGTCGGCTCAGGTGTCCGGCCAAGTCTTGTTGATGCCGCCGTTCTTGATGGCGTAGATGGCAGGGCCTCCACGGGTCACGGCCCGGTAGATCTGGGCCTGTGCCTCGTGGATGCGCTGAACCATCTCGTCGATCCTGAGGCTCTGATTGTCCAGGTAGAAAAAGACCCCGGCGAGGCGCTCGATCGGCTCACGTTCGCCGTCTCGTCCCCTGATGCGGCCGTCCTTGCCGAGCGGTACCCAGCCGCGCAGGAGCGCGTGCTCGACCCATTCCTCATCCGGTGTCCGCTGCCCGTCGTCCGGGAACTCGTCGGCGACAAGGTGCAGGTGCCATCCCAGCTCGCTGAGCCGCGCCGGGACCGACTTGCCCAGGTTGCGGTCCACAAGAAACTCAGGCGGCTTGGTCTCGTGTCGCGACCTGGCAGACCGCTTCGACCTGGTCACGAGACAGCCCGTACTCTGCCGCGACCGTTTCCAGCGACTCGCCGGCTTTCCACATGCCGACAATGGCGTCGACCTGGATGTTCGGTCCGTCCACGACCGGAGCGCCCCACCCGAAACGCGGGTCGATGATCACCGGTGCGACGTCCGGGTACTGACGCAGCCGGAGTCGGTAGGGGTACTGCTCGCCCGGCTCCCAGCTGATGTAGTGGAGATAGTCCGTGATGACCTCGCGGATCGGCCGCTGGCCGTCGCGCGCCCGAGCCAGCTCGCCATCCGCGTACTCCACGAAGATGTCCACGCCGTCCGTCGCGATACGGCGAGTGGCCAGCCCGTACTCGTCGTCGAAGGTGTTCCGTACGGCCTCCGTGGCGTCCCGGATGCGGGGCATGCTCAGGTACCCGCGCAGCGAGCGCAGCACGTAGGCCTCCACGATCGCCACCAAGGGCAACGAGGGCCAGCCGCGTTTCCTCGGTTCCACACTGTGGACCAGTGGCGCTCCTGCCGCGTTCTCGTGACGCAGCCAACGCTGCAGCGTGCGGTCGGGCAGCTGGAGGTGCCTGGCCGCTTCTTGGATGCTCAGCAGCGGGTCGCCGAACCTGTCCACCATTGCCGACACCTCCATCCTCTGTATAGCTGCATTCGGGCACAGCGCTGTCCCTCCCCCCACCGTAGGCCGAGGCCCGCACGGTAGCGAGACAACCCTCACCTGGGGAGGACAACGCCAGGGTGATTCACCGAAATGAGTCCCCGCAGGTGATTGCGCGCCCTCGGAGCGGTTGCGCTGTGCCGGGCCGGTGGCCTACTTGGCGGTCCGCCGGGGCCGGGAGACTCCGCCCTTGCGGCCGATGTCGAAGGCCAGACGGTAGACGTCGGGGAGATCCACGGCGCCGCTGGCGCGTTCTGTCATGACGCCGAGGGCCGTCAGTTCCTTGATCAGGCCGAAGTAGTCGCCGACGTCGGCCGGGCCGCTGCCGTCCTCGCTGTCCTCCAGTAGCTTGCGCAGTTCGGTGGCGAGGGACTCCGTGGACCAGATGTGGATGACCACGGAGGGCTCCATGGGGACCTGCGTGCCGCGCAGTTTCTCCACGGCTGCGGCGGCCCAGCGGATGTCCTCCTTGATCTCGGCCACGCGGATCTGGGACGCGTCCTGGACGGCCTGCCGGATCGCGTCGTGATGGAGGGCGAACTCATGCCCGGGATGCCGGTCCCGCGTCACCTCGGCGGCCTTCGACACTGCGCGGAGCATCGTGCGAGGACTGATCTCACCGTTGCCGTCCTGAAGGTGGTTGGGCAGCCAGGTGTACGTGTAGCCCTTGCGGTGATCGGCGCCCATGTATAGGCCCGCCATCGCTCCGAAGACCTTCTCCTGCCGTTCGGGGTCGGCGATGACCTCGACGGGAGCGGTGTACCTGCTGTCGCCCTGCGGGTGCCAGGGGCCGGTCCGCGCCCGGAACTTCTCGGCCTCGGGGCCGGGCTGGTTGCCGAGCCGGTGGAACAGCATGCCGTAGAGGTTCTCGGGGGTCCAGGTGAGTTCGGCGCGGTTGGCGTCGAGTTTCGAGGCGTCGGCGAAGTCCTTGGGTGCGCTGGCGTACATGTCGGGGCGTACGAAGATCTTGGCCCGGATGCTGCGGAAGCTGAGCCTCAGGTCCAGGGCCACCGCGAAGAGGGCTGAGACGAGCTTGTCGACGACGGAGCGGTCCTGATGCAGATGCTCCAGCGCGTCGAAGATCAGCAGGTGGGGACTGCCGTTCTGCTGGGCATCCCTGTCCCTGTCCCACAAGGCGGCCTCGGATTCCTCGGGATGCTCCGCCACCCAGTCGATCCGAGCCTGCCAGTCGGGGAGGTGCAAAACGGTCGGGACTTCCAGGGCGAGGAGAATGATCGCGAACCAGAAGTTTTCGCAGAACTCGCGGAACTCCTCACCCTCAGGCGCCTGTTGGACCAGCTTGCGGACGATCTTCCGCGTCGGGTATGCAGCTCCGCTGCCTCCGCCCCGTCCGTGACCGGTCGTGACATCCAGGTCGCTCAGGCGCGGGATCATGTAGGAGGCCGCGGCGACCTTCCGCAGCTCTTCGGTCTCGAGCACCTTGGTCCAGTACGTCTTGCCGGTGCCGCGCGCACCGAGAACCACGGTGACGTCGGGGTCGAGGGCGCGCCGGTGGCTGGATGGCGTGAACATCTTGAGCAGGTCCGGCTGTTCGGTGTCCGCGTCGAACGCGCTGCCGGGTGCCTGGACGAGCAGAGTCCGGTACTCGTCGGTGGTCAGGTCGTGAGTCATGACGCTTCCGTACGGTGCTTGGGGACCAGCCGATCGAGCGCGGCGAGGAACCGTGCGTAGGCGGCCTCGATGAAGGGCAGTTCCAGCCAGTCGCGGCTGCGGTATGGGTCGAGGCCGACCAGGTCGTTGCCGAAGAGGATGGGGATGGGGGCGTGGGGCGCGTCGCCGTCCTGGGGCGCGGGATGGAAGACCGCCGGGGCATCCGGGTCGGGGTCGAACTCGTCCTCGGCATCCGCTTCCACATCGTCGTACAGAAGCTCCGAGAACGTCTCGTACGCCTGGTCGCGCAGGGCACCGAGTCGCTTGGTGTCGCCCGCGGAGTGGAACATCGCGGCGACGATCCGCAGCCGACTGCGTAGTTCGCTCGCCAGGTCCGGTCGCTGGGCCCACTGCCCGAACAGCATTCGGTACCCCTCCCAGGTGGAGGGGTTGTTCACAGCGAAGAGCAGCGCGAGACCGCTGAGCTGCGTCAGGGTGACCGCCGCGATGTCGTGGATGCCGGCACGGCTGTCGAGCAGTACGACGTCCGGCCGCCGGGAGCGCTCAGCCACCAGGTCCTCGCAGGCCTTGATGGCGTCATCGAGACGTGCGCAGAAGGGACGCGGCTGGCTGCCGGGTTCGGCTGCGGGCAGGTCGCTGTAGATGCGGTTGAGCTTGGCGAGGTAGTCGTACGGCTCTCCCTCGCGCGGCTTTCCACTCGCGGGCACGAGCCACACCTCGCCGTTGCCCTCGATGCCGGGCAGGACGCTGCTGCGGGTGACGAGGTCCAGGTCCGCCTCGTTGCCGACGGCGGATTCGACAAGGTGGTCGACGATGCCGTGTGCGGGCAGTCCGGCCGGGTTCTCCAGGAGGGACGATACGCCGGGGGATTCCAGGTCCAGGTCGACGACGAGCACGCAGTAGCCGCGGCTCGCCAGGTGGCGCGAGAGTATCGCCGTCGCTGTGGAGCGGCCGACGCCGCCCTTGAAGCCGTAGAGGGCGATGCGCCTCTCGCGCCGTTCGGCGGAGGGCGATGCGTCGGAGTCGGTGTCGCGGGACCAGTCGGCGCCGACGACGGTGCGTTCGAGGACGCCGACCTGGCCGGCTCCACCGGGTTCGCGTTCGCTGCGTACGACGAGTTCGGCGGAGTCGAGGAACATTTCCGGGGCGAACAGCGCCGAGGCGGTTTGAACTGGATCGCCGCTGATGAAGGGGCGAGTGGCCGCAGCGAACTCCTCGCGTAGCGCGGTCAGTTCAGCGGAATCGGCGGCCAGCGGCTTGTCACGGTCGTCGACGAGGAGTGAAACCCGGCCGAGCAGGTCTCGTACGAGGACGACGTCCGGGCCGGAGGCGGCGGTTCGGTCGGCCAAGCGCAGAGCGGCGTCCCAGGCGGTGTCGAATCGGGTGGGCTTCATAGGGCTGTTGCTTCTTCTCCCGGCCTGCGGCTCATCCTGCTCTGCTTCATTGCGCGAGGTAGTACGCGGCTATGAGGGTACGGGCCGCTTCGAGGTGACGTGCCACGCGCTCCTCGGATATCTGCTGGCCGTCGACGTAGCGGTGGTCAACGCTCCATTCGTCGGCTGACTCGGCGAACGGGTTGTCCTGGGGGAGGCGACTGAGGATGAGTGATCCGCGTCGACCGTCCGCGAGCTTGACGAGGTCGTTCCAGACATCGGGCATGTGCCAGTGCCTGGACTCCTTCTCCGCCTTCTTCTCCTGCGTCTTGCTGGGCACCGGCCGGTTCTTGATCTTGGGGCTGTACGGGATTCCAAGCGGCGTGTCCTGTACGGAACCGAAGTAGTCCATGAGCATCGCCTTGACCGCGCACTCGGCGGCGAGACCCGCGAGGTGGTCCGTGGGGCCGACGTGCTTCGCGTCTTTCGCGAGCTGCGCCGCCGCGTCGTAGTGGCCGCGGCCCGCCTCAAGGAAGGTGTGCCGAGGTGCCGGAACCGGTGTTTGAGATGCCCCCGTCATGAGGGGAACTTTAACCGCGTGATCTTGGGTGGTGGGAGTGGTTTCCGAGTTCTGTGGCTTCTGCCGGGAAGACGAGGGTTGCGGGGGGCGTCGGCCTGGGAGGTGGGGCTGGCAGGATGGAGGAGAAGTTTCCGGTCGTGAGTCCTGGTGACGGGTTCGGCCCTGCAGGAGACGGCGAATACGGTGCGGTGCGGTCAGAAGGATGCGAAGAGTGACGGTCACGGATGCGGTTGCGGGGGCGGGCTCGGGTTCGGGGTCCGGTTCCGGGGTGGACAGGGTTGCGCTGCTGAAGGACCTGAAGCGGCAGGTGACCGCCCTAGAGGACGATCTGCGCGAGCGCAGTGACTCCGTCGAGGAGTTCCGCGTCCGACTGAGTGCCGAGTACGGGCAGGCCTTGGAGGCGTCGCGTACGGCGGCGACGTACGGGGCGTGGCGTGACGAGCGGGTCACGCAGGCTGCGGCGGCGTGGGTGCTGGCCTGTGTCTTCGTACGGTTCTGTGAGGACAACGGGCTGATCGAGGAGCCGTTCATCGCCGGGCCGGGGGAGCGGCTTGTTGAGGCGGAGGAGCGGCACGAGGCGTTCTTCCGGGAGTTCCCGCACCTCAACAACCGGGACTGGCTGATCGCGGCGTTCGATCATGTGGCGTCGACCAATGAGACGGCGGCCGGGCTGTTCAGCCGCGCACACAATCCGCTGTGGGGGCTGACGCCGAGCTACGAGGCGGCGACCGAGCTGCTGGGCTTCTGGCGGAGGTGGGGGGCGGATGGCGAGATCCGGTACGACTTCACCGACCCGGAGTGGGATACGCGGTTCCTCGGTGACCTGTATCAGGACCTGAGTGAGCATGCGCGCAAGACGTACGCGCTGCTGCAGACGCCGGAGTTCGTCGAGGAGTTCATCCTCGACCTGACGCTCGAACCTGCCGTGAGCGAGGAGGAGTTCGGGCTGGATCCGGTGTGGGTCGGGCCTGAGGGGGAGGAGCGGCGGGGGTTGCGGACCATTGACCCGGCTTGCGGGTCCGGGCACTTCCTGTTGGGGATCTTTCACCGGCTGGTCGAGAAGTGGCGGGTCGCTACGCCTGCTGCGGATGACTGGACGGTGGTTCGGCGGGCGTTGGAGTCCGTGCACGGGTGCGACAAGAATCCGTTTGCAGTGAGTATTGCGCGATTCCGGTTGCTTGTTGCGGCTATGAAGGAGGCGGGGGCGCGGAGGCTGGCTGAGGCGCCGGTGTTTCCTATTAATGTGGCTGTGGGGGATTCGCTGCTGCACGGGAGGGGGACGGCGGGCATCCAGCAGGAGCTGGATTTGTTTGCCACGGAGGAGAGGGACGTTTTTAGGGAGACTTTTGCCTACGAGACCGAGGATGTCTGGGAGTTTGCTCGGCGGGTTGATTTGCTGGGGCGGGGGACTTATCACGTCGTAGTGGGGAATCCGCCGTATATTACAGTTAAGGACAAGCAGGAGAACGAGAACTATCGAAAGACATATGACGCGTGTGCAGGGAAATACGCCTTGTCTGTTCCGTTCGCGCAGAGGTTGTTCGAGCTTGCTGTAAAGGGGGTGGGTGGCTCCCGCAGGGGTGGTGGTTTCGTTGGGCAGATCACTGCGAACTCTTTTATGAAGAGGGAGTTTGGAAGGAAGCTGATCGAGGTAGTCTTCCGCGGACGCGTCGCGCTTTCGCACGTGATTGATACATCCGGAGTTTACATTCCGGGCCATGGCACTCCCACAGTGATCTTGATCGGCCGCAACCGTGTGCCCAGTACTGAAGAAACAGTGCGGGTGGTGCTGGGGGTCCGTGGGGAACCGTCACAGCCGGAGGTTGCGGCAGATGGTGTCGTTTGGCGGGCTATCACCGAGCAGATCGCGAAATCAGGGAGTGAGTCCGAATGGGTCAGTGTGGCTGATTCTCCCCGCTTGAATTTCAGTGATTATCCGTGGAGTCTGAGCGGGGGAGGTGCCGGGGATTTGGTTGATGCTTTGCGGGCTGCGCAAGAGCAGACTCTGGGGCAGGCGTTGAACGCGCAGGCAGGTTTCTCCGGTTTCTCGGGTGCTGATGATGTCTTCTACTTGCAGCCGCAGTGGCATGAGCGGTTTGGTACGCCTCCGCGCATGATTCGAAGGGTCGCGGTTGGGGACGAGTTGCGAGACTGGATCATTACGCCTGAAGAACTCGCTATTGCGCCGTACGGTAGCGGCGGCGAGGTACTCGAGGTTGATATCCGGGACTCGTGGGCTAAAGGCCTTTGGCGCGTTAAGCAACCTCTGGGGCGACTTGCTGATTTCTCAGGTAAGACGCGGTTTGAGATGGGCGTTCCCTGGTGGTCGTGGTATAGGTGGACTCATTCGCGTGCTGACGCCAGGCGTACTGTTGTGCTATCAAAGGTGGCAACACACAATCATGCGGCAATGAATTCGAGTGGAATTATCACCACACAGCACATGCCGGCCTTGGCGGCTCCTGAAGATATTTCCGACGGCGAGTTGCTGGCTCTTGTTGGTGTGTTGAATTCGTCTACAGCGTGTTTCTGGTTGAAGCAAGTTTGTCATGACAAGGGGAATGGGGGTATTGGCGGGGGAATTGCCAGTGAGGACTGGGAGAAATTCTATGAGTTTACCGGGATCAAGTTGCAAGAGCTCCCTCTGCCGCAGCGGTTGCCGGTTCAAGTGGCAGGCTTGCTGGATTGTCTAGCGCAGGATCTGACAAAGAGCGAACCATCTGCCGTCTGTAGAGTTGTCGCTCCCACACGCAAGGCTCTAGACGACGCCCGCGCCGAGTTCAATCGCACGCGCCAGCGTATGGTGTCTATGCAAGAAGAACTGGACTGGCAGGTGTACGGGGCCTATGGGCTGTTGACGGAAACGGACATGGCGCGGACCGTCGACCCGTCATCAGCGTTGGACAGGACCCCCGAAGTTCGCCTCGGCGAACGAGCATTTGAGATTGTGCTGGCGCGGAAGGTGACCAGGGGCGAGATTGAGACCGCATGGTTCGAGCGGCACGGGTCTACTCCCATCACCGAGATTCCCGCCCGTTGGCCTGACTGGTACCGAAACGTCGTCCAGGCTCGCATCGACATCATCGAGAGCCGCAAGGACATTGGGCTCATCGAGCGGCCCGAGTGCAAGCGGCGGTGGGCCATCGAGCCCTGGGAGAAGAAGGAGAAAGCAGCTCTCCGTACCTGGCTGCTGGACCGGTGTGAGGATCGTTCCCTTTGGTTCACCCTTCGCGACGGAATGGAGCAGCCCCGTATTCTCACTGTCAACCAAATTGCCGACGTGTTGAGTTCAGATGCCGAAGTCACCTCCGTCGCCTCGCTTTACGCCGCTGATCACCTCGGCAAGCCGGACCTTCCCCTGGCACAGGTCCTCGCAGACGTCGTCGCCGACGAACACGTGCCCTACCTCGCGGCCATGCGCTACAAGGACTCCGGCCTACGTAAGCGTGAGCAGTGGGAAGAGGTCTGGACGCTGCAGCGGGAAGAGGACAAGAGCGGCGAGCGGCTCGACATTCCTGTGCCGCCGAAGTACATCTCCGCCGATTTCCTCAAGGCGTCCTACTGGTCAAATCGCGGCAAGCTCGACGTCCCCAAGGAGCGGTTCATCTCCTACCTGGAAGCCAGCCCCGATGCCGACCCGACCGTGCTCCTAGGGTGGGCTGGCTGGGATCATAAGGACCAGGCACAGGCGCTGATCAACCTCATCGAGGACCGTACGACACAAGGCGGTTGGGGTGCCGAGCGGATCACCCCCCTCATCGCCGGGCTGCGGGAAGTCATGCCTTGGGTGCGGCAGTGGCACGGTGAGTATGACCCTGAGTGGGAGAGTGTGCCGGCCGAGGACTGTGATGCCTACCTGGAGGAGCAGATGGCCAAGCACCAGCTCAGTGCGGCCGACCTGAAGGCGTGGCGGCCCGTGAAGAAGACGCGGGGGCGGAAGGCCGCTCCCAAGAAGTCCGAGATCGCTGCTGATCAGCCCGCACTCGACATCGAGTAGTCCGCAGACGGCTTGGGGCGGCCAGAGCGTGAAGGCTCTGTGCCGTCCCATTGGCACCGGACTGCCTCAGACTTGGGCGTCGATGGCGTACACGACGAACTCCGACCAAGCGGTAGGGGAGAGGGCGAGCTGTCCGCCCTCTCGCTGCTTTGAGTCCCGCACGTGGATGGCTCGGTCCACCGCGACTTCGACGCAGTTGTCGCCCTCGCTGCCGCTGTAGCTGCTCTTGAACCATGCCGGTTCGGTGGTGCTCATAGCGCTCCTCGGATCTGTGTCAGCAGGCTCACGGTGGCCCTGCAATCGAGGGCCTGCGCACGCAGCTTGCCATAGCGCTGAAGCAGTACGCTCACGTCTTCTGGCGCAGTGATCAGGTTGCTTGAGCGTTGGCCCTCGGTGTAGCCAACCCACTGATGTTCAGGAGTCTCTGCCAGGTACATCTGGCCGTCAACGCCTACGTGATCCTCTTGCTGAAGCGGCATGATCTGGATCTCGACGTTGCGCAGCTTCCCGACCTCCAGAAGGTGGTTGATGAGCGCCTTGGTCACGCCAACGCCGCCCACCCGTCGTTCGATGAGTGCCTGCTCGATGACGAAGCTGAACGCGGTGTTCGGCCTCTTGGTCAAGAGCTGCTGCCGTTCGAGTCGAGCCGCGACCTCCCGTTCAAGCCGCTCCTCGGTGACGGGCGGCAACCGCCTCTCAAAGATCGCCCGAATGTAAGCCTCTGGCTGCAACAACCCGGGAATAGCCCTGCACTCATACGCATAGAGCGAGATCGCCTCCTCCTCGATCCCCGCCCACTGCTGGAACCACGACGCCAGCCCCTGCCTCCGCGTCAGGTTCCTAGCAGCCGCCCGCAGTACCTTCGGCGCCCCCAGCACATCCCCTGCCCGCGCGATGAACTTCGGCTGCGGAAAACGTCTGCCCTGCTCCAGCTTGGCGATGGCGTGGACCGAGTAGCCGACGATCTCGGCGTACTCCTCCTGCGTCAGCCCAGCCGTCTCCCGCAGCGCCTTGTGTACCGCGCCGAAGGTCTTGAGGCTGTCCGACGCCTCTGGTTCACTGCCACCGACCCCGGCCCTCGCGTCCTCGACGTCCACCACGCCCGGCCACCTCCCGCACTCGCCCGCCGACCCGCCGGAACAACAACCCGCCCATGGTTACAAGGTGTTACTAGCCCTGTCCATCGCGTGAACCAGTACAACGCGGCTGTACCAGTGTCGTGCCTGTTGAACGGCCCACCTCACCGGAACGCTGGGCGCCATGACCGCACCACACCCCCAAGTCCCGGTTACCGTACGTATGTTCAACCAGCGGCTCAGCGCCACCCGCCGCGGTGCCAGACTCGCTCGCCGCTTCACCACCCAGCAGCTCGACGCCTGGGGAATCCCATACGGCTCCGACGTCTCCGAAACCGCCGCCCTGATCGTGGCCGAACTGGCCGCCAACGCCGTACTCCACGGGCGCGTACCCGGTCGGGACATCGCCCTGCGCCTAACCTCCAGCGTGGGAACGGTCCGCGTGGAGATTGCCGACGCCCAAGGCGAGCGCCTTCCCGTACTCGCGTCGACCCCTCCCGATGGAGATGCCGACACCGGGCGTGGCCTTCTCCTGGTCGAAGCTCTCGCCACGCGCTGGGGTGTCGACTCCGAGCCTGGTCCGAGCAAGACGGTCTGGGCCGAGATCGATCACTGAGCTTGTGCCCGGGCCACTGTCAGTGCGCGATGCGACGCTTCCCACATGAAACAGGCGTACTTGTGGTTCGTCTTCAACCTCTGGCTCCTCATCACTCCCTACACATTGATCGGTTACTACATCCCGTGGGCCGGCGGAACGCGCATCCCGGGGAGGCGCCTCAGCCGTCTGCCCCTCCTGGGAAGCGTCGGTCGGCCCAGGGCGAAAGCCCGACTCAGTGCCGTCAAGGAAGTGCTGGGAGACCGCCCCGAGTACCGGGTGCTGGAAAACGAACACTGCGAACACCTCCTGAGCCAAGTGCACGCCCACGCCACCTGGGCCAGACTCAGCAGGGTTTTCCTGATGGCGCCCGGTGCGCTGGCCGTCGTCGCGCTCGCCTTCGTCCTCGCACCCGCCGCAGGACACACACCGTCGCCGCCGCTCATCGGGCTCTACACCGCGTTTTTCCTCTTCTCCGTCTGCCTTACCGGGATCGACAGCAGGGCGATCCGCAATGCCGACTCGGCCGGTACCGTCAGCGTCGCCGCCGTGGCCGTACTGGAATCCTTCACCACGCGAGCCGACGCCGTACCCGCCAAGTCGACGCCGGCTCTCTGGCAGAGCGGGTTGATCGAGGAGCTATGCACAGCGCTGGTACGGAGAGCGCATCGGGAATCCCTCGGTGCTGTCCCTGCCAGTCGTCAGAGCATGGCGAACGACACCGCACTCCTCGTGCGCAACCTCCGCCACCGCGCCGCGCTCGTGCACAGCGCGAACGAGGACGAGACACGACGAGCCCGCGAACATGAGCTGTGGTCGCTGGTCTGCGGCGTGCTCACCTACAGCAGCCGACCGCGAGCGCAGGTGCGGGACTTCCATGTGGTCGACGCCGGCCTCCTCAGCGATGTGTCCGATGCGGGCGCGGCAGAAGCGACCGTGCCTTCGCTGAAGGCGCGTGTGCTGGTCCCACTCGTCTTCATGGGCGCCGTCATCGGCGTCGCCGTGGTTCTCGGTGTGACCGGGGCCGCGGGCGAGTTCGCCCCGCTGATCGTCTTCGCCATGGCCGCGGCTGCCGCGCCGCTCGCGCACAGATTCGGGGTGACCGTGCTCGACGCCCTGGTCGAGCCGCCCGCCCTGCCTGTTGCTCCGCCCGCCGCTCCCCGACAGGACGAGCCTGAGCGCACGCCGGAGCAGGTTCGGAGCGCCGCATAGTAGTTCGCTCGATGAGTCGGCGAGGGCATTCCACAAGGGAGGTTGTGCCGAGCGTGCACGGGGCTGATAGACAACAGGAGTCGAACCAGCCCCGACCGACAAGGACACAAGGAGATGCTGCTTACCGAGCAGGCGCTCGTCGGGCTGAGGCTGCGAGGTCAGCAGGTGCAGGCCGCCGTCACGGTGTTCGGAGACGAGGTCCGCCGCCGCTCCGACGCCGGCCTCGGAGCTGTCGACGGCCGGGCGCTGCTCACCGCGCTGTACGACCTACCCGTAGGCCTCCCCATACCGCTCGGGTCGCTGGATGCGTACGCCCTGCGTGTGCTTCACGCGGCACCCCCAGGCGTCGTAGACATAGGAATCGGCGAGAACCCCGCCTCGGCCGTACGGCGCCTGGTCCCCGCTACCCGCGTCGAGCTGGTCCTCGTCCACGGCCCCGACGGCATCCCCCCCCGCGAGTGGGACTCCGCCGTCCGGGACGCCTCGCAGTTCGCGCCGTTCTGCGCGCGCGGAGTCGTCGTATCAAAGTCCACGGAATCGGAACATGGCGACAAACCCGCCTCTCCCGACCATGTCCCTGACCCCCAACCCCACCCCGACCTCGATCTCCTCCTCCTCAAGGCCCGCTTCTACGGCGTCGGCGTCGCCACCCAGAGCCCCCGGGGGCTGCGCTGGCTCCTGGAACCCGCCCCGTACCGCCCCCAGCGGCACTCACCCGCCCAGTGGCTGTTCCACGAGCAGGCCTGGCGTCAGCTCGGGCCGGACTGGTCCTGACCGGCGCTACGGGGTTTCTCCGTCGCGGGCGACGGCAACGGCAGCGGGCTCGGCCGGCGCCAGGCCTGAAGCACCTTCGGAAACGAGACCTCCGTGTCCGTCTGCGAGGCCAGCAGACGGTGATGCTCCCAGGAGTCGGTGAGTTTCTGTCGCCACCACTCGATGCGTTCGTGCCCCGGTAGCGTCGAGTCCAACTCTTCGTGCAGCGCGTAGAGTTCGCGGACCGTGTGCTGCAATGCGGCAAGCACGTCCGCGTCGCTGTCCGTGAACCGCGTGAGAGCCGCGCCCTTGCACACTGCACAGTCGCATGTCCACGGATCGGTGCGGGCGAACCAGTCCTGGAGCGTCGCCACGCGCAGGTAGCGCAGCAGCCCCCGTACCAGCACCACCGTGTACGGCTTGTGCCCGCCGCCCCCGTTGTCAGGGCGCGGAGCCACGCCGAAGCGGAGAACCGCCGATGCCCCGACCGCCGCTCCCAGTGCCCCGTGAGCCATCGCGTCGAAGGCGGCGAGGTCGGTCCGCCAGAGAAGCAGGCGCGGACAGGAGCGGCACAACTGCCTCAAGCCTTCGGGTACATGGGATCGATTGAGGGGATCCGTGTCCGCCTGCATGATCAGGGCCACCGGGTGTCGACAGGCCCGTATCTGCTCTACGAGATGCAGCAGCGAAACACCCTTCAGCCACCGGTAACTGCACGGCAGCAGCACCACGGTGTCCTCGCGGCGCAGCCGGTTGGCCTCCCTGATCACCGCCTTGAGCACTGCCGCGTCACCCGTCTCGTCCGCCGGGATGAAACACGTGGGTGTCACCGCGAACGACGCCTTGTTCTCGCGCTGGCCGTCCAGAATCTCGTTCAGGTCGGTCAGGTCCAGAGAGCGCCAGCCGTAGCCGGTCCTGAGGCCGAAGGGCGCGTCGGCCGAGGCGACCTCCCGTGTGTGGCTCTCGAGATCCATCGCCACGACCATGCTGGGGAAGGCGTTGCGGATCTCCCTGCACCTGACCGGGGCGTCGGCGCCGGTCAGGACCAGCCCTCCTGTCCGAGGTCGGACGTGTGGCAGTACATCGATCGCCCACCGATCCCTGGCCATGATCAGCAATCGGTCCCGCAGCAGCTCGTCGATTCCTTCGATCCCGTCCCCCATGAGATCGTCCCCCTCACGGTCATCAAAACCGGCCCGCTCGCCCTCACTGTCAGAGCCGTGAGACGGGGCCCGCAAGACCGCCTGCCTGCGGTGGAGCCGTTCCAAGCCACGCCATCTGTGGCGCCGACAAGGCTCCTTGCGCGGCTCGAGGTCGCCGCATACGTCCCTTTCGTCACGCACGGCGACCAAAGTCCGCCCGGTGGTCGCCCAACGTGATCGAGGGGTCACGGAACTTGCTCCCGGCCTGGGCGCCGGGCATGCCGAGACTGGCAAGATTGGAGGTCGCGCCCGTGCAGGCGTGGTCCGAGTGCCGTCAAGGCCGTCGAGTGAGCAGAGGGAACGAGAGCCGGATGCCGACCAGTGAACTCTTCCTGCGGGATGTCATCGAGATCAAGGAAGACGTCCATGCCGGCGACTTCAAGATCGAGCTCTCCAGTGGGTTCACCGAGACCGATGCCCGGGTCGCGGAGTACGTGGTCACCGACCAGTTGCAGGAGGCCTTCCGGGACGCGCTCGGTCTGGTCAAGACGGCCGTCAGGTCGGGCAACTCGCACGCGGCCTATCTGCACGGTTCCTTCGGCGCAGGTAAGAGCCACTTCCTGACCGTGCTGCACGCCGTGCTGAACAACAATCCAGCGGCCCGCGCCAAGCCCCGCCTGCAGGAAGTCATCGCCGAGCACGACGACTGGCTGCGCGACCGGCGGTTCCTGATGGTGCCCTACCACCTCGTCGGGGCGACGGACCTGGACTCGGCCCTGCTCGGCGGGTACGTGCACGGGGTGCGCACCCAGGAGCCGGGCAAGCCGACGCCCGCCGTCTACCGCGCGGACGCCATGCTCGCGGACGCGCGACGGCAACGGGAGTTCCTCGCCGACGACGCGAAGTTCGTGCAGTGGCTGGGGGAGGGCGCCCTGGCGGTGGCCCCCGGGGGCGCGGTGGCTGCCGGGGAGGAGGACGAGGACGACCTGGAGGTTCTCGACGCGGGCGACGGGCCGGCCAGGAGCAGCTGGACCTCCGCCGACCTCGACCGCGCCTTCGAGGCCCCGGCCGGACACCCCGACCGCGACGCGCTCGTCTCCGCCCTGCTGTCCGGGCCCATGGCGGCGTACGCCCAGGGCGCCCGTGGCGACAGGGAGGCCTTCCTGCCGTTGGAGAACGGGCTGTCGGTCATCTCCCGGCACGCCAAGTCCCTCGGCTACGACGGCGTCGTACTGTTCCTGGACGAGCTGATCCTCTGGCTGCAGGCGCACATGGGCGAGCAGGACTTCGTCCGCGAACAGGTGCAGAAGCTGGTCAAGCTGATCGAGTCGGGGGACAACGACCGGCCGGTTCCGATCGTGTCGTTCATCTCCCGGCAGCGTGACCTTTCGCAGCTGATCGGCTCGGACGTGGCCGGGGCCGACGTCCAGAACCTGGAACAGCAGATCAAGTACCTCGCAGGACGTGTCGAGGTCGTCGATCTGGAGGACAGCAACCTCGTCGAGATCATCAAGCATCGTGTGCTCGCACCCAAGCCGGGGATGGAGCAGGCGCGCGACGACGCCTTCAGGATCGTCGAGTCGTCGAAGGACGAGGTGCGGCAGGTCCTGCTGGACGCGCACGGGCGTACCGACGCCGACTGGGACGACTTCCGGACCCTGTATCCGCTCTCTCCCGCGCTGCTCAACGTGCTCGTCGACCTGTCCGGCGCGCTGCAGCGGGAGCGGACCGGTCTGAAGCTGGTGCAGGAGCTGCTGAAGCGGCGCCGTGACGATCTCAAGATGGGTGACCTGATTCCCATAGGGGACCTGTGGGACGTCATTGCCGAGCGCAAGGGCGAGGCGTTCACCGCCAAGCTGCGCAAGGAGTCGGAGATCGCGGACCGGTTCCACGCACGCGTGCGGGCGCATCTGCTGCAGAAGTACGGATCCGTCGACCATCCGCACTACCGGCGTGACAACCGGCTCATCAAGACGCTGCTCCTCGCCGCGCTCGCGCCCAACGTGCCCGCGCTGGCGCGGCTGACCGGCGGACGGCTGGCCGCGCTCAACCACGGCACCATCAAGACCCGGGTCGGATCGGCAGGTTCGGTCGCGGCGAAGGCGCTGAAGGAACTGCAGGCCGCCGAGTTCGGTGAGCTGCGCAGCGAGGGCGACAGCACGGGCGACCCCGTCTTCCACCTGCACCTCTCGGACGTCGACGTCGAGCCGCTGCTCGAAGAGGTGCAGGGGAGCGCGGACCAGCCCGGCCTCAGGCGGCAGTGGATCAAAGATCAGCTGTGGGCCGCGCTCGGCATCAGGGACACCCAGGCGTTCGTGTGCGAGCGGGAGATCGTGTGGCGGGGGACGAAACGGACGGCCGAGTTCGTCTTCGGCAACGTACGGGATTCGCATCTTCCGGACGAGCAGTTCCAGCCGCAGACCGAGGGCAACATCCGGTTCGTGCTGGACTACCCCTTCGACGACGGCAAGCACTCGCCGATGGACGATGTGCATCGCGTCGAGACGCTGCGGCGGGCGGGCAAGGACGAGGCCACCGTCGTATGGTTGCCGGACTTCTTCTCCGAGCAGAAGCTGACCCAGCTCGGACGGCTCCTGAAGATCAACTATCTGCTGGAGCGTGACCGGCTGGACGAGGCCACCGCCACCCGCTCCGCCGACGAGCGCATCCAGATCCGCCACCAGCTCAAGGCGCAGAGCGAGAACCTCACCTCACAACTCACCGCCGTACTGCAGCAGTTGTACGGCATCGCCAAGGCGGAGGCGGCCAACGTCGGCGCGGAGGTGCCCGAGCGCCAGCACCTGTGGTCCCTCAAGTCCGGCTACACCAGGGCGCGGCCGGAGGCGGGGGCCGGTTTCGAGCAGAACCTGTTCATCATCGCGGACGAGCTGTACGCCGTGCTCTATCCGAAGCATCCTGACTTCGATCCGGGCGCGGCTCCGGGGCCCGGACGCCGTGCCGTCACCTCGCGCGAGCTGAAGACCGCCCTCGAATGGATCGGGCGGGCCATGGAGGACGGGTCCCGCCGGGTCGTCGTGGACGGGCACCAACTGGCCACTGTCCGGAAGATCGTGCACGCCCTCGGCCTCGGCGAGGTCCACGACGGGCCGCTCAACCTGACCTTCGACTGGCGGCTGCGCATCAACCAGAAGGCCGCCGACGCCCAGGCCGGACCGGACCTGTCCGTCGAGGACATCCGCACCTGGATCCGCGAACTCGGCTACACCGGCCTGGAGAAGAACGTCGTCAACCTGATCATCGCGACGTACGCGCTGCTCGACGACCGGACCTGGGTCTACCAGACCTCGCCGCTGCCGCAGGCCCCCGAACTCGAACGCATCGGCTCCGGCTACGGGCTGCGGGCCGTGGAAATGCCCAGCGACGAGGAGTTCGCCACGGCCCGGGAGCGGGCCGGGAGGATCTTCGGCGTCCCCGTGCCCCCGGCGCGGGTCGCGCGGAACGTCGCCAAGCTGGCCGGTGGAGTGCTCAAGGAGGCCGCGGAGTACCGCGAGCACGTGGACGGCATGCGGACCTCGCTGCGCAAGCATGCCGAAGCCCTCGGCCTGAGCGGGCCGCACGGCGCGGACGCCCCGCGCATGAAGTCCACCGACGCGGCCGCCGACCTCATCGCCCGGCTGGTACGGCTCGGCGACTCCACCGCGGTCGTGCGTGAACTCGCCGCCGTCGCCTACGAGGCGACGGACCAGGAGATCGGGACCGCCCTCAAGCAGGCCCCCGAGGTGCTGCGCGCCCTCGACGGCACCAACTGGCGGCTGCTGGCGAGCGTGCGTGCCTTCGCGGAGCGCGACGACAGCGTGGGGGACCGGGCGGCGCGGTTGATCGAGGCCGTGCACGACACCGCGAACGACCATGAGCAGGTGCGCTCCCTCGTGCCCGTGCTCGATCGGCTGCAGGAGCAGGCCCTCGGCCTGGTCAACGAGGTGGCGCGGCTGGCCCAGGTCGCCCAGCCGGTACCGCCGCAGCCCCGGCCGACCGCGGACGACGTCAGCCTCACCGAGCACGGGCAGCCGACGGTCTCCTCCGACCCGGGGGCGGTGTCCGGCGGGTCGCGGCAGCCGACCTCGCGCGACGAGCCCCAGGGCGGCGGCGCCGCGCGTACGCCGAGTCCCCGCGCCCCGCACGTGGTGGAGCCGACACGGCTCGAAGCGACTCTCGCCGCCATGCTCGCCGACGTACAGGACGAGATCAGGCTGTACGTCGAGGCGCACCCCGGCACGCGTATCCAGGTGTCCTGGCAGCCGGTGCCCGCCGAGACCGAGGAGACCGGGCGCTGATGGCCGCGACCCTGCCGCCGGTCGGCCGCCGTACGGTCGAGGCACTGCTCGCCGCCTACGCCAAGGGCTTGAAGGACCACAGGCTCGTCCTGGTGCACGGACGGTACGCGGACAACGCTCCGCCGGAGTTCAGCGTCAAGGTGGGGGAGGAGACCCGGCGGGT
Organism: Streptomyces yerevanensis; assembly: GCF_000716805.1. NCBI lineage: Bacteria > Bacillati > Actinomycetota > Actinomycetes > Kitasatosporales > Streptomycetaceae > Streptomyces > Streptomyces yerevanensis. Next base: position 12,419 of record NZ_JNWJ01000032.1, on the reverse strand, counting down.
CCGGGTGAGCCACCAGTCGTCGGTGCTCGGCATCGTCGGCGAATGGGCGGAACACCAGGAGAAGACGGCCGATGCTGACCTGCTCGTCGTGACCACCGGGGTCGACGACGACCAGCTCGGGTGGGACTTGCGCGGTCACGCGGTGAAGCGGCAGACCCTCACCGTGGACAACGCCGAGATCGTCATGCAGCGCTTCGGCGCCACGAGCCTCGACCCGCGCATGTACGCGCGCGAGGAGGCATGGCTGCTCGAAGCCCTGCTCGAGGCCGAACCCGGCCAGGGCTGGGAGCGCGGCCGTGCCGTCCTGACCCGCGACGCGGCCGTGCGCGCCCTCGTCGTGGCCAGACTCGGACTCGGCGGCGACGGGAACGGTGGTACGGCGGGGCAGGACGTCGCCGTCGACGCGGACACCCTGCTCGCCTGGTCCCGCACGCCCGCCGGGCCACTGCGCTTCGCCGAGCTGCAGCAGACCGAGCGCACCGAGATGAAGAAGTGGCTCGGTGAGACGGCGGGCCAGGCGGTGCCTGTCCTCCTGTCTCTGGTCGAGGCCGGGCACGGGCACGACGCGATGGCGCTCGGGCTGCTCGGCGCCGCCCTGCGCGACCCCGCCGCGAGCCCGGACACGGTGCTGGCCCTGGGCGGGCTGTTCGGGCAGGTGATGCCGCGCCGTGGTGAGCTGCAGGCCTTCACCGAGGCGGTCGAGGGAACGCTGATCCGCTGGATCGGCGAGGCGCACGGCAATCCCGCAGCGCGGCAGCGGGTCTTCGCCGTCCTCGACCGCGCCGACAAGCTGGCCGCGGACACGGGGCTGACCTCGGGGCTCGTCTCCAACCGCTTCCTGCCGTCGAGTTTCACGGCGCAGCTGCGCCACGTGACCGCCGCGGCACGGCAGTCACCGGAAGCGGCCCAGGCCGCACTCGAGGAGCTGAACGCCCACGCGCTCGTGAAGCTGTACGCGGACCGTCACCGGGCAGCCGCCACGGCCGTGCGCATCGCACGTTGGCTCGCTCTCCCCGACCCCCGAGTCCCCTCTGTCGCGGCAGGCGTTCGGACGCAGCTCGCGGACTGGGGGTGGGTCGACCGGGCGTTGGCCGTGTTGTGGGCCGGCGACCCCAGGGGCGATCAAGGCGTGGCACAGGACTTCCGTGTGCTGTACGAACTGGCGCAGGCCCGACGGGAGCGACTGGACGAGGAGTTCGCCGGGCGGCTGGCCGCCTGGACGGAGAACGCCACGGCTCAGTTCCCTGGTGGTTGCCTGGTCGTCGAGAATGTGCTGCCCGAAGCGGTCAAGCCGGTTGCCGCCACGGGCGCGGCACCCCTGGTCCTCGTACTGGACGGCATGAGCAGTGCCGTCGCCGTCCAGCTCGGAGAGGAGGTCGAGCGCGAAGGGTGGACCGAGGCCGTTCCCAGGCCCTCCGAGGGACAGGCCCTGCGGCGCATGGCAGCCGTGTCGATGCTGCCCTCCGTCACCGATGTCAGCCGTGCCTCCCTGCTCACCGCTTCGGCCACCAAGGGCGGCCAGAGCACGGAGAGTTCGGGATTCGCCGCGTTCTGGAAGACGCAGCGGAGAGAAGGGGTCCTCTTCCACAAGGCCGGTATAGGGGGAGACGCTGGGCGCTACCTGTCCGAGCACGTCGTGGCCGCACTCGCCACCGACGCGGTCATCGGCGTCGTACTGAACACCATCGACGACGCGCTCGACAAGGGCCAGCAGGGGCAGCGGACCCGCTGGAGCGTCGACGACATCACCTACCTGCGCGAGTTGCTCACCGCCGCCAAGGGATACGGCCGCCCCGTCGTGCTGGTCGCCGACCACGGCCATGTGCTGGAGCGCGGCACGAGCGACGGCCCGACGAACGGGGGAGGCGCGGCAGCGGCCAGGTGGCGTACGGGCACCTCCCGTGACGGCGAGGTTCAGCTGGCCGGTCCCCGCGTGTGGGAAGGCGGCGGCACCATCGTCGCTCCCTGGCGCGAGGACATTCGCTACACCGGCCGCAGAGCGGGTTACCACGGCGGGGCGTCCCTGGCAGAAGTGACGGTGCCGGTGCTCGTCCTCCTCCCGGACAAGGCGATGATGCCCAAGGGATGGGAGGTGCTGCCGCGCGAGCAGGCGACCCCGGCGTGGTGGCAGGCATCGGTGCTCGAGCCGGTGGCCGAACAGACCGGGACGGCGGTCGAGGAGCGGCAGAAACAGGCGGTCAGGCCCAGGTCCGGCACCAGGCGGACGCGGGCGGAGGGCGAAGGTCTCTTCGCCGAGGCCGATCTCGGGGTGCCGTCCGGCGGAAAGGCGGCCGTGCCCGACACCCCGGCCACCCTTGGTGCGCGCGTCGTCGCCAGCGAGGTGTACGAAGCCCAGAAGGAATACGTGCGGAAGGCGCCCGAGGCCAATGTGGTGGCTGCCGTCATCGACGCGCTGACCGAGGCGGGCGAGACCATGTCGCCGGCCGCTCTCGCCTCGGCGGTCTCCGCGACCGGGCGGGTACGGCGCAACATCGACGGTTTCATCGCGACCTTGCAGCGACTGCTGAACGTCGAGGGATATCCCGTACTCGGGTTCATCGACGCCGGGCACACTGTCCGACTCGATGTGAAGCTGCTGCGGGACCAGTTCTTCCCGAAGGAGAGCAAGTGAGCTCCGCACCCGAGGTCAGCGCCGTCCGGCGGCGGGAAGTCGTCGACGCACTGCGCCGGGGCACCGTGCCGCACTCCGGGCTCGACCTCTTCGCGGTCGGCCTCGACCGGTTCACCGGCGCACTCGACGACGATGTGGCCACGGTGGCGCGGGGCGGAGCCGCCTTCCACGCCATCCGTGGCGAGTACGGATCCGGCAAGACCTTCTTCGCACGCTGGCTCGCCGAACGAGCCAAGCGCGCCGGGCTCGCCACGGCCGAGGTCCAGATCTCCGAGACGGAGACACCTCTGCACCGGCTGGAGACGGTGTACCGCCGGCTCACCGAGCGGCTGTCCACGGCGACCCACCAGCCCAGTGCGCTGCGCGCGATCGTCGACTCCTGGTTCTACACCCTGGAGGAGGAGGTCCTCGACAACGGGGACGTGGACGAGGAGGACGAAGCGGCGCTGGGCCAGGCCGTCGACGCACTGATGGAGCGTCGGCTCGCTGAAGTGGCCCGCACCACACCGGCGTTCGCCGCGGCACTGCGCGGGTACCGGCGCGCGGTCGCGGCCGACGACGCGGCGACTGCCGAAGCCCTCATCGCCTGGCTCGGCGGTCAGAAGTCCGTCGCCGCATCGGCACGCCGGGCCGCCGGGGTGCGGGGCGACCTCGACCACTTCGCGGCGCTCGGCTTCCTACAGGGGCTGCTCACCGTGCTGCGGGACTGCGGCCACCCCGGTCTGCTGCTCGTCCTCGACGAGATCGAGACCCTTCAGCGGGTGCGCGGTGACGTACGGGAGAAGGGACTCAACGCGCTGCGGCAGCTTCTCGACGAGATCGACGCGGGACGCTTCCCAGGGCTGTTCCTCGTCATCACGGGGACACCGGCCTTCTACGACGGTCAACAGGGCGCACAGCGGCTTCCGCCGCTCGCGCAGCGGCTGGCGACCGACTTCACCACCGACCCGCGCTTCGACTCCCCGCGGGCGGTCCAACTGCGGCTCGCCGGCTTCGACCTGGAGCGGCTCGGCGAGTTGGGCAGGCGCGTGCGCGACCTGTACGCGGGCGCCGCCCGGCATCCGGAACGAGTCGAGCAGCAGGTGGACGACGCGTATCTCATGGAACTCGCCACTGCCGTGACCGGCGGACTCGGGGGCAAGGTCGGGGTCGCGCCCCGTGTCTTCCTGCGCAAACTCGTCGCCGATGTACTCGACCGGGTGGACGAGTTCCAGGACTTCGATCCACGCAAGCACTACGCGCTCACCATCGCGGACGGCGAGCTGACCGAAGTGGAACGCAACGCGGCTGCCGCACGCGCGGAAGACATCGACCTGGAGATGCCGTGAGCGGCATCGACGATCTCGAACCCGCACTAGTCCACCACGTCGTCAACACGCTCGGCTGGCCCGGACTGCGCCCGCTGCAGGAGGAGGCTATCGGGCCGCTACTCGCGGGTGACGACGCGATCCTTCTGGCGCCCACTGCCGGAGGTAAGACGGAGGCCGCGTCGTTTCCGTTGCTGTCGAAGATGGTGCAGCAGAAGTGGTCGGGGACGTCCGTCCTCTACGTGTGTCCGCTCAAGGCGCTGCTGAACAACCTGCTGCCCCGGCTGGAGACGTACACCTCGTGGCTCGGACGCACGGCCGCCCTGTGGCACGGGGACGTCACCTCCGGCGCGCGGAAGCGGATTCTGGCCGCGCGGCCAGACGTCCTGCTCACCACGCCGGAGTCGCTGGAGGCGATGCTGGTGAGCGCGAACGTCGATCACACCTCCTTCTTCTCCGGACTGCGCACCGTGGTCGTCGACGAGGTGCACGCCTTCGCCGGGGACGACCGGGGCTGGCATCTGCTGGCCGTCCTGGAGCGGCTACAACGTGTCGTCGGACGTCCCATTCAGCGAGTCGGGCTGTCCGCGACGGTGGGAAACCCGGACGAGCTGCTGCTGTGGCTGCAGGGATCCGGAGCGGGGAAGCAACCGTCCGCGGTGGTGGCACCGAACCTGGTAGATCCGAAGCCGGAGACATCGGCAGCGGCGTCGCCGGCCCCGGCGGACGTCCAGCTCGACTACGTGGGCTCCGTCGACAACGCCGCCACCATGATCGCGGCTCTGCACCGCGGCGAGAAACGGCTCGTCTTCTGCGAGTCCCGCAGGCTCGTCGAGGAACTGGGCGAGAAACTGCGCGCCAAGGGCGTGACCACCTTCCTCTCCCATGCCTCCCTCTCAGTTGACGAACGCCGCCGCGCGGAACAAGCCTTCGCCGAGGCCCGCGACTGCGTCATCGTCTCCACGAGCACCCTCGAACTCGGCATCGACGTCGGTGATCTGGACCGGGTCATCCAGATCGACGCCCCGCTCACCGTCGCCTCCTTCCTGCAACGGCTGGGCCGCACCGGACGCAGGACCGGAACGTCACGCAACTGCCTGTTCCTCGCGCTGGATCGCGATGGACTGCTCGGCGCAGCGGCTCTTCTCATGCAGTGGTCGCGCGGCTGGGTGGAGCCCGTCATCGCCCCGCCGGAGCCGCGGCACATCGTGGCCCAGCAGCTTCTCGCTCTGTGCCTGCAGGAACCGCAGGTCGGGGACCGTCTCTGGCAGGAGTGGTGGAACGGTCTCGGCCCGTTCGGCGAGTCCGCCGAGCCGATCGTCCGGCACCTGGTCGACAACGGCTACCTGGACCAGGACGGCGGACTCCTGTTCATCGGTCCTGAGGCCGAACGGCGCTTCGGACACCGGCACTTCATGAACCTCACGGCGGTGTTCACGGCTCCACCGCAGTTCACCGTGCTGCAAGGCCGCAGGGAGATCGGCAGGACGGATCCGAGCCTGCTCACCGAACGGATCGAGGGACCGCGGAGGTTGCTCCTGGCCGGGCGAAGCTGGCAGGTCACGTACATCGACTGGAAGCGCAAGCGGTGCTTCGTCGAACCCGTCGACGGCGGCGGCAGAGCGAAGTGGAGTGGCGCAGGACTCGACTTCGGTATCTCCTTCGAACTGACACGCGCGGTCCGGGAAGTGCTCCTCGGGGCGAACCCGCCGGTGGACCTAACGGCGCGTGCGGAGAAGTACCTGGCCGAAGCACGGGAGCACTTCATGGAAGAGGTGCATTCCGGAGGCACGGTGATCATCCGTGGCTCGGGTGGATACGTGAAGTGGTGGACATGGGCCGGCCATCGGGCGAACGCCACGCTTGCGGCGACGCTCGCCGAGGTTGCCGTACCTGCCCAGCAGATCAACGACTGCTGGATCCGTCTGCGTGAGGACCTCACCCCCGACGCCTGGAAGCAGGTTTCGGTCGCCGCCCCAGACCATCTGTGCCTGCCGGAGGTCGACGAGCGGGCGGTCAAGGGCCTGAAGTTCGCGGAGGCACTGCCGCCCAAGCTCGCCGAATCGACGCTGGCGAAGCGGCTGACGGACCTGGGGTCGGCAGCGCGAGTGCTTTCCGAATCTGTGCGGTTCGTTGTGCGTCCACGATGAGTACCTGGGCGCCCGCCAGGAGTCGCGTAAAGGCGTCAGTTTGGGGCCGAGCAGGCATTTGGCGAGCCTCACACGAGTCGACCCGGTACCGCATCCGGCCGAGCGCCGCTGCCAACAGCCTCTTACCTCCCGAGGTGATGCCGCCGCTGCTCCAGGTACCTCAGCCACAGCGCATGAGCTGCCCGTGCCTCCCGCAGCGACTCCTGTGCAGACTGCTCGTCCCGCGAAGCCGGTCCGCCACTGTGACCACCGGTACGGCTGCGGTACCGCCAGGGGTACCCTCCAACACATCGTCAACGCGGCCCGACGGGCTTCCGCTCCACCCCGGTGGAGTTTCGAAGGACCTGCCCCCACGCACGAGTCTCTTCGTGCTGCTTGGGGGAAGTCCTTGCTCTTTCGCGCGTCCGCCAAAACGGTCGCCGTCATGGCACTCGACGGTTCGCTGTTCCTGCACCTCACCGACCAGTTCGTCCACATGCATGGCTATCCAATAGTGGCGCAGCCCGCGTCCGGACCGCTCCACGGAGGGATGTCGTCCTACGTAGCCATCAAGGTAGCCACACAAGAGCCCTCATTGCCTGTTTGCCCAGGTCACAGCGCCGCGGTGACACTCCCCGGCGTACAGCCCGACTCGTCTGCCAGCAGGGCTCTGGCCTGGTCCTTTGGCCTGGCCGGGGTCCTTTTCCGTAACTGGGCGCTTCCCGCGTCCGGAACTGGATCCAACCTGCCTGTCCCGTCGGGGGAAGGCGACTACTCCTGCCGGGAGAGGACCGCAGGAACACCGGCGTCCTCATCGAGCAGATCCCCGGGAGGGGAATTCCGGCGGTGCTCCGCGCCCACGATCGTGTTGCGCAGGATCCCGAGGCGTTCGACCTCGACCTCCACCACATCGCCGGGGCGCAGCAGCCAGGGCGGCGTGCGGGCGTAGCCGACACCGGACGGGGTGCCGGTGGCCAGCAGGTCGCCGGGGTGCAGCGTGAGGGTGCGTGAGATGTGGGCCAGCGTTTCGCCCACGCGGTGGATCATCTGGCGGGTGGAGGCGTCCTGGACGGTTGTGCCGTTGACCCGGGTCCGCACCCGCAGTCCGTCCCGCAGGTCGCCCACCTCACCGGCAGGCACCACGGGACCCAGCGGGCCGGAGCGGTCGGCGTTCTTCCCGAGGATCCACTGTGAGGTCAGTTTCTGCGCCCGCCGCGCGGTGACGTCGTTGAACGTCGAGTAGCCGACCACTGCGTCGAGTGCCTCGGCGGGGGACGCGTCCACCAGCGTGCGGCCCACCCAGGCCACGATCTCGCCCTCCCAGTCCAGACCGTCCTCGGTGGCAGGTACGGGGATCTCGGCACCGCCGACCGTCAGGGACCGTGTCCACCGCGCGAACAGCGTGGGGTGCTCGGGCAGTTCCTGGTCCCGGTAGGACCCTTCGGCGGCGTGGTCGAGGTAGTTCAGCCCGACGCACAGCATCTGTGCCTCCGGCAGCACCGGCGGCACCAGGCGCGCCTGACCTGCCGGCAGCGTCTCGCCGTCCGGGCGGGCCAGGCACCCTTCGGGGTCGGCCCAGAACTCCCGCAGTCCGGCCACCAGGGTGAGCCTCCCGCCGTCGGGCGACAGGTTCGCCACCTGCACCGTGTTGCCGTAAGCCACTCCCACGATCTGCATCCGCACTCCCCGGCTCAGACGACGACAGGTCGCCATACACCTCTAAAGGTTACAACCTTTATGATTGAATGGCGGCATGGCAATCGAGAAACGCGCCCTGCTGGCCGGCCTGAGCGCTCCCGGCGGCACGCGGGCCGAGCAGCTCGCCGCAGCACTTCAGGGCCGTATTCGCGAACTGAGTCCCGGCTCCGCGATCGGCACCATCGAGGACATCCGGCAGGAGTCCGGTCTGGCCCGCGCCACGGTCAGCGAGGCCATCCGGCTCCTGCGCGACCGAGGGGTGATCGAGATCCGCCCCGGTCGCGGCGGCGGACTGTTCGTCGCCGACCAGAGCCCGGTGGTCCGGCTGCGCCACACCCTGCTCAGCGTCGCGGGGGAGCCCGGAGCGGTCGCGGACGCCATCGAGCTCCGCAACCACCTGGAGGAGCTCATCGACGTCGGCGCCGCCCGGTGCGCGGGCGAGGACGACATCCCGGCGCTGCGGGCCTGCCTGGCCGCCATGGCGGCCGCGCCGGACTGGGACGGGCTCATGCGCGCCAACTGGGCGCTGCACGAGCGCATCGCGCAGCTGTGCCCGAACACGATGGCCCGCGCGGTCTACGTCGGCACGCTCGGGCACCTCACGTCGTCCACCGCTCGCACCGCCGACCGGGACGCCGACGCCTACCGAGCGGCGCGGCTGCGGATCCACGCCGACCTGGTGGAGGCGATCGCCGCCGGGGACGAGGACGCCGTCCGCGCGGCCGTCGCGCACCACAACCACACCGACTGAACGCACTTAAGGCACGGGAGCCGTCATGTCCTCAGCCGAGTACCGCAAGTACCTCTACCCGTCGGACTCGCCGCGCCTGTCCTCGATCAGGGGCATGGACGCCTACGCATACCGCGAGGCGGCCAAGAGGGACCCGTTCACCGGCGGGCTGATCCGCGGCTGGCAACCCCTCCAACTCGCCGAGTTCCGCGGGGTGACCGAGGACGGCACGCTACGGCCCGAGGTGCACGCCTGGGAGCCGGCCCGCCCCGGCGAGGAGGCGCCCGTCGCCGACATGGTCGCCGCGGCGCGGGACCTGCTGGCGGCGGTGAACGACGAGGGCCGTGCTCAGCTGCTCCACCCGGCGGACGCGGTCGAGTGGCAGACCTGGGCCAACCCGGAGTTCCTGCAGTTCGACACCGGCATCCGCCTGGAGTTCCAGCCACCCGAGGTCCGGCAGAAGGCCCTCGCCCTGGTCGAGGCGTCGCTGAGCCCCGACGGCTTCCGCCTGGTGCACGACATGATGCTGATCAACGGCTTCCTCGGCGAGGTCGTGGGCCTGCAGAGCATCCTCAACGAGTTCAGCTACAACGTCGCCCTGTACGGCAACCCCGATCCCACAGCTCCGTGGGGCTGGCAGCTGTTCGGCCACCACTGCGCCGTCCACTGCCTCGTCGTCGAGGGCCGCATGGTCGTCAGCCCCGTCTTCCTCGGCGCCGAACCCAACGAGATCGACGAGGGCCCCCACGCGGGCAGGCCGGCGTTCACCGACCGGATCCGGCTCGGCACGGACCTGATGGCCGTACTCCCGCCGGACCAGCGCGCCACCGCGACCGTGTACCAGCACATGGTCGACCACGCCATGCCGCCCGGCCGTATCCACCCCGGCGACGAACGCCACCTCGCCGGAGCCTTCCAGGACAACCGGGTGATCCCGGTGGAGGGCCTCCAAGCCGCGGACATGCCCGAGCAGGCGCGGGAGATCCTCCTGAAGATCGCCGAGTCGTTCGTGTCCCTGCTGCCCCAAGGCCCCCGCGCGGCCCGCCTCCGCGAGATCAGCGACCACCTCGACGAGACCTGGTTCAGCTGGATCGGCGGACACGAGGTCGGCGACGTCTTCTACTACCGCCTCCAGTCCCCGGTGCTGATCGCCGAACTCGACCACCACTGCGGCGTCTTCCTCGACTACGACACCCCGAAGCCGTTCCACATCCACACCATGCTGCGCACCCCGCACGGCAACGACTACGGCCGCGCCTACGTACGCGCCTGGCAGCAACGGAACACCTGACTCCTCACCCGCCTGGACGCCGCCGTGCGGCGCGGGGGCTTTCTCGCGCTGGCGTCAGGGGCGTCGGCCGCCGGGATCGGAGCCAGGGCTCAGGACACGTAGAGGGATCTCACAGGAGGCTCTTCTGCTTGGCCCAGTTGATGAACTGGCCCCGCTGGCAGGGGCAGAACATTCCGCTGTCCATGAGTGCGTCTACGAGGACGTTGGCCGCGTATTCGGTGGCGCGGCTCTCCTTGACCGCTTCGGCGATGACGCGGAGGGAGCCCCAGACCTCGAGCCCGGCTCGTCGTGCGATGCGCCGTGCGTCACCGTCGTCGACCACCGCCACCGCACCGTGCACTTCGGCCCAGGCGAGGACGGTGGCCTAACCCTCGTTCGATTTCTGGCCGGACACCAGATCCATCCACTTGACCAGCGCCGCGAGTTCCTCGAGGTGATCGACGTGTACTACCTCGAGCCAGTCGAGTCCGGCCAGGGGCAGGCTGTACCGGCTGATCTCGTCGAGAACGGTCTGCGTGGTGACGTTGCGGCGTGGGGTCCCGTTCCAGGTCCGCGCCATGTCGGCCAGCAGGTCGATCTTGTCTGCCTTGATCGCATGGTGGAGCGGAGAGGTGTCCCAGACGCATACCTGACCAACGGTGCTCGATGCTGAGGATGCCGGAGGCGGGGCCTGGGTCACGGCAGGCACTCCTCCAGGTTTCGGCTGGGCAGTTCGTCTTCAGCCACCGCGCCGTAGAGCAGTTCGACCGTGCGGGCGGCTGTGATGGCTCCTTGGGCCCAGGCGGAGAGAGCTGCCTTTCGCCAGTCGGTACCCGTGGCTCCGATCTCGAGATCGGGAACCGGCTGGCTGCCGTGTGCCGCCAGGAAGTCGCCCCGGACCGGCGTATCCGCCTGCTGCCGCTGTGCTTCTGCTCTGTCGAGCAGCTCCAGGTGGCGTGCTCTGCGCACCACTGCGCTCCAGGACAGCCGATAGGAGGCGGCCAGGTCGAGCAATACCGACCTCGGGGTGTGGCCTTCATCGACACGCTTCCAGGCGTTGACGACGTCCCTGGCCGGGAGCAGGAAATCTTCGGTGAATCGGTCGATGACCTGCTCACGCTCATCCCGCCCGGCCGCCACGCCCGCATCAGAGTGGTACTCGTCCTGCAGCAGGTGGTGGCCGAGTTCGTGGGCTGCGGTCCAGCGGCGCCTGCCGGGAGCGGCTTGGCCGCTGATCACGGCCACTCCAAAGCCGTCGAGCAGCAGCGAAGCCCCTTCGGCAGCCTCATCGACCACAGTCAGATAAAGCCCCAGGTGCTCAACGACATCCGCAAGCGGCCCCAGCGGCCCGGAAGGGACTCCCAGCGCCCTGCGTGCAGCGCCCGCGAGAGCGACCGGGTCGGCATCCGAGGCGCTCCGCTTGAGCGAGGGATCCGGCTCCGGCGGAGACAGGAACCGGTGCGCGATGAGCCACTGGGCATGGCGGGCGTGCTCTTCGAGCCGGGCGTCCAGACGGTATCGGGCACGTGAGGTGTCGTCCGCGTTCTCATCCAGGGCGCTGCGTCGCGATACCAGCGGTGCTGGAGGCCGTGAAACGAGGTGTGCGAGTGGCACGCCCAGGGCTTCGGACAGGCGGAACAGCTCGAGCGCGGTGATGCGTCGGTCGCCGGACTCTATGCGGACGACGGCGGTGCGCTCCAGATCGACTCTCGAGGCCAGCTCGCCCTGGCTGAGTCCCGCGGCAAGCCGCGCCTCAGCGATGCGCTCACCCACTTCGGCCCAGCTCTGCACGCCATCCATGTGTGTGATTTTTGCACACCCTATTCGGGATCGATAGTTGCCAAGCGATTTCACGGCCGCTTGGAGATGTCGTTCGCGGGCTGAGGTGCTGATGGGGCTGGCAGGATGGAGGGTCGAGCTGCCGGTCTGCGGTGGGTGGCGGTGCGGCGCGAGAGGGATGCGAACGAAGGTCAGTTTCCCGCCGCAGGGCATCGCAACCACGTGATGGCGGCCGACGACCCGGGAGCGAGGGCTACGCGTGGGCCAGGGCGAGGCAGGTCAGGTGCAGGACAGGGCGAGTGTGGCGAGTGGCATGCCGTCGTCAAGGGAAGGGCGTCGCCCAGGGTGGGGGCTGGAGAAGTGGCGCCGGCCCTTTCGGCGTAGCGGCGATGCGGGAGACGACCCGCAGGCACGCTCGACTGCGGTGTGGCCATCGACGCCTTCGCCGTCCGCATGACCTTCGTCTCCGCCCTGCTCGCCCTCGCAGGGAGCCACGCCTGGTGGCTGCCGGCCTGGCTCGACAAGGTGCTGCCCGACCTCGACATCGAAGGCACCAGCCTCCAGAAGGATTCGCCGGCATACTCCCCGGCACACTCCGAGGAACCCCAGCCCGTCCCCTGAACCGACCCGACGACGGCGACGAACCCCCCCCGGGCCGCCACGGCATCCCGGTGGGTTCGCGACGCGGGCGGTGCCGCGAGCCCACCTCCTCGAGCTGCGTTGCCGGCACCCAGGTCCCGTACCCGACGGGCCGCTCAAAGGGCGATGGCCTACCAGGCCGATGGCTCACGACCTTCAGGACCTGAGGCGGGCGCCTGTTCCCAGCCGGGCGGTGACGTCACGGGGGGTGAGGGTGGAGTGTTCCGTGGAGCAC
>NZ_JNWJ01000031.1:0-103795 GCF_000716805.1 Streptomyces yerevanensis | reverse complement strand
TTGGCCCGTCAGGGGCTGTCAGGAGGCGGTGTGGTGTGGCCCTGAAATGTTCGACATAGCGAACACGGGTCGAAATGTCGAGCAATTGGATAATAGGGTCCCGGTGATCAGCGTCAATACCTCGCGCAAAACTCGCGGGCAGAAACGTTCGCAGGCTGAAACCAGGCGGCTTCAAGTCCCGTGGTTGTACGGGTCTTTGGCGTGAGGGGCAGGTAGCGGTGCGGGCGGGCTTGGTGATCATTACGGACCCCGACCAGGTCGCTCACCTGAGCCTCTGGTTCGGCTCGGTGCCCAACCCGCGCTCGCGGCGGGGCCGGTGGCACTCACTGACGCCGGTCCGGTCTACGTGTGCCTGCGGCGGTCGTCTGCGGTGCGGGGAGCGTCGAGAACTCGCCGAGCGGGGTTCGAGGGCCTCGGGTGGGCCGTTCACGGGCCCTCGCTGTGGGCCGTCACCTGCTCGGGTGGCGGCGTACACCGTCGCCGGCGGCGATCGGGCGTGCGCCGGGGGCTGTTGACGGCGACGCCCCGGACCGGGCGGTGGCTGCCTACCTCGCCGACCGGCACCACGCCACCGACCAGCACCACGGGGGGATCGTCGGCGTCCGCACCCGCAGTGCTGGGCAGGTCGCGCCAGGGTGAGCAGGTGCGGTACTTCCACGCAATAGCCTTAAGGGTCCGGCGGTGGTCAGCCCACCGTCGCCCACGGGCCGGATCGGCCGGCATCAGCGGCTCGATCCGGTCCCACATCGCACCGGTGATCACTAATCGGACAGACACATCCGATCAACTGACCAACCCATCAAAGAGACACGCTCTAGCTGATGCGCTCGGCTCGCTCCAGCTCCTTGGAGTATCCGGGAAGCTCACTGCCGTCGATCCATACGGGGATACGTTGATGAACGAGCAGGAGTCCGCCGCCGCACTCCGGGAGATCCACGGTCTCAGGCAAAGGTGCGGTGAGGAGCATCAGCTCGCCGCACTCGACGACCTCGCGTCCATGCTGGAACAGTGCGCGGCCACCCCAGGCAGTTACTTGTGGTTCGCGGGCGACTGAAGCTCCCGCCACGCCTGCCGTGTGAGTGTCTAACTGCGTGACAACGCCTGCGCACACCGGCGGACAACCGCGCACACCTATGGACCATCGCAGCAGGTGAGAGGCACACCAGTCCAAGGTCGACCGCCCGCCCAAGTTGCTTCGGGACGAAGAGGTCGTGGGTTCAAATCCCGCCACCCCGACAGTGAAGTAACAGGTCAGAGCCAACCTGCTCTTGAGAGCAGGTTGGCTCTGACTCGTTTTGGGGCCTCTTTGGGAGAAATCTGGGAGAAGATCTTGGAATTCCTCTCCCAGACCGTCAGTGACCACCACTACTGTCGTTGAAGATCGTCACGGCAGGAAATGACGCGGACCGGCCCCCCTAGTCGTCCAGGGTGATGGTGGTCAGGGCGCGGAAGGCCGCGACGGGGAGGAGCAGGCCTGCCCGCTTGTCGGTGCTACGGGCCGCGACCAGGCCCGTCAGCGCGCCCGTGCTGGAGAACGCCGGGGCGCCGAACAGGCCGTCGACGAGTTCGCCGGAAACGCGCAGCCAGTCTCCCGAGCGGCCCTTGACGTCGAGGAGGCATGAGTACCGCCCCTGCATGGCATGCGCGCTCACCAAGCTCTGCCTCCCGGGCGTATGACGCCAGTCGAAGACCAGCACCTGGTCAGGGAAGGCGATGGGCTCGGCCAGGCGCAGCACCGCGAGGGACGGGCGAACCCCCAAACCATGTGATCCGAATCCGGGGAGGTCACAGATCTCGACCTGCTCGGCCCGGACCCTGCGCTCACCGATGACGACTTCCATCACGCGCCCCGATGCGCTCGTCCCCAGGGCATGCTCCAGCAGCATGCCCGTCGTAATCACCGTCTCGGCGTCGAAGAGCAGGCCGTTGCCCACGTGCTCGTCCCCCGCGCACAACCGGACGCTCACCGAGGCGACGAACTCCTCGTCCACCTGCCAGGTGTCGGTAACGACACTGACGTCGCCGTGGACGTGCCCGAACTGGTACACCGAGTTCAGAGGTGGTGCGCCGGGGGTGTTCACGACCTCGTTCCGTACGTCGGCAGCGGAGCGGAAGGCCGCACCGGACCCGTCGGGGACGGGCGGCAGAAGCTCCGGCAGCAGAGCGGCCTCGCCCTCCCGCTGTGCCGTCTCCTCCGCGCTGGCGAGCTGGCGCTCTAGCTGCTCGCAGCGCTCCTCCGCCTGCCGGTGGAGGGCCCGTACGCGTTCCAGCTCTGCCTGCAGTTCACGGATCTCCGCGCTCAGCCGGGCGTGTTCGTCGGCCGCATCACCGGACGGGGCACCGGTCACCGGCTCTGTCAGCGGGGACGCCGTCATCGCCTGCAGCTCGCGAAAGCGCATCTGAAGGTCACGGATGCGGTGTTCGCGATCCTGGAGGGTGTCCTCCAGCCAGCGTTCCCGCACGGTGGCCCGCCGTGCCTCCTGATCGGCTTCCGCGAGCTTCCGTTCCAGCAACTGCACCTTGTGGACCGGGCCGTTGCCGGCCTGCACCGCGGCGGTGTGCAGCGCGCGGAGCATGCCGATGGTTTCCTCGGTCGGTACGGTGCCCCGTTCCTCGGCGACGTCGTGCAGGAGGTTGAGGACGAACTCCCACGGCGGCAGGCGGCGTCCGCCGAGAAAGCGGGACACGGTGGAGGAGTCGTACGTGCGACGGGCCGCGTAGCGGCGGGTCGAGATACCCAGGCCCGCGAAGAGATCCCGCAACGCCTGGGCGAGAGCGACCACTTCCGGCGGCAGGCCGTCGTCGACCGGCTTCAGTTCGCTCATCGTGCTCGGCCGCCCCGTTCCCGAACTCGTATCTCGTGCCCGTACCCGTACCCGAGTGTGCTGCCGGTCGTCCGGCAGCACTGCTGCATCTGCCGCAGCGCCCCGCCCCTCCGTGAGGGTGGACGTCCATCGTCACAGATGCGATCCGCCGGACAGGCCCTCACCATGAACGGGGAATTACCCATGCCGCAGCGCACCAAGCGAATTCAGGATTTCGTCGTCTTCCTCGCTGTACTCGGCGTCGGCACGCTGCTCGTGCTGCGCGGCGTGCCAGCGGAGTCGCTGGCGACGATCGCCGTCGCCGTATCCGGCCTGTACGCCGCCTGGCGCGGCCACGGCGGCCCTCCGCAGCCGCCGGCCTCCCGGTGACATCCCCGACCCGACCCCGAGACGTCCCCATCTCTCCCCGAGTCTTCCAGACCATCGCCTCGACGCGCCCACACCAACTCGCTCACACCACGTCCAGACCGCTGCTGGACGCACCCCTCTGTCAGTGACCCCCACTACTGTCGTTGAAGATCGTCACGGCAGCGGGGCTAGGGGAAGAGGCGACTGCGGGCGGGGAGCTGCGTGTGGGACAGGTGTATCGCTACGCGAGTGGCAAGGACCCGAAGCCACCAACGCTGGACAGCTTCCCGAACTTCCACCACGTGACTCACTCTCCGGGCCACAAGCGAGCCTTGCTGGAAGCTGGCATCAATGGCATGGCTAAGGTGGGCACAGCCGACGTGACGCGACGTCCGGCGATCCTCATTCGGTCGAGCCCGTGGAAAGCGGGCACCGAACAGACGCCTAGTGCTGTGACCGGGAACGTTCGCCGGGGTCAGCTCGATCAGTCCGATCGTGCTGCTTCCCACCTCCATGATGTTTGGCGAGGGAGGCCGTCGAGTTCTCCGCGGCCGGTGCACCAGAGGAGTACCTGGGTGGGGTCTCCGGGCGGGGCGGCCGGGAAGAGCCGGTTGAGTACTGCTGCGCTCAGCGGTGCTGGTGGCAGCCAGTTCACGGACAGTCCCTGCGTGATGTCGTAGGTGTGCAGCAGGGTTTCGGCGACGCCCATCGCCGCGAACCCTTCGGGGTCGCACGGGCCCCAGTGCCAGGCCCGCAGGGTCGGGTTGGCTGTGGCCAGGGCGCTGCTGAGCAGTCCGCCGCAGGCGGTGACGGCCTGGAGTACTTCGACCGGCGAGGCAGTGGGGCGAACGTTCAGGTCGATGGGAAGGTAGGCGTCCGCGGGCTGTGCTGCCAGCTGCCCTGCGTAGGCCAGCAGGTCGTGGCCGATGTGGGCTGCTGTTTGCCAGCAGGTCCATTCGAGCGGCCCCGCCGGCACCGTCCAGTCCTCGGCGGTATGGGGGCCAAGCACTCGCAGCATCTCTGCCACGGCGGCGTCGACGTCCTGATGGTCCATGCAGAGCTCCTCGCGGTCCGTGTTGTGGGAGTGGGCTGTGCCGGTTGTCGATCCTTCACACCGCCGGGCATCTGGCACGTCCGCCCCAGCGGATGCCTTTCTCGCTGCGGATGCGGGCACGCTCTCGGCGTTGTGCGGCGAGTACGTCGGGGTGGCGGGCGTTGGCGTTGCGCCAGCGCAGGTAGCGGTGCAGGGCCCGGGTCTGCGCGGGATGGCTGCGATGGCTGCGATGGCGGGAGTTGGCCAGGGTGAACTGCCGCAGCGGTCCGAAGTGGGCCTCGATCGGGTTGGCCCAGGAGGCGCAGGTGGGGGTGAAGCACAGCTCGACCTTGTTCTTCTTCGCCCAGCGGCGGATGTCCGCGCCGGTGTGGGCGGAGAGGTTGTCCAAGATGATGTAGATCGGGGCGCCGTCGGGTCGGGCGGCGCGGATCGACTTCAGCGCCGCCAGGGTGTTGGCGGTGCCTTTGCGGCGGCGGTTGACGCCCCACAGACGGTCGTCGCCGACGGAGTAGCAGCCGTGGAAGTAGGTGACGCCGTGGGTGCGGCGGTAGGTCGCCGGCAGCCGGTCGGGCTTGCCCTGTTTCGCCCAGCAAGAGCCCGCGGTGGGCCGGATCCCCAGCGGCCCGAACTCGTCGAAGGCGAACACCCGGTCAGGGAAGCGCCCCAGCACCTGCTCGATCCGGTCGAGTTTGGCGTCGCGGTCGGGATCTGGGGACTCCTTCCAGGTCTTGGTGCGCTGGAAGGTGATGCCGCGGCGCGACAGCAGGCACCGTAAGGCTTCCCGGCCGATGCGGATGATGCGTCCGTGGACTCGGCGCAGGTAGGCGGCGAGTTCGCGGATCGACCAGTGGGTGAAGGGCTGGCCGAGTTTGTTGGGGCGGGTGGTGGCCGTCTGGACGACGAAGTCCTCGTCGTCAGGGGTGAGCAGGCGGGGACGGCCTCCCGCCCATCGAGGGTCCAGACAGGCCAGGCCGACCTCGTTGAACCGGTGGATCACATGCCGGACGGTGTCCTCGTCGGCCTGGACCAGCTGGGCGATCACCGGGACGCGGTTTCCGCCGGCGGACGCCAGCAACATCATCGCCCGCCGGTAGCGCACCGAGCTGGTACTTCCCCGGCGCACGATCTGCTGCAGCTTCTGCCCTTCCTGATCGGTCAGTCTGCGCACCCGCACAGGCTCAGCCACCACACCTCCAGCGGTCGGAACCGACGTCACCGCCCATCCAACCGCCCCAACCACCAACCCGGCGAACCTTCCCGGTCACAGCACTACCACCGGGTCCAGCAGTTCTACGCCGATCAGATGCAGCTCCTCGACGCCGGTGAGGTCGACGCCTGGGCCGAGACCTTCACCCCGGACGCGGTCTTCGACAGCAACAGCCGGCCCCGGCCCTCGGTCGGCCGGGAGACCATCCGCGCGAACACGGCGCGGGCGGTCGCGGCCTGCGTGCATCAGGGTGTGACGTGCAGCAGGGTGTGATCCGCCGGCACTGGCTCGGCATGGTGTCCGTGATCCCACGGGAGGACGGCACGGTGGCGGCCCGCTGCTACGCGCTGATCATCTCGACGCTGCGCGGCGGCCCCGCGACGATCCACCTCAGCACCCGGTGCGAGGACGTCCTGGTGCCGCAGGGCGAGGGCTGGCTGGTCCGCTCGCGGTACGTCAGCCACGACGACCCGACTGACCGCCGAGGCAACGGAGTCACAGGACCCGGCTCAGCCGCCGCTCCGGTTCGGCCGAGACCACGGCGAGCGCCGACCGTACGAACGCGGCCACCGCCCGGTCCCGGGATCCCGCGGGCCAGGCCACGGCCACCGTGCTCGGGCTGAGGTCGCTCACCGGGCGGTACACGACGTCGGAACGGCTGTAGCGCTCGGTGAGGGAGGCGGGCAGGAAGGCCACCGCCTGGCCGAGCGCCACCACCTCCAGCAGCTGCGTGATGTCCTGCACCTGCGGCCCCTCGGGCGCGGTGGCCGGGTCCGACAGATCGGGCCACTCGGTGGCCAGCGACTCCGGGTCGAGGCCGTGCCAGTAGGCGTTGGTCACCGGATCGGCGCCCGCCCAGCAGGGTTTGGGGTCGTCCGCCAGGTCGGCCCGGCGCAACCGGGTGCGGGAGGCCAGGGGATGGTCCGCGGCCAGTACGGCGTAGCGGGGTTCGGTGCTGAGCGGCTCCAGTTCCAGGCCCCGGCCGTCGAAGGGCGTCCGGATCAGGGCGGTGTCCGCTTTCCCGTTGCGCAGCAGCGCGGCGGGGCCGCCCCAGCCACTCACCACGACCTTGGCCGGGGGGACGCCGGTGCCTTCGCGGTACACCCCGAGGATCCGTTTGAGCAGGTCGACGCCGGAGCCCGCCTTCACCGCGACGACGAGTTCGATCTGCTCCATGCCCGCCCGCACGGCCCGCTGCGCGGCCGCGCTGATCGCCTCCAGTGCGCTCTGGCCGTGCCGCAGCAGGACCGTGCCGGCGGGGGTGAGGGCGACTCTGCGCGTAGTGCGCTCCAGCAGCCGCACCCCGAGCTTCTCCTCCAGTCGGCGCACCGCCTTGGACAACGGCGGTTGGGCGATGCCGAGCCGATCCGCCGCGCGGCTGAAGTTCAGCTCCTCGGCGACCGCGACGAAGTAGCGCAGCTCCCGTGCCTCGATGTCACTCACCCCTCCACGATACGGTTTTATCTCCATTGCATATGAATGCAAGGGCAAAGGCAGGGAAAAGCCGTTCCCAGCAGATGATTCCCGACCGATTCATACCCTGTGGATATGGAAACGGATCCGACGGGTATTTCAACTCGGCCCCCGGAGCTGGTGGACTCGGTCACGCAGGCAGACCCGACACCACCGGAGGCAGCACCCATGGCCACGCAGCCGAACGCCGCCGACACGAAGGTCGCCCTCGTCACCGGCGCCAACAAGGGAATCGGCCGGGAGATCGCCCGGGGCCTGGGACGACTGGGCTACGTCGTCCTGGCAGGCGCCCGGGACGAGGCGCGGGGCCGGACGTCGGCCGCCGAACTGGCCGCCGAGGAGGCCGACATCCGCTACCTGCCGCTCGACGTCACCGTCGACGAGACGGTGCGGGCGGCCGCCAAGTACGTGGAGGAGGAGTTCGGCCGACTCGACGTCCTGGTGAACAACGCCGGCATCAGCGTCGAGGGGCAACGCCCGCCGCACGAGATCACCGCGGAGGAGGTGCGCCGCACGATGGAGACCAACGTGATCGGCGTGGTGGCCGTCATCCACGCGATGCTGCCGCTGCTCCGCCGCTCGGCCGCCGCCCGAGTGGTGAACCTGTCAACGGGCCTCGGCTCACTCGGCCTGCTGTCCGACCCGGACGCCCCGCCCATGGGCGCCCAACTGCTCGGCTACGGCTCCTCGAAGGCCGCGCTCAACGCCATCACCATCATGTACGCCAAGGACCTCGCCGACGACGGGATCAAGGTCAACTCGGTGTCGCCGGGGTACTGCGCGACGGACTTCACCGGCAACAGGGGCTACCGCACGGCCCAGCAGGGCGCCGCCGTCGCCGTCGAGCTCGCCACTGTCGGCGACGAGGGCCCCACCGGCGCGTTCCTCAACGATGACGGCCCCATGCCCTGGTGACGACGGGAGTCCACAGGACGGTACGGCGGGGCCACGACGATGTCTGGCCCCGCCCCCGCTTTCCTCCTTTCCGGCCCGACCGCACGCTCCCGGAGGCTTTTGATGCCCGCGCCCTCAGGCCGAACGTCCCGCTCTGCCTCTTCGTGATCGCGATGGCGCACCGGCTGCCCGCTCCCCGAACCCAACAAGCCGACGGGGCACGGGGGTTCGATGTGACCGAGGCGGTGGCGGTCACCGTGGTCGTGTTCGGCCTCAACACCGCCTTCACCCTCGGCCCGCACACCGGCTGGAGCGGTCCCGCTGTGCTCGGCGCGGGCGCGGGCGCGGGCGCAGTCGGCGTGGCGGGAGTCTTCGTCGCGCGGTCGGCGTGGCGGGAGTCTTCGTCGCGCCGTGGCGTCGTGGGGATGGCGCGACGTCGGCCCCTCTGTGATCACCGGACGGAGCTGCTTCCGGTAGAGATTCTTCACCTGTCGGTGTGCGGGGCTGTCGCGGGTAGTTCCACGGTGATGCGGATCCCGCCGGCAGAGCGCGGGGTGAGGGTGAGTGTTCCGTCGTGTGCCTGGGTGATGGTTTTGACGATTGCCAGGCCGAGGCCGACGCCTGCGTGGTCGGTGTGTATGCGCTCGCTGCTGCGCTGGAATGGCTCGGTGAGTGTCGAGACCAGCCGTGGGGAGATGTTCTCGCCGGTGTTTTCGACAGTGAGCACCGCCGTCTTGGGGCGGACGCTGGTATTCACCCACACGGTGCCCTGTTCAGGCAGGTTGTGGACGATCGCGTTCTGCACGAGGTTCATGGTCAGCTGCAGCAGGAGCGCTTGTGATCCGATTGTGGGGGTGATGTCGCCGGAGGTCTCGAGGGTGACCTCATGCTTTTCCGCGAGGGGGAAGAGTGTTTCGGTGGCTTCTTCCGCTATGAGGGACAGGTCGACGTGTTCTCGGGTGAAGGACCGCTGGTTGGCGCGGCTGAGCAGGAGCAATGCTTCAGTTAGGTCGATCGCCCGGGTGTTGATGGCGTGGAGGCGGTCGATGACTTCGCCGGTGTCGTGGTTCGGATCGGTGCGGGCCACGTCGAGGAGTGTCTTCGAGACCGCGAGCGGGGTGCGCAACTCGTGGGAGGCGTTGGCTGCGAATCTCTGCTGTTCGGCGACGTGTGCTTCGAGCTGCACGAGCATGGTGTCGAAGGCGTCGGCGAGTTCGCGGAACTCGTCCTTGCGGCCCGGTAGCCGGATTCGGTGGGAGAGCGATCCCTTCGTGGCCAGGCGGGTGGCGTGTGTGATGCGGGTCAGTGGGGCGAGCATGCGACCGGCGAGGAACCACCCTCCCACGAGGCCGAAGACCAGCAGGAGGGCCATCACTGCGGCTGCTCTCGGAGCGAAGATTCGCAGGAGTTCGGACCGGACGGGAAAAACACCAGTGGGGATGTCCTCGGCGTTGGTGAGCAGCGCACGGTCGGGGACATAACGCAGGAGAAACACCCACACCGCCGCCATCAGCAGGGCACCGGCCAGCATGAGGAACCCGGCGTAGCTGAGGGTGAGTTTGACCCGAACACTCAAACCAGGCTGCCTATCCACGGTCTCGTCCCTCACGTCCGGTGCCGGGTGCTGTGTCCATGCGGTAGCCGACGCCTGGCACGGTGGCGATGATCCAGGGTTCGCCGAGGCGTTTGCGCAGCGCCGAGACGGTGATCCGCACGGCGTTGGTGAACGGGTCGGCGTTCTCGTCCCAGGCCCGTTCCAGTAGTTCTTCGGCGCTGACGACACCGCCTTCGGCGGCGACGAGAACTTCGAGCACGGCGAACTGCTTACGGGTCAGCGCGACGTAGCGGCCGTCGCGGTAGACCTCGCGGCGGAACGGATCCAGGCGCAGGCCTGCGATCTCTCGTACGGGCGGTCTGTTGTGGGCGCGCCTGCGGTCGAGCGCCCTGAGCCGCATGACGAGCTCCCGGAGCTCGAACGGTTTGGTGAGGTAGTCGTCGGCGCCGAGTTCGAACCCGGTGGCCTTGTCGTCGAGCCGGTCGGCAGCGGTGAGCATGAGAATCGGCATGCCGCTGCCGGAGGTGACGATGCGTTTGGCGATCTCGTCGCCGGAGGGGCCGGGGATGTCCCGGTCGAGGACGGCGGTGTCGTAGGCGTTGGTGCTCAGCAGTTCCAGAGCGGTGTCGCCGTCACCTGCGATGTCTGCGGCGATCGCTTCCAGGCGTAGGCCATCGCGGATGGCTTCTGCCAGATAGGGCTCGTCCTCGACGATCAACACACGCATGTCATTGAGGCTACGAGCCGTCACATATCGCCGGCGTATCGAAAACCGCATACGGGCCGGCAACACCGCGCTGCCTTGACTGGCGGCATGACTGGAATCCCACCATCAGCACGAACAACGAGCCGCCGGATTCGCCGGCTCCTTGTCGTCGGCCTGACAGTCGTCGTAGCAGGGATCACCGCAGCCCTCGGCTGTCAGTCGCAGAATTCCTCGCCCTCCTCGACCACACCACCCGCGTCTTCCCTGGCAGCATCACCCCCTCCTTCCACGGCCGCACCACCCCCGAAGGCTCCTCACAGTGAGCGCCGTGGTGCGCTGGGCGAGGCTGACGGTGCCGTCCCCGACGACGTGACGGTCTTCGATGACGCGGTTCCGGCTGTGGCCCACCTCGATCCAGGGCTGCTCAAGGCCCTCCGTCAGGCTGCGACGGCTGCCGCGGACGACGGAGTCGAGTTCTACGTCAACAGCGGCTGGCGTTCCCCGGAGCACCAGAATCAGCTTCTTCGTGAGGCGGTCTCCAAGTACGGGTCCGAAGACGAGGCCGCCCGATGGGTGGCCACCGCGGCGACGTCTCCTCACGTGTCGGGGGACGCGGTCGACATCGGACGCTCGGATGCGACGGCGTGGCTGTCCGAACATGGTGCCGAGTACGGACTGTGCCAGATCTACCGGAACGAACCCTGGCACTACGAACTGCGCACCACCGCGATCGATCGTGGTTGCCCGCGCATGTATGCCGACCCCACCCAGGACCCGAGGATGCAGCAGTGACCGGCAGTGAGCGAGGATCGACGATGGCGCAGGCGGACACGGAGGACACGGAGGAGACCGGACACGGCGGCGCCGGCCGCCGGGACACCGGCTCCGGTACCTGGCGCGCGGGCATCCGCCGGGCGATCCGCATCGGCTCCCGGCCGGGGCCCTGGAAGCGCGGCCCGGTGCTCGCGGCGCTGGCGCTGCTGCTGGGCCTGTTCATGCTGCTGCACGCGAAGATGCCTAACCGGATCGGGGGCCTCGGCAGCCTGGTGGAGACCTTCCTGCCGTGGTTCGGCCTGTGCATCCCGGTGCTGCTTGCCGGGGCGCTGTGGCGCCGCTCCGCCTCCGCGGTGGTCGCGCTGCTGCTGCCGGTCATGGTGTGGCTGCACCTCTTCGGCGGGGTGCTCGGCGACAAGTCCCAGCCGGGCGGCGACCTCACGGTGGCCGGCCACAACGTCGGCGCCGACAACCCCGACCCGGCCGGCACCGCCCGCGACCTGGCCGCCTCCGGCGCGGACGTGCTGGCCCTGCAGGAGCTGACCGAGCAGGCCAGGGGCACGTACGAGAAGGAGCTGGCGAAGGCGTACCCGTACCACACGGTGCAGGGCACGGTCGGGCTGTGGAGCAAGCTGCCGCTGTCGGACACCCAGCCGGTCGACATCAAGCAGGACGTCGGGCCGCTGGGGGACACGAAGCCGGCCGAGGTCAAGATGGCCTACAACCGGGCGCTGCGCACCACGGTGGCCACGGACCAGGGGCCGCTGGCGGTGTACGTGGCCCATCTGGGGTCGGTACGGGTGAATCCCAGGGCGGGCTTCTGGACGGACTCGCGGGACCGCAACGCGCAGGCGCTCGGCGAGGCCCTCGCCGCCGAGCAGAACGAGCGGGTGGTGCTGCTCGGCGACCTGAACGGCACCATGGACGACCGCGCGTTCGCCGGCCTCACCTCACAGCTGCGCTCGGCCCAGAACGCGGCCGGGGACGGCTTCGGCTTCACCTGGCCGGCGTCCTTCCCGGTGGCGCGGATCGACCAGATCCTGGTCCGCGGCGTGGAGCCGGAGAGCTCGTGGGTGTTGCCCGCCACCGGCAGCGACCACCTGCCGGTGGCGGCCGGAATCAGCTGGTGAACACGCGTAAAGCCGCCGGCTCCCGCACCTTCTGCAGGATCTGCTGTCCCGGATCAAGGCGCGTCCCGGCACCGTCAGCCCGAACTCGCCGCTGGACGAGATCGCCGAAGGCAAGGCCGTGGGCGAGGTCGCCTCACGCGACGGCGGTCCCCTCGAGCTCGACCATCAGGGTGGGGATCGCCAGCCGCGTCACCCCGAGCATCGTGGTGGTCGGCGCCACCGCGGCGGCGCCCAACCGCGCCGCCAGTACGCCGTAGTGCTGGAAAAGCAGATCGACGTCGGTCGTGTAGACGTTGAGCCGGACGAGGTTGGCGAGAGACATGCCGGCCTCGGCGAGCACGGCCTGCAGGTTGTCGATGCTCAGCGCCAACTGCGCCGCCATGTCACCGTCATGCTGGGGCTTGCCGTCGCCGCTCATCGCGGTCTGCCCCGAGATGTACAGGGTCCGGGTCTGCCCGGAGACGACCTCCCCTTGGTTGAATCCCATCTCCACCGACCACGTCACCGGGTTGACCGCCGTTCGTTCCACTGCCACGTCAGCTCCATTCGATTCATGCGATTCATGGGGAGTACGTACGTCCAAAGGCTCGGTAGCCACCGCCCTTGGCGTCGCGTCGGTAAGCCTCGCAACAAATCACGACATCCTTGGTCATGTATTTCGATAAAGTTCTCGCATGCGCGCCGACCGGTTGGTCTCACTGGTGCTGCTGCTGCGTCAGCGCGGTCGGCTGACCGCGGACACGCTGGCCCGGGAGCTGGAGGTATCCACCCGCACCGTGCTGCGCGACATCGAGGCGCTGTCCGCGGCCGGCGTCCCGGTCTACGCCGAACGCGGCCGGCACGGCGGTTTCGCGTTGTCGCCCGGTTTCCGGACCGAGCTCACCGGTCTGAACCACGACGAGGCCCTTGCCCTGCTGACCGCCGGATCGGGGCGCGGCGAGCTGGTGTTCGGCCTCGGCTCGGCGCTCGCTTCGGCCATGCGCAAGGTGGTCGACGCGCTGCCCGAAGGCCACCGGGCCACCGCGAGCGACGCGGCCCAGCGATTTCTCGTCGACCCGGAGACCGACCTGCTCTCCCGCCGGCTGGTCACTGAGGAAGTACCCGACACCACAATGATCGAGGTCCGGCGCGCGGTGCTCGCCGGACACAAGCTGCGCATCCACTACGCGGCCACGGACCAGACACCACAGTGGCGCACGGTGGACCCGATCGGCCTGGTCACCGTACGAGACCGGGGCTACTTGCTGGCCACGCGATCCGGCGCGGACCGCACCTACCGGCTGTCGCGGGTGCTGGCCGCCGAGGAACTCCCCGAACCGGCACAGCGACCGAACCGGGTCGATCTGGACCGGATCTGGCGGGAACGCTCCGCGCGGTTTCTCTCCGACGGCCACATCACCGTGCGGGTACGGGTGAACCCGGCGCGGCGGGAGGACCTGCTGGACACCGCGCTGGCGGTCCGCGCCGAGGAACCCGACGCAGACGGCTGGCTGCGGCTGGAGGTGACCTTCCAGGATGCACGCCACGCCGAATGGGCGCTGTGGCAGCTCAGCACGGACGCGGAAGCCCTGGCCCCGCAGTCGTTGCGCACCTCCCTGCGCAACCGCGCCGCCGCGGTTGCCACCCGCTACGGAGACTCAGCCTGACTGCCTTTCGGGGCAGGCCGGTGTGAGTGTGAGCCGGTTGTCGCTGTCCGGCTTTTTCCACGTGGTGGCGTTGGCGTGGACGATGTATGCCTCGTTGATCTTGTCCAGGCCCTCGACGACTATCAGGCGGCGGCTTCCCTTGACCGCACCTCGGTCGATCTGGGTGAAGTCAGGGAAGGAACGCAGTACGGGGGTGATGTAGCGGGTGCCGAAGATGTCGAAGACCTCGTACTTCTCGGTCGTGTTGCGCTTTTGGTAGGCCAGGCGGAGATAGCGCGCTCCGGCGCCTTCGACCATCAGGCGGTAGGCGGGGTGGTCCCGGACGGTGCCGAGGGTGGCGTTCTGGACGTTGCCCTTGTTGCCGGTCATGCCGAACAGGGGCAGGCCGTCGATCAGGGGATCGATGGGCTGGGTGCACCAGGAGTCGGCGTCGGTGTAGATGCCGCCGTATTGGGCGAGGAGTTCGAGGCGGAGAAGGTCGGCCCGTAGGGCAAGCGGCTGGTCGGCCAGGGCGTCGTAGATCCACTGGTTGTGCAGTACGGGGAGGTTCTTGTCGGTCCAGAGCTGGATCTGGTAGTCGGGGTTGTGCTTCTTCCATGTGCGGAAGTTGTCCTGGTAGGGGAAGTCCTTCTCGCCGATCCAGATGATGTGGATCAACTTGGGGACGCCTGCCTGCGTGGCATCTGCGGCGTTGACAGTGGGCTTACGGAATCTGTTGCGGATCACGGTGCCTCTCAGCGGACCATGGTGATGAGGAAGTGGAAGTCGGCCGTCTGTGCGCGGCGGCGGGCTCGGTGCATCGGCCTGCGCTCAGGCCGGTTCGGCGACCTCGCGTGGGCGGTGTCCGCGTCGGAGCCCGAGTCCGCGCTACGGGCGTCCACCCCGACGATGAGCCTCGGCGCGGACGCCACCGCCTCTGCGGCTCCGTCCCTGCGACGCACAGCCCTCATCCCCACTCCCAGCTCCGCCCGCCCCCCGACGCGCGTAGAGATGGATTATAGGACCGCCCCGCAGGTCGGGGCAGAGCTTCACGTGTTGCTTTTGGGTTCCATCGATGTGACATGAGCAGCGTGAAACCACGTGGGGGTGACGGGAGTCGGGCAAAGACAGCTCGGCGACCGCCAGGACACGTTCACCCGGTACGCGGGCTGGATCGATCTGCGACTGGCCTGAGACACCTTGAGATGTCGCTTCGTATAGGACAGGTATTGGCCTAGACGGCTCCTACTGTCAGAGGCAGATTCTCGGTTGTCCGACATCAGGGAGCGCATGATGAGCTACGTCAGCAGCATCCAGCCGGACGGTACGCCCACGTGGATCGACCTCCGGGTGCCCGACCGGGAGCGCGCGCTGGAGTTCTACGGTGCGCTCTTCGGCTGGGAGTACGACGGGAGGGCCGCGGAGACCGGCCTCGGCACGGTATGCCTGCTGCACGGCCGGCCCGTCGCGGCCATCGCGCAGGCCCCGGCCACCACGGGCTTCGGCTGGAACATGTACTTCGCCACCGCGGACTGCGCCGGCACCGCCAAGCGCATCGTCGAGGCGGGTGGTTCCCTGCTCAAGGCTCCGACGGACGTCGGGGATCAGGGCCGCACGGTCATCGCCGAGGACCCGGTCGGCGCCCGCTTCGGTCTCTGGGAGGGGCGGGCGCACCTCGGCTGCGAGGTCGTGAACGAGCCCGGCTCGCTCGTACGGAACGACCTGGTCACCCCGGACCCCGAACCCGCCCGAGCTTTCTACACGGCCGTCTTCGACTACACCCTGGACCTCAACGAGACCCTCCCGGACCTCGACTTCACCTTCCTGCGCCGCAGGGACGGCCACGAGATCGGCGGCATCTTCGGTTTCCCGACCGCCCCCAAGTCCGCCTGGGCCACCACGTTCGAGGTGGCCGACACGGACGCGGTGGTGCGGCGCGCCATCACGGCGGGCGCCACCGCCGACGCCCCCGAGGACACCCCTTACGGCCGGAGCGCCACCATCACGGACCCCTTCGGGGTGGAGTTCTCAGTCATCACGAGACTCTGACATCACGAGACTCTGACTAGCCGCCCCGCCCGATACAACGGTGCGGGGCGGCCGCCTCAGAAGTTCTCCACGAGCAGGGTCGCCAGCCACAGCAGCACCGCCAGCGTGGCGAGCAGGCCGATCGCCTGGGCGGCCCAGCGAGGAATCCCTCGCATCTCATCCCTCCTCACCTCGGGTCCTGCCCAGGGTCCTACCCGTCGCCGGATCAAATCAGCGCGCTGACGCGCCACGCCGGCCCGTCGAATCAGACGTGACCGCCCGCCGCCGCTGCCATGAGCGGTTCCACGGCCTTCTCGGTCGTGTCCGGAGGGACGACGAGCAGGTCCCGGCACTCCCGGCCGGGGGCGAGCATGACGACGGTGGTCTCGGCCTCAGGATTCAAGACGGCGGCGGTCCTCCTCGTCCCACTTCCGGGTGTCGCGCGGCTGCACATACGGCTCCTTCTCGGCCGGGTAGCCGCCCGCGACGGCGCGCTGCCGGGACAGCTCCGCGTCGAACTCCAGGCCGAGCAGGATCGCCAGGTTCGCGATCCACAGCCACACCAGGAAAATGATCACGCCGGCGAGCGTGCCGTAGGTCTTGTTGTACGAGCCGAAGTTCGCCACGTACAGCGCGAACCCCGCCGAGGCGATCATCCAGACCACCAGCGCCAGGAAACTCCCCGGCGTGATCCAGCGGAAGCCGCGGACCCGCGCGTTCGGCGTCGCCCAGTACAGGATCGCGATCATGACCGTGACCAGGAACAGCAGTACCGGCCACTTCGCGTACGACCACACCGTCAGTGCCGTGTCACCGACCCCCAGCGTGGTGCCGACCTGCCGGGCCAGAGCGCCGGTGAACACGACGATCAGCGCACTGGCCACAGCCATGATCATCAGCACCACGGTCACTCCGACCCGCACCGGCAGTACCTTCCACACCGGCCGGCCCTCGGGGACGTCGTAGACCGCGTTCGCGCTCCTGATGAACCCGGCGACATAGCCGGAGGCCGACCACACCGCGAGCACCAGACCCACGATCGCCATGACCGAGCCGATGCCGGCGTTGCCCTGCAACTGCCGCACCGCGTTGCTCAGAATGTCCCGCGCCGCTCCCGGGGCGAGGTTCTGGATGTTGTCCAGCACCTGCCGCGTCGCCGACGCTCCGGCGATCCCGACCAGCGAGATCAACGCCAGCAGCGCCGGGAACAGCGCCAGAATCCCGTAGTACGTCAGCGCCGCGGCCCGGTCGGTCAGCTCGTCCTTCTTGAACTCCTTGAAGGTGCCTTTCAGTACCGCTCCCCAGGAGCGCTTGGGCAGGTCCGTCGGAGTGTCCGGCGCCTGCCGCTCCACCTGTTCGTCCGGCCCGGCCTCCGGTGCCTCCGGCGCCCGCACGGTCTCGGCCTTCCGGTCGGCCACACCGTGCCCGCCGTGCCTTCCATGCCGTTTCAACGTCCGTACCATCCCGCACGAGTATCCGGCCGAGCAGCACTTATCCATGCTTTGCGGCATTCGGGGATTGCCGAGAAGCGGTTTACGTGGGTGAAGCGTGAGCCGCCGTCCGCCTCGCGGGGCATGCATGGAGATCCCGGCCGTATGTGGATGAGCCGGGACAGACGCGACATCCTGGAGGCGAATGATGAACGCAAGAGCCGATCGAGCAGATCCGACGGTCCACGAGGTCCCGGTCCTCATTGTCGGCGGTTCCCTGGTCGGCCTGTCGACCTCGCTGTTCCTCGGCCGACTGGGGGTGCGGCACACGCTGGTGGAGCGCCATGCCGGCACGTCCATCCACCCCCGTGGCCGTGGCAACAACGTCCGTACGATGGAGCTGTTCCGGGTGGCCGGCGTGGAGCCGGCCATCCGTGAGGCTGCGGCCACCCTCGCCGACAACCACGGCATCCTGCAGACGCCCACTCTGGTCGGCGACACGGGCGAGTGGCTGTTCAAGGAGATCGACCCGGGCGGCGGGCTGGCCCGCTTCAGCCCGAGTTCCTGGTGCCTGTGCAGCCAGGACGACCTGGAGCCGGTCCTGCTCGACCATGCCGCCTCACTCGGCGGCGACCTGCGCTACTCCACCGAACTGATGTCGTTCGACACCGACTCCACCGGCGTCAGCGCGGTGGTCAAGAGCCGGCAGACGGGCGAACACACCACGATCCGCGCGGACTACCTCGTCGCCGCCGACGGCCCCCGCAGCCCCGTACGGGAACAGCTCGGCATCGGCCAGAGCGGCCCCGGCGACCTGTTCCACAACATCAGCGTGACCTTCCGTTCCGAGCGCCTCGCCGAGGTGGTGGGCGACCGACGCTTCATCGTCTGCTACCTGACCAGCCCGGACGCCGACGGCGCCCTGCTGCCGGTGGACAACCACAGGAACTGGGTCTTTCACGCCCCCTGGCACCCCGAACTCGGCGAAACGCTCGAGGATTTCACCGACGAGCGCTGTGCCGACCACATCCGCCGCGCGGTCGGGGACGCGGGCCTCGACGTCCGGATCACCGGCAAGGCGCCCTGGCACGCCGCCCAGCGCGTGGCTCGCGGCTACCGGTCGGGACGGGTCTTCCTGGCCGGCGACTCGGCGCATGAGATGTCCCCCACCGGAGCCTTCGGCTCCAACACCGGTATCCAGGACGCCCACAACCTCGCCTGGAAACTGGCCGCGGTATTCGGCGGCTGGGCAGGGGAAGCACTGCTGGACACCTACGACTCCGAGCGCCGTCCGGTGGCGGAGGTGACCAGCGCCCGCGCGGCGGCCCGGTCTGCCGAGCACAGCCACCCCGGCTTCGCCCCGCCGCCCGGCGCCGGGGGTGGGCCGCGGAGCGGCATCCTCAACATGGTCCTCGGCCACCGCTATCCGCACGGCGCTGTCGTCGGCGCCGATCCCACGGTCCCGGTCGTCCCGGAGAAACTCACCCTGATGGGGGAGCCAGGCAGCCGCGCACCCCACCTGTGGGTACGGCACCAGGGCCGACGCGTCTCCACCCTGGACCTCTACGAACGGTCCATGGTTCTGCTCAGCGACGCCGACGACGCGAGCGAATGGCACAAGGCGGCCCTCCGCCTTGCCGAGCAGTTGCCCGTCCCTCTCACCTCGTACAGGCTGGGCACCGGACCCGACAGCGAGCTGACGCCCGAGGGCGACGTGGACTGGGCGGAGCGCCATGGCACGACACGTGCAGGCGCCGTACTCGTACGGCCCGACGGGTTCGTCGCCTGGCGATCGTCAGGTCCGGTCCTCGATGCGGAATTGACGCTGCGTCAAGTCCTGGGCACGGTCCTGGCACTGAGCTGATCGGTGCGGCGTCACCCGGCTGAGCGCCCCGAGTGGTGGGGAGCGGAGACCTGACTGACGGTGGTTCACATCGAGGTCGGGTCACTCAGCTGACGAAGTGCCAGCTGCCCGGCCACGGCGGAAGGATCGTCAGATGCGCTCTGCTCGATTGCTCCTGGCCACCGCGGCGGCTTCGGCCGTCCTCGCTCTCGGCGCTCCCGGCGCCTACGCGGGTGACGGGAGCCAACAGGACTCTTCCTCCAAGGGCGAGAACTCTTCCTCCTACGGCAAGGACTACGGCAAGGAGCACCACAAGGAAGGCAAGCACGGCAAGCACGAGTGGCCGCAGGGCGGCGTGCACACCGGCGGTGGCGCGCTGACCGACGTCGCCGAGCCAGGCAGCGAGGACCGCTCGGGAAGCTACAAGGAGCACGGGGGCAAGGGATACGGCAAGGAGGAGTCCTGGAAGGGCGAGTACGGCAAGGAGGAGTCCTGGAAGGGTGAGCACGGCAAGGGCGAGTACGGCAAGGGCGAGTACGAGAAGCCCCATGGCGGAGTGCACACCGGCGGCGGCGGGCTCGCCGAACCGACGGTGACCGCGGGCGGGCTGGCCGTCCTGGCCGTCGCCGGCGCCGGCCTGTACGCGGCGCGCCGCAAGAAGACCGGCGCAAGCGCGGCCTGACCCACGCCACCTGACCCACGCCGTACGACACAGCCGCCGCCGCAGCCGCCACGCGCACGCCGTGTGGCGGCCCGGCGGCCCAGCCGCTCCGCGGGGGGTGCGTGATTCGTCTGCGGGTTCGTTGTGGCTGGTCGCGCAGTTCCCCGCGCCCCTAAGAGGCCTGCGGCCTCCTTAGGGGCGCGGTACAGCACCGGACTTTGCTGGACCCGCTTAGCCCTCCGCGAGCCCCCTCCCCCGCTGCCGCGTCCTAGCGAGGTGGTCCCGATGGCAGCTCCCCCTGTCCCTCCCCGTCCCCCCTATCCCCCGTATCCGGCCTCTCGCCCCTCTCCTCCCTCTCCTCCCTCTGTCGACAACTCCCCTTCCGGAGGCGACGCCCCGGCCGGGCACCGATGCCGTACGAGCCTGACCATGGTGTGCGCCGCGGCCCTCATGATCCTGGCAGCCGTCCTGTACGGCGGCAGGGAGTCGTCCTCCGGCACCTCCCAGAGCTCCCTGCATCCGCCGTCCGCCCAGCAGGCCCCGCCCGTCGAGCCGCAGGCGGAGAAGGACCCGCCCCGGGCGGAGAAGGCGGGGAAGGAGCTGCCGCGCTCGCAGCCGACGCGTCTGCTCATCCCGAAGATCTCGGTCGACGCCCCCTTCATGCCTCTCGCCCTCGACCCCAAGGGACAGCTCGAAGCCCCGCCTGCCGACAACGTCAACCTCGTCGGCTGGTACGCCGAGGGAGCCTCCCCCGGCGAGGCGGGCACGTCGATCATCGCCGGGCACGTGGACACCCGGACGTCCCCGGCCGTGTTCGCGGGTCTCGGCGAACTGAAGAAGGGCGATGTCTTCCACGTCGTACGGGCCGACGGGCGCAAGGCCTCCTTCGCCGTCGACAGTGCGGAGACCTTCAAGAAGGACGACTTCCCTGACGAGCGTGTGTACGCCGACACCTCCCGACCCGAGGTCCGGCTCATCACCTGTGCGGGTGCCTACGACCGCTCGGCCATGGACTACACGGAGAACCTGGTGGTCTTCGCCCACCTCGTCTGAACCCCGGCAGCGAAGCCCCGGCCGCCTCCTCGCAGTTGGATGCCGGGGTTCCCGCGTGGCCCATCACCCGCGTAGTCCATACGAGTCGCGCGCTTCCGGGGACGGGCACAAGATCGAACCACGCCGAACTCGCAGTACCACGACCGACGTCCACCCCTGCCCCCCGAAGGAGATGAGCAGGATGACGACCACGTCCGCCCCTGCCTCAAAGCCGCCGACACATCAGCCGACATATCAGGTGTCGTCACGTGTCTCCCAGTCCGTGTTCGACGGCTCCCGGCTCCGTGTCGTCCTGCTGGTGGACGTCCACGACGGAGCCCAGCAGCAGTTCCTGGAGGCGTACGAGCAACTGTGCAACCAGGTCGCGTCCGTTCCCGGGCATGTCAGCGACCAGCTGTGCCAGTCGATCGAGAATCCCTCCCAGTGGCTGATCACCAGTGAGTGGGAGAGCGCCCCGCCGTTCCTCGCCTGGGTGAACAGTGAGGAGCACGTCCAGATGGTGGAGCCGCTGCACAGCTGCGTACGGGACACCAGGTCGCTTCGCTTCCACGTCGTCCGCGAGACCGGCGGCCCGGCGGAAGCCACCCCCGCGAAGCGCCGTCTTCAGGCCTCGCCCCGGATCGGTGACGGCGTGATCCGCCACGCCCTCACCTTCACGGTCAAGCCGGGCAGTGAGGCGGCCGTCGCCCGGATCCTCGCCGACTACGCCTCGCCCGAACCGCAGGTCGACGACACCACCCGGCTGTGCCGTACGTCCCTGTTCATGCACGGCAACCGGGTGGTGCGGACCATCGAGGTGCGGGGCGACCTGCTCGCAGCGCTGCGCCACGTGGCCCGGCAGCCCGAGGTACGGGCCGTGGAAGAGGCCATCAATCCTCATCTGGAGCAGAGCCGGGACCTCGACGACCCCGAGTCCGCCCGGGTCTTCTTCACACGGGCCGCGCTGCCCGCCGTACACCATGTGACGGCGGAGCAGGAGGACCCGCGGGCGGAGCGGCATGCCCTGTACTACCCGGCCCGGCCCCGCTGCGGCATGCGGCTGGCCGAACTGCTGGCCCGGCAGGACGAAGCGGCGGCGGGCAGTCCGTACAGCCCCGTTCTGCGCAGCACGATCTTCCAGCGCGACGACGTGGTGGTCCGGCTGATCGATGTGCTCGGCGGTCTCGACGCCGCCGACCCGGCGTTGGCCCTCGGCCTCCCGGACACCGGACCCGTGGCCGAGCTGACGACGCTCCTGGACGACGTCGGTACGAACGCCGGGGCGGACACCCCCCTCACCCGCCTCCTCGGCCTGGTCCGGATGGAGTTCGTCACCGACCGCCGCTCACCCGAAGCCTGACTCACTCACCCGAAGCCTGATCCGTCCACCACACGGGTCGCGGCGACCACGGCCCTCATGTCGACCGGCTCTCATGTCGACACAGCACACGATCGGAGCAACGTCGTGATCAAACCCCGTCCCAGAATCGTGGATCTCAACGAGGTTGAGCCCAACACCCGGCGCGGCGGCGATCTGCGCGCCATACTCACCCCCGCCACGGTCGGCTCCACCAGCGGTTTCATGGGCGTGGCCATCGTGCAGCCCGGCGAGCGCATCGGTGAGCACTACCACCCGTACTCCGAGGAGTTCGTGTACGTCCTGTGCGGGCAGCTGGAGGTCGACCTGGACGGCGACCCGCACCCGCTGCGGCCCGAACAGGGGCTCATGATCCCCGCTTACATGCGGCACCGTTTCCGCAACGTCGGCGATGTGGAGGCGCGCCTCGTCTTCCACCTCGGTCCGCTGGCGCCGAGCCCGCCGCTCGGTCACGTGGACACCGAGGGGACGGAAGCCGGCGCGGACGGGGCCGACGCGAGTGAGGGCCGGACGATCGACCGAAACAAGGTCGGTTCATGACCAGGCGCGTGGCGGTCACCGGCATAGGCGTCGTCGCCCCGGGCGGCATCGGTGTACCGGCGTTCTGGGATCTCCTGGCAGGCGGGCGCACCGCGACACGGGGCATCACCTTCTTCGACCCGACAGGCCTGCGCTCGCGGATAGCCGCCGAGTGCGACTTCGATCCGGCGGCCCACGGGCTGGACGCGGAGCAGGTCGCACGCTCCGACCGGTACGTCCAGTTCGCCTTGGTCGCCGCTCAGGAAGCGATACGGAACGCCGGCCTGGACCTCGGCCAGGAGGACCCCTGGCGGGTCGGGGTCTCGCTCGGGACCGCGGTGGGTGGCACCACCCGCCTGGAACACGACTACGTACTGGTCAGCCATCAAGGACAGCGCTGGGACGTGGACCACCGGGAGGCAGGGCCGCATCTGCACCGCGCGTTCTCGCCGAGCACGCTCGCCTCGGCGGTGGCGGAGCGGTTCGGAGCGCGGGGGCCGGTGCAGACCGTCTCCACGGGCTGCACCTCGGGCCTCGACGCGGTCGGCTACGCCTTCCACACCATCGAGGAGGGCCGGGCGGATGTCTGCATAGCCGGCGCCTCGGACTCACCGATATCGCCGATCACCATGGCCTGCTTCGACGCGATCAAGGCCACGTCCGCGAACAACGACGACCCCGCCCATGCCTCCCGCCCCTTCGACGCCAACCGTGACGGGTTCGTCATGGGCGAGGGCAGTGCCGTACTCGTCCTGGAGAACCTCGAACACGCCCTGGCCCGCGGCACCCACGTGTACTGCGAGCTCAGCGGCTACGCCACCTTCGGCAACGCCTACCACATGACCGGCCTGACCAAGGAGGGCCTGGAGATGGCCCGAGCGATCGAGTCCGCCCTCGGCCACGCCGGGCTCGCCGGCACAGCGATCGACTACGTCAACGCGCACGGCTCGGGCACCCAGCAGAACGACCGGCACGAGACCGCCGCCGTGAAACGAGCTCTGGGACAGCACGCCTACGACATCCCCATGAGCTCCATCAAGTCCATGGTGGGCCACTCCCTCGGCGCGATCGGCGCGATCGAACTCGTCGCCTGTGTGCTGGCCCTGACCCACCAGGTGGTACCGCCCACCGCGAACTACGAGACCCCGGACCCCGAGTGCGACCTGGACTACGTCCCGCGCGTCGCTCGCGAGCGGCGACTGAACAACGTGCTCTCCGTGGGCAGCGGGTTCGGCGGCTTCCAGTCCGCGGTGGTCCTGACCCGGCCAAGGGAGGCGACGCTATGAGCGAACCGTATCCGCGGCGTGCCGCCGTCACCGGAATCGGTGTGATCGCGCCCAACGGAACCAGCACCGAGTCCTTCTGGAAGTCCACCCAGGAGGGCATCAGCGTCCTGGACCGGGTCACCCGCGAGGGCTGTGAGCACCTGCCCCTGCGGGTGGCCGGTGAAGTCCGGGGCTTCGAGCCGTCGGAGGCGGTCGAGGAACGCCACCTCGTCCAGACCGACCGGTTCACGCACTTCGCGCTGGCCGCGTCCGACCTCGCGCTGGACGATGCCCGCCTCGGCCAGGCCGACACCGGTCAGGCGCCGTTCTCCGTGGGCGTGGTCACCGCGGCGGGTTCCGGCGGCGGTGAGTTCGGGCAGCGCGAGTTGCAGGAGCTGTGGGGGAAGGGCAGCCGGTACGTCGGCCCGTACCAGTCCATCGCCTGGTTCTACGCCGCCAGCACCGGCCAGATCTCCATCCGGCGCGGCTTCAAGGGCCCCTGCTCGGTCGTCGCCGCCGACGAGGCCGGCGGTCTGGACGCCCTCGCCCACGCGGCGCGCGCCGCGCGACGCGGCACCGATGTGATCGTGGCCGGCGCGACCGAGGCACCGCTGGCCCCCTATTCGGTGGTCTGCCAACTCGGCTACCAGGAACTGAGCACGGCTCAGGACCCGGCGCACGCCTACCGCCCGTTCACCGCCGAGGCCTGTGGATTCGTGCCCGCCGAGGGTGGCGCCATGCTCGTCGTGGAGAACGAGCGCGCGGCCCGGGAGCGGGGCGCGACCGTACGGGCCACCGTCGCCGGACACGCGGCCACGTTCACCGGCGCCTCCCGCTGGGCGGAGTCCAGGCAAGGGCTCGCCCGTGCCATCAGCGGTGCGCTGGAGGAAGCCGGTTGTGCCCCCGGGGAGATCGACGTGGTCTTCGCCGACGCCCTCGGCGTACCGGAGGCGGACCGTGCCGAGGCGCTGGCGATCGCGGACGCCCTCGGCGCGCATGGCGGGCGCGTACCCGTGACCGCACCCAAGACCGGTATCGGCCGCGGCTACTGCGCGGCGTCCGTGCTGGACGCCACGGCGGCCGTGCTCGCGATGGAGCACGGCCTGATCCCCCCGACCCCCAACGTCTCCGACATCTGCCATGACCTCGACCTCGTGACCGGCCGGGCCCGTGCCGCCGAGCTGCGCACTGCGCTGGTCCTCAGCCGGGGGCTCATGGGATCGAACTCGGCGCTGGTGCTACGGCGCGGCGCCGACGCCTCGTAAAAGCAAAGGAGAGGAACCGTATGAGTGAGCAAATCACCGTAGAAGAGCTGTCCGAACTCATGAAGAAGGCGGCCGGAGTCACCGTCGCCCCCGGCGAACTGCAGGAGCGCAGCGACTCCGGCTTCGACGCCCTCGGCATCGACTCGCTCGGTCTGCTCGGCGTCGTGGGCGAGTTGGAGAAGCGGTACGGCACCCCGCTGCCTCCCGACGCGGAACGCTGCAAGACCCCGCGGCAGTTCCTCGACCTCGTCAACGGTGCCCTCGTGGCAGGAGCGTGACATGACCGGACACACGGAGAACGACATCACCATCGCCGCACCGCTGGACCTGGTCTGGGACATGACCAACGACGTGGCCAACTGGCCTCAGCTGTTCAGCGAGTACGCCTCGGCCGAGATCCTCTCCCAGGAGGGGAACAAGACCACCTTCCGGCTGACCATGAAGCCCGACGAGAACGGCACCGTCTGGAGCTGGGTCTCGGAGCGGGAGACGGACCGCGACGCGCTCAGCGTGCGTGCCCGCCGCGTCGAGACGGGGCCCTTCGCGTACATGAACATCCGCTGGCAGTACGAGAAGGTGCCGGAGGGCACCCGGATGGTGTGGACGCAGGACTTCGCGATGAAGCCGGACGCACCGGTCGACGACGCCTGGATGACGGACAACATCAACAAGAACTCCAAGGTCCAGCTGGCCCTGATCCGGGACCGCATCGAACAGGCCGCCGCTCAGCGCCGACCCGTGTCGTCGTCCCTGACCGACTGAGCCGGACGGAGGACAACTCGATGAGTTCGATGCACCAGACCCTGATCGTCGCCCGCATGGCTCCGGGGTCGGCCCCCGACATCGCCAAGGTGTTCGAGGAGTCCGACCGGGGCGAGCTGCCGCATCTCGTGGGAGTCGCCCGACGCAGCCTCTTCCAGTTCGGCGAGGTGTACCTGCACCTCATCGAGGCGGAACAGGACCCCGGTCCTGCCATCGCCAAGATGGCCGGACACCCCGAGTTCCGGGACATCAGCGAGCGGCTGTCGGCGTACGTCAGCGCGTACGACCCCGCGACCTGGCGCTCCCCGAAGGACGCGATGGCCCACCGCTTCTACCGCTGGGAGCGGGGCTCCACCGCCTGAACCTCAGCACTACGCCAAAGGCCGCCGGGCCCGCGACAGTCAGTCGCGGGCCCGGCGGCCTTCGGTCTGCGGCATGCCTATCCGTGGTCGGGCACGGTGCAGTCGAAGGCGTGCAGATACGGGTTGACCGGCCGGACGTCGTCGATGACCAGTCCCGCATCGGTCAGCCGGCGGGTCATGCTCTCGGTGGTGTGCTTCGCCCCGCCGACGTTGAGGAGCAGCAGCAGGTCCATGGCGGTGCTGAACCGCATCGACGGGGTGTCGTCGACGAGGTTCTCGATGACCACTACCCGTGCCCCGGGTCCGCCCGCCTCGATGACGTTGCGCAGGGTCCGGGCGGTGCTGTCGTCGTCCCACTCCAGGATGTTCTTGATGACGTACACGTCCGCCCGGACCGGGACGGCCACCCGGACGTCGCCTGCCACGATGCGCACCCGGTCCGCGAGCGCGCCTGACGTACGCAGCCGTGGATCGGCGTTCTCCACGACGCGCGGCAGGTCGAGCAGCGCGCCACGCATCGACGGATACTTCTCCAGCAGGCTCGCCACCACGTGCCCCTGGCCGCCCCCGATGTCGGCGACCGACGAACTCCCTGACAGATCAAGGAAGTTGGCGACGTCCCGTGCGGACTGCACGCTGGAGGTCGTCATGGCGCGGTTGAAGACGTCGGCCGATTCCGGGGCGTCCTCGTTGAGGTAGGTGAAGAACTCCTTTCCGTACAGGTCCTCGACGACGTTCCGGCCTGTGCGTACCGCCTCGTCCAGCCTGGGCCACGCGTCCCAGGTCCATGGCTCGGTGCACCACAGCGAGATGTGGCGCAGGCTGTGCGGGTCGTCCTCGCGCAGCAGCCGGGACATGTCGGTGTGCGCGAACGTCCCGTCCGGCCGCTCGGCGAAGACGCCGTAGCAGGACAGGGCCCGCAGCAGCCGTCGCAGCGGCCGGGGTTCGGTCTTCACCGCGGCCGCGAGGTCCTCCACAGGCTGGGGACTGTCGCCGAGAGCGTCGGCGACCCCCAGCCGGGCGGCTGCGCGGAGGGCGGCGGCACATGCCGCGCCGAACACGAGTTCCCTCAGCCTCATGGACGGCGGTGGGGCGGTCTGTGCGGTCGTCATGTGCCGCGTTCCTTCCTTCACTTCACTGCCCCGCGGATGGATACCGGGGGATGGACACCGGGTGGATGGACACCGGGTGGATACGGCCGGCCGGTCAGCACAGTCCCGCGGGCCTGGACATACGGCAGGAGTTGCCTTCGAAGGTGTTGCCCTTGCCGGTGTCCGTGTTGACGAGGTCGGCCGGGGCGTTGCCCGCCAGCCGGTTGCCGCTGATCCGGTTCTGCTCGCTGGTGACGCCCACCATGCTCTTGAACAGGACGATGCCGCCCGACAACGGCGAGGTGCCGACGTTGTCCGTGATCTCGTTCCCGGTCACGAGGGTCTTCTCGGCGCCGGTCAGGACGATGCCGGAGCCCTGCAGGAAGGGCAGCCGTTCGGTCTTCGGGCAGAACTTGTTGTTCCGCGTGATGTGGTTGTCGCGTACGGCCAGGTCGCCGGCCCTCGGCTTGTTCTCGTCACCGACGACGAAGACTCCCGCGCAGTTGCCGGTGACGTCGTTGCCCGCGACGCTGAGGTTCCGCAGTCGCCGGACGGTGACGCCGATGCGGTTGCCCTCCAGCCGGTTGTGCTCCACCACCGTGCCCCGGGCGTTCGTGGCGCCCTCCTCGGCCGTGATCGTGTTGGCGAGGAACAGGCCCGCGTCGCCGTTGTCCCGGGCGGTGTTCCACCGGAACACGCCGCGGACGGAAGCCTCTTGGGCGACGCCCCACACCCCGTTCTTCACCGCGGTCACGTTCCGCACGGTCAGCCTGTCGGTGGCCGTGCTGTAGATCCCGTTCTTGGCGAAGCCGGTCACCTTCAGGGCGGCGATGGTGACGTCCTTGACGTTACGGTTCTTCGTCCCCACCACACAGATGCCGTTGCCGCCCTCGGCACAACTGTTGGCGGCCCTCTTCGCGGCGGGTCTGATCACGGTGCCGCCGCCCATGCCGCGCAGCGTGAGCCCGGGTGTGCTCACCTCGACGCTCTCGCGGTAGGTGCCGCGGTGCAGGAGAACGGTGTCGCCGGGTTCGGCGGCGTCCACCGCCCGTTGGATCGACTCTCCGGGACGGACCACGTGGGTCGTATGGGCGGCGGTCGACGGGGCGGCCCCGAGCCCCGTCCCGATGACCGCCGCGGCGCATGCCAGGTAGGCGATATGTTGTTTCATCATATTCCGCACGCTATGCCCCAATTTTTCCCCGGCAAGGCCGAATAGGCCATCTGGCGGCATGCCCTCCGCCTTGCCGTGGCTCGCGTTGCCGTGGCCTGGATCACACGGGCCGGATTGAGTGGCGCACCCGGTGGTTGTCCGTATTGGGCTGTGACGGCCCAATGCCGGTGCAAGGATGAAGCCCGCCATGAGTGCTGGACGGAGTGTTCGTACGCTGAGGGCCGCGATGTTCGCGGTCGTCTGCGTGCTGTTCGCTGTCCAGGGACACGTGATGACGTCCGGTGTCGCGGTGCCCGTCTGGGCACTGGCCGCCGGAGTCGTCGCGACGGGCGGCATGGCGTGGGGTCTGGCGGGCCGGGAACGCGGACTCTTCGTGGTCGGTTCCCTCGCGGTCGCCACCCAGGTGGTTCTCCACGCGTTGTTCTCGCTCGCGCAGGCGGTCGTACGGCCGGAGCCGGCCCATGGGGCGTCCTTCGCCCAGCGGTGGGCGCGCCATCTGCTGTGCACGCCGCCGGGAAGCGGCCCGCGCTCCCCCGACGCGGCGACGACCGCGCACTCCATGAGCCACGACATGGCGGGGACGGCAGGCATGTCGTCCTCCATGGACTCCGCAGCGTCCACGGCATCCACGGCCCACACGGGTCATCTCATGGACGGCATGTCCCCCACCGGCATGCTCGCCGCTCACCTGGCCGCCGCCCTGCTGTGCGGCCTGTGGCTCGCCCACGGTGAGCGCGCCGCCTTCCGTATCCTGCGGGTTCTCGCCGGGTGGCTCGTCGCGCCGCTGCGCCTGCCGCTCCGGCTGCCCTCGCCGCCGTACCGCCCGCGCGTCCGCGCCCTCCGGGACGGCTCGGGTCACGCGTTGCGGCAGCTCCTCCTCGTATACGCGATCACTTCTCGGGGCCCGCCTGTCCGGCCCGCTGTCCTCTGACGACAGCCGGAGCCACCAACAGTCACCGGAACCGCCGAGCCCTCTTCTGCTGGGCCTGGTTCCCGGACCCCGAGAAGGACACAGGTGTTCACTCCTGCCCTGCACAGCTCGCCCTGCCCGCACGACGAG
Source organism: Streptomyces yerevanensis (assembly GCF_000716805.1). Classification (NCBI taxonomy): domain Bacteria; kingdom Bacillati; phylum Actinomycetota; class Actinomycetes; order Kitasatosporales; family Streptomycetaceae; genus Streptomyces; species Streptomyces yerevanensis. Next base: position 74,334 of record NZ_JNWJ01000031.1, on the reverse strand, counting down.
TCGATAACGTCCTGGGCGCTCGCCGCCCGCGGCGGTGACCTGGACGCCGTCGAGAAGTTCGTCCGCGCCCTCCACCGGGACGTCAGCCGCTACGTGACCTACCTCGGCGCCGACCCGCAAGCCGCCGACGACCTGACCCAGGACACCTTCCTGCGGGCCCTCGGCAGCCTGCACCGTTTCGAAGGCCGTTCCTCGGCGCGCAGTTGGCTGCTGGCCATCGCGCGCCGCGCGGTCATCGACAACCTCCGGTACTCCTCCGCCCGGCCCCGCCTGTCGGACCGGGACAACTGGCAGTCGGCGGCCGAACGCGCCCAGCCACGCGGCCTGCCGGGCTTCGACGACGGCATCGCCCTCGCGGAACTGCTGACCGCACTGCCCGACGACCGCCGCGAGGCCTTCGTACTGACCCAGATGCTGGGCCTGTCGTACGAGGAGGCAGCGCGGGCCGGCGGCTGCCCGGTCGGCACCGTGCGCTCGCGTGTGGCCCGCGCCCGCAACTCACTGATCGAGTCCCTGTACGAGGCCGAAGGCCATCGGCCGCTGGCCGCGGCGGCTGCCTGATATCCCGTACGGCCCGTACCTCATATCCCGTACGCCCGTACGTCGCCTGCCGCCGCCCGGCTCATGGGCCGGGCGGCGGCGCCCCGAAGACCCGAACCAAGCCCGCTACACCACCGCTACTAGGAGCCCCCGTGCAGCACCCGACCCTTGCCCTTCCCCGCAGCCTGCGCCGTGTCGGCGCCCTCGGCGGTCTCACGGCAGCCGTGTTCGCGGTCGCCGTCGCCACCGCGGGACCGGCCGCCGCCCATGCGGACGTCGAGGCCGAGGGCGCCCGGGCCCTCGACCAGAACGTGGCGCTGACCTTCTCCGCGGAGTCGGAGTCCGCCTCGGCCGGCATCAGCAAGCTGGAGGTGATCCTGCCCAAGGGCATCGCGCCCGGCGACATCACCTACAAGGAAGGCCCGGACGGCTGGAAACTCACCCCTACCGACCGGGGTTACACCGTCTCAGGACCGAAACTCGACGTTGGGGAGGACGCCGAACACGTCGTCACCGTACGACAGTTGCCAGACGCCAAATCCCTGGCCTTCAAGACGGTACAGAGCTACAGCGACGGCAAGGTGGACCGCTGGATCGAACTGGACGAGGAGGAAACCTCAGACGGCCACGGTCACGGCCACCCCGCCCCCCGCCTGGACCTGAAGCCGGCCGCCCCCGGCGCCAAGCCTGTGGCCCCGACCCCCACGGAGGAGCCCACGCTGTCCGCCCCGCCGTCCGACACGGCAGCGGGCGAACCGAAGACGGGCGCGTCGACACCGGCGGCGGAGCCCGCGGCGAACGACGCGGAGGGCGACGACGGCATGCCCATCGGCGTACCGATCGGCATCGCCGCGTCCGTCCTCGTACTCGGCGGCGGGGCATGGTGGCTCCGCAGCCGCCGCAGCGGATCCGCCTGAGGCCGAAGGCCTCAAGGGCCGACGGAGTCGACCCGGCCGTGACGCGGCCAGGCCCGGCATACCCACGTGGGTATGCCGGGCCTTCCTGTTGTGTGCCTGCTGCGCTCCGTCAGGCGGTCGGCGCCCCCGTCAGGACCTCCACCCGCCCCGTGTCCAGCGAGTAGTACGCGCTGACCACCGCCAGGTCCCCCTTCTTCACCAGCGGACCCAGATCCTTGTTGGACCGCAGATCGGCGGAGGTCTGCTTGACGTGCACACGGGTCATGGCGTCGACCGGGTCTGCGTGCTTCTCCTTGGCGATCACGTCGTACGCCGGGCGCAGGGCCTCGGCGATCGACTGCAGGTTGCCGGGCAGCGGCTTGCCGTCCTTCAGCGCCTTGTGCGCCGCCTTGACCGCGCCGCAGCGCTGGTGCCCGAGCACCACGATCAGCGGAGTTCCGGAGGTCATGGGCCCGTACTCGACGGAACCGGTGACCACGTCGCCGACCACCTGACCGCCGGTACGCATCACGAACAGGTCCCCGAGCCCGGTGTCGAACAGCAGCTCCGGCGGCACCCTTGAGTCGATGCAGGAGAGGATCACACCGAACGGGTCCTGCTCCTCGGCGACGAACTCACGTCGGCGAGGATCCCGGTCGGGGTGCTGAAGCTTCCCGTCCACCCAGCGCTCGTTGCCCTCCATCAGCCTCGCGAACGCCGTCCACGGCGAGTCCGGCCGCTCGCCCGCGGCCGGTGGCGACGTGGAGGGAGTCTTCTTCACCGCGCCCGCGGGCGATGCGGAGTCCGTCGCCGCCCCGCCGTCCGTCTTCGACGAACAGCCGGTGAGGAAGGCCGCGGTGGCCGCCGCCAGCCCTCCGGTGAGAATGGCCCTGCGCTGTGGTCGCACAGCATTACCCATGTGTTTTCCCTTCCAGTGTGGTGCGGGTACGCCACTCTGGCGGGCCGTCGGTTAGCGTCCGTACAGCTCTGGTACAGGGCGGAAAAAGTGCTCACCCAACTCACCCGGCGTCACATCAGGTAACGCCGGGTAACCCAGGCCGAGCAGGGCCGAGCCAGGACGATAATCCTCACTCGTACGGGCGGCGCGACTCAGAAGGCTCAGAAGGGTCGGAAGACCCAGCCTCAGATCAGCAGGTCGTCCACGCGTGCCTCGCCCTCGCGGTACCTGCGCGCGATCTCCGCGCTGCAGTCGTCGGCCGTCCGCTGCAACTGCCGGCGCCGGCGCGAGACCTGCTGCTCGTACCGCAGGAGCCGCCCCATCGCGGTGTTCAGCTCCAGATCCGTACGAGCCTCGAGGTCGGACAGCTCCACCTCCGCGAGCATGTCCGCGGCCTGCCGCCGGAACTCCTCGCTGTGCGGGGTGCCGAGCGTGACATGCCGGGCCGACGAGCGCTGCCGTGCGGGCGCGTCCGTCAGGATCTCCGACAGCCGCTGCACGACGGACGAGATCGACGAGCCGGAGGAGCCGAAGGAGCCGGAAGATGCCTCTTCGGCGAGCGGTGCCGTCGCGGACGAGCGGGCGGGATCGGCCCGTCGTCCGAGTTCCGCACGCAGGATGTCGATCCGCCCCTGGACGAGTCGCCGTACATAGCTGAGGTCCGCCTCGTCCCGCTGGGCTCCGCGCCGCATCGTCCGCAGCTCGGGCAGCCGCAGCCCGGACAGATCGCGTTCGACCGGCGGGCTGTCCGTCCGCTGCACGGGCGGACGCACCCCCACCGGAGGTGCCGTGATCGGATGGCCCGTAGCCGAATTCCCTGCTCCCCCAACTCCCGCGATGCCCCCCGTGACCGCAGGTGGCGACTGCCCCATACCCGATGTGCTCATGCTGCTCATATGCCTCAACCGTCCCCTCGACCGGCGTGTGGATGCATCGTGCCACCCCTGTTGGCTGCTATGAGCCGGAGTGCACCCGATACGCCCCAGATGGAGGCTTAAGGAGTGATAAGAAGACCTAAGAAGATCCCCTACGGAGGTCAAGCCGACGCACGGCATGATGGTCCGTATGCGTGCAGTGGTACAGAGAGTTGACGGCGCGAGCGTCGTCGTCGACGGCGAGACGGTCGGCGAGATCGACGGCGAGGGGTTGTGCGTCCTGGTGGGCGTCACCCACGAGGACACCAAGGAGAAGGCGGCCCAACTGGCCCGCAAACTCTGGTCGATCCGGATGCTGGACGACGAGAAGTCGTGCAGCGACATCGACGCGCCGCTGCTCGTCATCAGCCAGTTCACGCTCTACGGCGACGCCCGCAAGGGCCGCCGCCCCACCTGGAACGCCGCCGCCCCCGGCGACGTCGCCGAACCCCTCGTGGACGAGGTCGTCGCCCAACTCCGTTCCCTGGGCGCGACGGTGGCGACGGGCCGCTTCGGCGCCAAGATGCGCGTATCGCTGACGAACGACGGCCCGTTCACGGTCCTGCTCGAGATGTAGCCCCGCGATGTAGCCCGCGCGCCCTTTCGACAGACCGCGCCCTACACCTCGACCACGGCCTCCTGCGACGCAGCCGTCGCGTCGGCCATCAGCGGTGCGTCAAGGGGCACGTTCCGCTTCACCAGTGCCAGGGCGATCGGGCCGAGCTCGTGATGCCGTACGGCCGTCGTGATGAAACCGATCTTGCGCCCCTCCGGGCCCTCCGCCGCGAGCCGGAGCTCGGCACCGTGCGGCGGCAGGTGCACCTCGCTGCCGTCCAGGTGCAGGAAGACGAGCCGCCGCGGCGGCTTGCCCAGGTTCTGGACGCGGGCGACGGTCTCCTGGCCCCGGTAGCAGCCCTTCTGCAGATGCACCGCCGTGCCGATCCAGCCCAGCTCGTGCGGAATCGTCCGGTGGTCGGTCTCGAAGCCGAGCCGCGGCCGGTGGTTCTCGACGCGCAGGGCCTCGTACGCCAGGATCCCGGCGACCGGCCCGCTCCTGGCCGCGTACGACTCCAGGTCGCCGCGCGGCAGGAACAGATCACGCCCGTACGACATCTCGCGTACGACAACGCCCTCGGGCACCTCGGCGATGGAACCGGCCGGCAGATGCACGACCGCGAACTCGCTTGTCCGGTCCGCGACTTCGACCCGGTAGAAGAACTTCATCGACTCCAGGTACGCGATCAGCGCCTCCTGCGTATCCGGCTCCACGTGAGCCCACGTGGTCGTCCCGTCGTCGACGAGATACAGCGCGTGCTCGATATGGCCGTGCGCGGAGAGGACCAGCGCCTCGGTGGCGTGGCCGGGCGGGAGGTCGGAGACGTGCTGGGTGAGCAGGAGGTGCAGCCAGCTGAGCCGGTCCTCGCCGGAGACGGCGACGACGCCGCGGTGCGAGAGGTCGACGAAACCCGTGCCGTCGGCGAGGGCACGCTGTTCGCGGAACAGGTCGCCGTAGTGCGCGGCGACGCCTTCGTCCACACCCTCGGCGGGCACGGCACCGGGCAGGGACAACAGAGGGCTCTTCATGGGCATACACCCTACGACCGAGTAGTTGCGCCTTTTATTTCCTGCTCGCGCTCTTGCCCGCGCAGTCCTTGCACCGGCCGAAGATCGCGAAGTGCTTCATATCGGTGTCGAACCCGAAGCTCTCCCGCAGCTTCGCCGTGAAATCGGCGGCGACCGACACATCCGCCTCGATCACGTTCCGGCAGTCCCGGCACACCAGGTGGAGATGGTGATGACGGTCCGCGAGATGGTACGTGGGCGCGCCATGCCCGAGGTGGGCGTGCGAGACCAGCCCGAGCTCCTCCAGGAGCTCCAGCGTCCGGTACACGGTGGAGATGTTGACCCCCGACGCCGTCTTCCTCACTTCCACGAGGATGTCGTCGGGCGTCGCATGCTCAAGCGTGTCCACAGCCTCGAGCACAAGCTGCCGCTGCGGCGTCAGCCGATACCCGCGCTGCCGCAGATCACTCTTCCAGTCAGTGCCTTCGGCGCTGCTTCCGGTGCTGCTTCGAGTGCTCACCACACCTGAAAGTCTAGAGCTACTTGAAGAAGGCGATCCCGTCGTCCGGCATGTCGTCCGGGAGGGCTCTGGCCCAGCGTTCGACGTCCTCAGGGGACACGACCTTCTTGAGCTGGGCGGACATGTAGGGGCGGAGCGGCACCTCGGGGGTCTGCTTCTCGCCGACCCACATGAGGTCGCTCTTGACGTAGCCGTAAAGGCGCTTGCCGCCGCTGTACGGGCCCGAGGCCGCCGTGCGCGCGACCGCGTCCGTCGCCAGGTCGATCTGGGGCTTCTTGTCGGCCAGCTCGCCGTACCAGACCTCGACGACGCCGTCGTCGCGGACCATCACGACCTCGACCTTGCGGTCGGAGTCGATGCGCCAGTAGCCGGTCTCGGTCTCCAGCGGCTTCACCTTGTTGCCCTCGGAGTCCAGGACCCAGGTGCGCGAGTGGTACTCGAGGAAGTCCCGCCCGTCGTGGCTGAAGCTGACTTCCTGGCCGAAGTTGCACTTCTCGGCACCGGGGAAGTCATGGACACCCGCGCCGGTCCAGCTGCCGAGCAGGAAGGCCAGGGGGACCAGGTCCTTGTGGAGGTCGGACGGGATCTCGATCATGATCAGCTCAGAAGTCTCGTACGTGGGTGATGGGGGGCGTCCGTGACAGCGCTCAGCGCTGGCCCTGGTACAGCTTCTTCACGGTCAGCCCGGCGAAGGCGAGAACGCCGACGCAGACCAGCACGAGCAGAGCTTCGAAGAAGATCGTAAGCACGGGGTGCTCCTTGGATGAGCGAGGTTGGGCGGTGGGGCCGTACACAGAGCCGGGCTCCAGCTTACGCGGCCACGGTCCGGGGCTCGGTGGGAGGTGGCGCGACTAGGCTTCGTCCCATGGCGAAGAAGCTCGTGATCAAGGTGACGGCCGGGGCCGATGCTCCCGAGCGGTGCTCGCAGGCGTTCACGGTGGCGGCGGTCGCCGTGGCCAGTGGGGTGGACGTCTCCCTCTGGCTGACCGGCGAGTCGGCGTGGTTCGCGCTGCCGGGCAAGGCCGCCGAGTTCGAGCTGCCGCACGCGGCTCCGCTCCCCGATCTGCTCGAGTCGGTGCTGGCCGGCGGCCGTCTCACGCTGTGCACCCAGTGCGCGGCCCGGCGCGACATCACGGAGAAGGACGTGATCGAGGGCGTACGGATCGCGGGGGCGCAGGTCTTCGTACAGGAGGCGCTGGCGGACGACACCCAGGCGCTCGTGTACTGAGACGCCCTACTCCGGCGTCTCCACCCAGAGGCAGAAGGGGTGCCCCGACGGGTCCAGCAGCACCCGTACGTCGTCCTGTGGCTGATAGTCGGCGAGCGTGGCGCCCTCGGCGACGGCCCGCGCCGTCTCGCCTTCCAGGTCGTCGACCTCGATGTCGAGGTGCAGCATCATCTGCTGGTCGCCGGGTTTGCGGGTGGGCCGGACGGGCTGGACGTACTCGGGCTCGGTCTCGAAGGCGAGCGAGACACCATCCCCGTCCGTGGGCCCGATGAGTACCCAGTGAGGCTCGTCCGCGCATACCTCGTACCCGAGCAACCGCACGTAAAAATCGGCCAGTTGATGCGCGTCGTGCGCATCGAGCACCACGGTGGACACCTTCGTACGAGTCATGGGCCTGTTCTAGCGGCGGCGCTGCTTACCGTCCAGGCCGTCGCTTCTTGCCGTCCAGCTCGTCCCACCACTCGTCGGACTTCGGGTCCCCGGAGGGGTCGTCCCACCAGCGGTCGTCCGGGCCGCGCCGGTTGGCCACCATGGCCGCGAGCGGCGGAATCACCATCGCCACGACGCACATGCCGATGGCCACGGGCATCGACCAGAGCCGCACGACTCCCCAGGCGAGGACGAAGAGGCCGATGCACGTGCCCATCATCGCGAAGTAGGCGTGACGCCGTCGTGCGTACATACATCCAGCGTAGGTCCGGAGATGCGGGCAAGCCGAAGGGCCGCACCCCGATCAAAAGTGGTGGCGTCCAACCCCCAGGGGTGCGGCCCTTCAGCCGTTCATACGGTGTGTGCCGTCAGACCGTTCAAACGGCGATCAGACGGCGATCGCGACCTCGGCAAGACCGCCCGTCTGGGCCACGACCGTGCGGTCCGCCGTGCCGCCCGGGACGAGGGCGCGTACGGTCCACGTGCCCTCGGCCGCGTAGAAGCGGAACTGTCCGGTCGCCGAGGTCGGGACCTCGGCGGTGAACTCGCCGGTCGAGTCCAGCAGGCGGACGTAGCCGACCACGGGCTCGCCGTCCTTGGTCACCTGGCCCTGGATGGTGGTCTCACCGGGCTTGATCGTCGAGGCGTCCGGGCCGCCGGCCTTCGCTCCACACATGTGCTGCTCCTGAAGAGGTAGTTGAAAGGTCGGGGGCTTACTTGTTGGCGCCGAGCTCGATCGGCACGCCGACGAGGGAGCCGTACTCGGTCCAGGAACCGTCGTAGTTCTTGACGTTCTCGACGCCGAGCAGCTCGTGCAGGACGAACCAGGTCAGGGCCGAGCGCTCACCGATGCGGCAGTACGCGATGGTGTCCTTGGCGAGGTCGACCTGCTCCTCGGCGTAGAGCTCCTTGAGCTCGTCGTCCGACTTGAAGGTGCCGTCGTCGTTGGCGTTCTTGGACCACGGGATGTTGCGGGCGCTCGGCACGTGGCCGGGGCGCTGCGACTGCTCCTGCGGCAGGTGGGCCGGGGCGAGCAGCTTGCCGCTGAACTCGTCGGGCGAGCGGACGTCGACCAGGTTCTGCGCGCCGATCGCGGCGACGACGTCGTCACGGAACGCGCGGATCGAGGTGTCCTGCGGCTTGGCCTTGTACTCGGTCTTCGGGCGGTTCGGCACCTGGGCACCGTCGACGAGGTCGCGGGAGTCCAGCTCCCACTTCTTGCGGCCGCCGTCGAGGAGCTTGACGTTCTCGTGGCCGTACAGCTTGAAGTACCAGTAGGCGTACGAGGCGAACCAGTTGTTGTTGCCGCCGTAGAGGACGACCAGCGTGTCGTTCGCGATGCCCTTCTCCGACAGGAGCTTCTCGAAGCCCTCCTGGTCGACGAAGTCACGGCGCACCGGGTCCTGGAGGTCCTTGGTCCAGTCGATCCGGATCGCGTTCTTGATGTGGTTCTTCTCGTACGCGGAGGTGTCCTCGTCGACCTCGACGATGGCGACCTTCGGGTCGTCCAGGTGGTCCTGGACCCAGTCTGCGTCTACCAGGACGTCGCTGCGGCTCATGCTCTTTCTCCTCCGGGGCAGTTGCGGCGGGGCGGTGCGTCGATGAGGGGGTGCGGTACGCGCATGACAGCGGAGGCGTACGTGGCGCACGGGGGTGGCCCTGACGTGGTGAGAGCGTCAAAGAGCCCGGGGATCGCGGAAGTCGGCGCTTCCGCTCAGAAGGTGCGACAGAGCATGGCGGCGACACGGCACAGGTCTACTGCCCGCCGCTTCGTCAGATCCGCCTGCTGTCGCTTCATGGGGTCGATCGTAGGGAGGGTGGGGGTGGCATGTCACCGGCGTGTCGGATGGTGAGACGCGATTGTCCGCGATACGGGATGACGGAGCGGCAGGAGTCGTGTTCGTGCGGCCGTTGCGGGCTCGTCACCTTCAGCACATCTGTTTCGCGGACGGGGGCGTCTCGCCTTTCGGACAACAGGTCCGTCCGTACGGGTTGCCCTCGTACGGCCCGTCGTACTCCCCTGCCGTACTACCCGACGAGCGAGACGTCCGAACCCCGCACCGTGATGTCGACGCCGTTCGGGGCCGCCTCGACCTTGTCGAGCTTGATGCCGCCGGGGAGGCCGTCGATGCGCTGCTGGAAGTCGGTGACCGTGCGGGCCTTGTCCTCGGCGAGCTGGACGCCGAGGTTGGGGAGCGCGTCGGCGCGTGCCGTGACGGTGTCGCCCTTGACGCCGATCGTGCTCAGTACGGAGACCGGCTGGGGGAGCTTGGCGCCGAGCACGGTGGCCTCGACCTCGACCTTGATCTTGCCGTTGCCGCCGTCGGAGAGGCCGACGACCTCGGCGGTGACTCCGTTCGTGAGCTGTACGGGTTCGGACTTGGCGGCCTTGAGGAGTTCGTCGTACGAGATCGTGGCCGTGCCGGTGGCCGAGGCCGCGGTGGCGGAGCTGTAGTTGCTTGAGAAGGCGACACCGCGCATCTGGGCGGTGAGGTCGTCGATACGGATCTTGTCGGGGCCGGTGTTCTGCGCGGTGCCGCCGGTGTCCGCCTCGAGGTTCTGGATGCCGACCTCGACCTCGTCGAGTTCGCCGCCGACGACCTGGGTGAGGAAGGGGAAGCCCTTGATCGACACGCTGGGTGTGCCGGCCAGGCCTTCGCTGGTCCGCAGCTTGTCCGCCGCCTCGTCCTCGGCGAAGCCGACGGCCACGCGGTCGGCGATGACGAAGAGTCCGCCCAGGATGACGGTGACGATCAGAAGTATTCGCAGTGCGCGCATGTCTTGGTGTTCCCCCACCTCGGCATCGACGGCCTCCGGTGGCCGTCGAGCGAGGGTAACTCGGGTGGGGGGCCGGTCGTCGCGGACGAGGTGAGTTGTCGATCACCTGTGACAGGTGGGGAGTTGGGGGACCTGGAGGTTTTCGCCCCGCCTCGGCCCGGCGCTCCGCCTCAGCCCAGCGCCCTGCCCAGCAGATAGACCGCCGGAGCCGCTGCCGCGAGCGGAAGGGCGACTCCCGCCGTGAAGTGGACGAAGCGGGACGGGTAGTCGTAGCTGGCGACTCTGTGGCCGATCAGGGCCGAGGCGCCGGCCGCGGCACCGAGGAGGGCGCCGCCCGTGCCCAGGTCCGTCAGGGCGCCCAGTCCCAGGCCCATGCCCGCCGCCGCCAGCAGGGCGGCCAGCAGTGACGCCGGTGTCGGGAGGGGAAGCGCGCGGGCCAGGATCGCCGCCGCCACCGCCGCCCCGCCCACGGTCACCGCGTCCGCAGCCGCCGCGAGATGCCCCGTCGCGACGATGGCCAGCGCCGCGGAGGCGACCGTGGCCATCAGGCCGTACATGCGCTCGTCGGGTTCGGCGTGGCTGCGGAGTTGGAGGACCAGGGCGAGCAGGACCCAGACGCCGAGGGTGCCGAGGATGGCGGCGGGGGCGTTCTCGCGGCCGGCCGTGAGCAGTACGGCGTCCGCCGTGAGCGCGCCCGCGAAGGCCACCGCGATGCCCTGCCGGGCGGGCCACATGCCGTTCAGCCGGAACCAGCCCGCCGCGGTCACCGCCTGCAGGATCACGAGCGGGACGAGGAGTGCGTACTCGCCGATCGCCGCCGTTCCCGCGAGCAGCGCCCCGAGCACCGCCGTCAGTACGGCCGGCTGCCCGCCCGGTTCGATGATCGGCGAACGCCCTTCGGCGCGGGCGCGCTGGGCGTCGGTGACCCGGGGGTTGCCGGTGACGGTGGGCGGTCCGTACGCGGGGGCGGGGTCGGGGGCCGGGGCAGCCTGATCGCCAGCTGTCGCCGACGGGGGTGCAGTTGGGGGCATGGGTGCAGGTGCGGATGTGGGCGCGAAGTCCCCGTACGCGGGCCCCTGCACAGGCCCGTGCCCGTGCCCGTACCCCTGGCCCTGACTCTGGCCCTGGTTCGCGTGGTTCCAAGCCGGAGCCGGAGGCTGGGCTCCGTACCCCTGAGACCGCTGGTCAGGCGCCGGAACCTGAGCCGCATACCCCTGAGCCCCGTACCCCTGGGACGGCTGGTCCGACGCCGGAGCCGGAGCCCCGTACCCGGACGCCGGTCCCTGAGCCCCGTACCCCGACGCCTGGACCCCGTACCCATGCCCCGTCCCGTACACCGGCTCTGCCGGAGCCTGACTCGGAGCCGGAGCCGGCGTCGGACCCGCAGCCGGAGCCCCGGCCGGAGGAGCAGCCGCCGCAGGACGCACATGCGTCTGCGTCTCCCAGGTCTGCCCCTCCCACTGCTGGGTCTGGTGCTGCGCGTCCTCGTCGGACTGCTGCTGCCCGGGCCAGCGGGGCTGCTGCTGAGGTGAGCCGTGCCCTTCGTGCGGCCCTCCCCCACTCTCGGCCTCGCTCGAGCGGGGGGACCCCCACTGCTGGTTGCTCATGATGCCCGTCACCCTCCTGCGAACGGCGGGAGCACCTCGACCGTGCCGCCCTCGGCCAGCCGTACCGTCTCATGTCCGCGGGTGCCCACGGGGTCACCGTCGATGAGGAACGAGCATCGCCGCAGGACGCGGACGAGTTCGCCGGGGTGTCGCTCGCGTGCCGCGTCGAGCGCCTCGGCGAGGGTCTCCGCCTCGTACGGCTCCTCGGCGACGCCGGCGGCGGCCTTGGCGGCGGCCCAGTAACGCACCGTGCCCTGTGCCATCACGTTCCTCGATCGGTGAGTCAGCGGGTGTCGGTCCATGGTGACGGTCGACACGGACAGGCTAGTCCGACGCGGATGCCGCCCACGCACCGATCCGCCCCAGCAGCGCATCGTCGGCCGCGTGCTCCGCGTGCCCCATGCCCGCCTCCAGCCACAGCTCGGCGTGGCCCTCGCCCGCGGCGGCCAGCATCCGGGGGTGGTCCAGCGGGAAGTAGCCGTCCAGTTCGCCGTGGACGATCAGCAGGGGTGTGGGGGCGATCAGCGGGACCGACTCGACCGGGGAGAGCGGGACCGGGTCCCAGTCGCGGTGGTGGATCCGGGTGCGCAGGCCGTAGCGGCTGATCGTGCGGCCCAGCGGGCGGGTCACCACCCAGTGCAGTCGCCGCATGGGTGCCGTACCCCGGTAGTACCAGCGCGCCGGGGCGCTCACCGACACCACCGCGTCCGTATACGCTCCCGTGCGCCCCACCTGCCCCTGCTGCTCCTGCCCCGGCCCCCGGCGGTGCATCGCCGCGTGCCGCAGCACCACGGATCCGCCCATCGAGAAGCCGACCGTGACGACGCGGGTGTGGCCCAGCTCTCGTGCCCAGGCGACCGCCGCCGCCAGGTCGAGCACCTCGCGGTCGCCCACCGTGGAACGCCCGCCGGAGGCTCCGTGCCCCCGGAAGGAGAATGTGACGACGGCCGCGTGCTGCGCGAGGACGCCTGCCACCCGGCGTACGTGCGGCCGGTCGAGATCCCCGGTGAAACCGTGCGCGACGACGATCGCGAGCTCGTCGGAAAAGGAGGCCGACGTGCGCTTTCCGGGCTCGTAAGAGGCGTCGATCGTGACCCCGTCGACCGTGCGCAGAAACCTTCGCCGCTCGGCTCGCCGGGCTGTCTCAAGTAGTGGACGATTAAAAGATCGCGTCACATGACCTGCCGGACCTTGGTTCATGTGGGCTATTCTGCTGGGTATGAGGACTCGGGCAGCGTAGCCCCCGAGTCCTTTTGCGCTTTCTGGAGCGCTGTATACGAACGCTGTATACGGCGGGAAAACGCAGCCGCGGCGCCCAGGGGCGCGGGAGCCGCAACAGTACGGAAGCAGTGCCGCAAACGTCCTCGCAGGGACCGAGGAGGAACCAGACGTATGGGCGAGCGAATCAAGCACGACCGCAAGACGAACCGGGTAGGTGGGACACGATGAGCTCTCTGCTGCTCCTGACCAATGCCCTTCAGCCGTCGACGGAGGTGCTTCCCGCTCTCGGCCTGCTTCTGCACAACGTGCGAGTGGCTCCGGCGGAAGGCCCCGCTCTCGTCGACACCCCTGGTGCCGACATCATCCTGATCGACGGCCGCCGTGATCTGCCGCAGGTGCGCAGCCTGTGCCAGTTGCTGCGGTCGACCGGTCCCGGCTGTCCGCTGATCCTCGTCGTGACGGAGGGCGGCCTCGCGGCCGTCACCGCCGACTGGGGCATCGACGACGTGCTGCTCGACACCGCCGGTCCGGCGGAGGTCGAGGCGCGGCTGCGGCTGGCCATGGGCCGCCAGCAGATCGTCAACGACGACTCCCCGATGGAGATCCGCAACGGCGATCTGTCGGTGGACGAGGCGACGTACAGCGCCAAGCTCAAGGGCCGGGTCCTGGACCTGACCTTCAAGGAGTTCGAGCTGCTGAAGTATCTGGCCCAGCACCCTGGTCGCGTTTTCACCCGCGCCCAGCTCCTCCAGGAGGTCTGGGGCTACGACTACTTCGGCGGTACGCGCACGGTCGACGTCCACGTACGGCGGCTGCGCGCGAAGCTCGGTCCGGAGCACGAGTCGCTGATCGGAACCGTCCGGAACGTCGGTTATCGATTCGTTACGCCGGAGAAGCTGGACCGCACCGCGACCGAGCCGAAGGCCCCGGCAACCCAGCCAAAGCCGGAGGATACGGACGAGACGGCGCATCTGGACGCCACCTCGGACGCCGAGCTCACGGCGGAGGACGAGGAAGCCGCCGTACGCCCTGCCCAGAGGTAGGTCCATCCGCGTAGACTCCGCGCGTGGCAAAGGTGACTCGGGATGATGTGGCGCGACTGGCGGGTACTTCCACCGCCGTCGTCAGCTACGTCATCAACAACGGACCCCGGCCGGTCGCCCCGGCCACGCGCGAGCGTGTACTCGCCGCGATCAAGGAGCTGGGGTACCGGCCCGACCGGGTCGCCCAGGCCATGGCCTCGCGGCGGACGGACCTCATAGGCCTGATCGTGCCGGACGCGCGCCAGCCGTTCTTCGGCGAGATGGCGCACGCGGTCGAACAGGCCGCCTCCGAGCGCGGAAAAATGGTGCTCGTCGGCAACTCCGACTATGTCGGCGAGCGCGAGGTCCACTATCTGCGGGCCTTCCTCGGGATGCGGGTCTCCGGGCTGATCCTCGTCAGCCACGCCCTGAACGATCTGGCCGCCGCCGAGATCGAGGCCTGGGACGCCCGGGTGGTGCTGCTGCACGAGCGCCCCGAGGCGATCGACGAGGCCGGGGTCGTGACGGACGACATAGGCGGTGCCCAGCTCGCCACCAGCCATCTCCTGGAGCACGGTTACGAGTACGTGGCCTGTCTGGGCGGCGTCGCGGAGACCCCCACCGTCGGTGACCCGGTCTCCGACCACGTCGAGGGCTGGCGGCGCGCGATGCACGAGGCCGGGAAGTCCACGGAGGGTCGCCTCTTCGAGGCGCTCTACAACCGCTACGACGCCTACCAGGTCGGCCTGAAGCTGCTGGCCGGGCCGAACCGCCCGCCCGCGATCTTCTGCTCCACCGACGACCAGGCGGTCGGCATCATGCGGGCGGCGCGCGAGTTGCGTATCGACGTGCCGGGCGATCTGGCCGTCGCCGGCTTCGACGACATCAAGGAAGCCGCGCTCACCGACCCACCGATGACGACGGTCGCCTCGGACCGCTCGGCCATGGCCCGCGCGGCGGTCGACCTGGTCCTCGATGACGGCCAGCGGATCGGCTCCCGGCGGGAGCGGTTGAAGCTGTTTCCGTCGCGGCTGGTGGTACGACGGTCCTGCGGTTGTGACTGAGGCCGCCAGGACCGGCGTACGACGTCCGCCAGAACCCCTGTTTCACCGGCCGGGCGGCTTTATATCGGACAAACGCGGTTCTGGCGGACTTCTCAGGTAGCCCTCAGGGACCTCTCATGCTTGCGCGCCAAGCTCTGAGTCATGACCGAGAGCTTCCGCCGCAACGGCGAGTACCCCCAGGGCGAACAGCAGCAGCACCAGTCCGCGTACTCCCAGCAGGAGCACGCCACCTCACAGCAGGAGTCCTCCGCGTTCGCGGGACCCTCCGCGGGCACCCCCGTGAATCCGGAGTGGCCGCCTCCGCCGGCGTACGAGCCGCCGTACACCCCCGGCCCGACGCACAGCCCGGGCCCGGCGCACGACCCGTCGCAGCACGCTGCCGCCCCGACCGCGCTCCTCACCGAGCCGGTCTCCCCCGCCGCCTCCCGCCGCAGGCGCGCCCGGGGTCCGCTGGCGCTGCTGGCCGCCGTGGCGATAGCCGCCGCTGCCGTGGGCGGCGGCACCGCGTACGCCTTCCAGGAGCTGACCGGTGGCAACGACGTCGCCGCGACCAGCACCACCACGAACGTCGTGCCCACCGCCCAGAAGGGCACCGTCGCCGGGGTCGCCCAGGCGGTCAGCCCGAGCATCGTCGAGATCAACGCGACCTCGTCGGTGGGCGAGTCCACCGGGTCCGGCGTGATCATCACCAGCGACGGCGAGATCATCACCAACAACCACGTCGTCTCCGGCGCCGACTCGATCAAGGTGAGGACGAGCGACGGCAAGTCGTACTCCGCCGAGGTCGTCGGCACCGACAGCAAGAAGGACCTCGCGCTGATCAAGCTGCAGGACGCCTCCGGGATGAAGACCGCGACGCTCGGCAACTCCGACGGCGTCAAGGTCGGCGACGAGGTCGTGGCGATCGGCTCCCCCGAGGGCCTGACCGGCACGGTGACCAGCGGCATCGTCTCCGCGCTCAACCGTGACGTCACCGTCTCCACGGAAGAGGACCAGGGCCAGGGCCAGGGCGGCGGCAGCGGCCAGTGGCCGTTCGGTTTCGGCGGCCAGGAGTTCAACGGCGACACCGGTTCGTCGACGACGACGTACAAGGCGCTCCAGACGGACGCCTCCCTCAACCCCGGCAACTCCGGCGGCGCCCTGATCGACATGAACGGCAACATCATCGGCATCAACTCCGCGATGTACTCGCCGGCTTCGGCCACCTCGTCGAGCGCGGGCAGCGCCGGCCTCGGCTTCGCCATCCCGATCAACACCGTCAAGTCCGACCTGAGCACGCTGCGGGCCGGCGGCTCCGACAGCTGAACCCCCTCCGACCGGTAGGAGTACGTCATGATCAAGCAGGTTTCGCACACGGCGACCGGCACCGACCCGGCCGGGTTCGCCCTGGCCCTTGAGGTGGCGTACGCACTGCACGCGCCGCAGACGCGGGCGCCGGAGGTGTCTGTGGCCCCCCAGATGATGGGCCTGCGCGTCACTGCCGCCCGCCCGCACCGCCGCAAGGTGCCGCTGAACCGGCTCACGACGCTGCGCGGCTGATCCCGCCCGGCTCCTCCCACCCTTTACGCGCCCACCGGGAACCATGCGAGGCTGACAGCGTTCAACACCTTCAGTCGTCCCATGTCATCCCATGTCGTCCCACCGCATCCGAGGAACCCGAAGCCCATGAGCCCCGCCGAAGGCGACCGTGACATCCAGCGCATCCTGATCGTCGACGACGAGCCGGCGGTGCGTGAAGCACTCCAGCGCAGCCTCGCTTTCGAGGGATACGACACGGAGGTCGCGGTCGACGGCGCGGACGCCCTGGAGAAGGCGACCGCGTACCAGCCCGACCTGGTCGTCCTCGACATCCAGATGCCCCGCATGGACGGCCTGACCGCCGCCCGCCGGATGCGCGGCGCCGGCACCACTACGCCCATCCTCATGCTCACCGCCCGCGACACGGTCGGCGACCGCGTGACCGGGCTCGATGCCGGCGCCGACGACTACCTGGTCAAGCCCTTCGAACTCGACGAACTCTTCGCCCGTATCCGCGCCCTGCTGCGCCGCAGCTCGTACGCGGCGTCCATCGCGGGCGCCACCCAGGACGACGAGGCCATGACCTTTGCCGACCTCCGCATGGACCTCGCCACGCGCGAGGTCACGCGGGGCGGGCGGCAGGTGGAGCTCACCCGCACGGAGTTCACGCTCCTGGAGATGTTCATGGCGCACCCGCGCCAGGTCCTCACCCGCGAGCAGATCCTGAAGGCGGTCTGGGGCTTCGACTTCGAGCCCTCCTCCAACTCCCTTGACGTGTACGTCATGTACCTGCGCCGCAAGACCGAGGCGGGCGGCGAGCCGCGCCTCGTGCACACGGTGCGGGGTGTCGGATACGTGCTGCGATCGGGTGGCGCGGAGTGAAGGGAGCCCCGAAGGTCGTACGGCGCCTGCGGTCGCTGCCGATTCGCTCGCGCTTGGCGTTGCTGGTGGCGGCGGCGGTGGCGTTCGCGGTGGCGGCGGTTTCGGTGGCTTGTTGGTTTGTTGTGCACGAGAAGTTGTACGACGAGCTGAACGACGATCTGCGGGCGAAGGCGAGCAGGTCGCTGGAGTTCACCGACATCCAAACAGGGCTCAGTACCTGTCCCGATGCGCCGTCGAGACCGGCCGGTTGGCAGCAGCCACCCGACTACTACTTCCAGCTGGTGAAGGCGGACGGTACACCCTGCGTCGCCTGGAACTCGCGGGGAAAGGTGAATGTCGTCAGCAGTGACACCGAGGTGATCGGAGACACCGAACACGGCCGGGAGCAATTCCGCGATGGCACGGACAGCGAAGGCCAACCCGTGCGCGTGCTGACCATGCCGCTGGTCATCGATGTGGGCCCCGGCGCTCGGACCGTGTCCGACGACGCCGCCTTCCTCATCGCCTTCCCCCTCAAGAGCACCGAGTCCACCCTCAACGAACTGGCCCTTCTCCTCCTGGCCGTCTCCGGTATCGGAGTAGTGGGCGCGGGAGCCGCCGGCCTGTGGGTCGCCCGAGCAGGCCTCCGCCCCGTCGACAATCTCACCGAAGCCGTAGAACACGTGGCCCGGACCGAGGACCTCACGATCCGCATCCCGGTGGAGGACGACAGCGAGGACGAGATCGCCCGCCTGTCCCGCTCCTTCAACTCGATGACCGCGTCCCTGGCTTCCTCCCGCGACCTGCAACAGCAACTGATCGCGGACGCCGGCCACGAACTCCGTACGCCCCTCACCTCACTCCGTACGAACATCGAACTCCTCAGCCGCAGCGAGGAGACGGGCCGGGCGATCCCGCCCGCGGACCGCAAGGCGCTCCTGTCCTCCGTGAAGGCCCAGATGAGCGAACTGGCGTCCCTGATCGGCGACTTGCAGGAACTGTCCCGCTCGGACTCGGGCCAGCAGGGCGACCGCGTCCAGGTACTGGACCTCCAGGAATCGGTGGAGTCGGCGCTGCGCCGCGCCCGCCTGCGCGGCCCCGAACTGACGATCACGGCGGACCTCCAGCCCTGGTACGTACGCGCCGAACCGACGGCGTTGGAGCGAGCGATAGTGAACGTCCTCGACAACGCGGTGAAGTTCAGCCCGGACGGCGCCACGATCGACGTAACCCTCAAGGCCGGCGAACTGACGGTCCGAGACCACGGCCCCGGCATCCCCACCGAGGACCTTCCCCACGTCTTCGACCGTTTCTGGCGCTCCCCGTCGGCCCGCGCGCTGCCGGGCTCGGGGCTCGGCCTGTCCATCGTGGCGCGTACGGTCCAACAGGCGGGCGGCGAGGTGACTTTGACGCCGGCGGAGGGCGGCGGCACGGTGGCTACGATCCGGCTGCCGGGGGCGTCTACTCCTCCGCCGGAGGTTCCGTAGGAAGTTCGTAAACCTGCCAGAAGACCTCCACCACCATGAGCTGCGGATCCGCAGAGCGTGGAACGAAGGTGTAGACCAGCCAGCCATTGTGGTTGTCGAAGTACACGATGCGCGGACCCTTGGGATCGCTGGACCGTACCGGCTCGACGTACATGGTCTCCGGGAGGTCCCGATCGGTGTCGATCCCACGGAAATACGGGTCCTTCGCGGTGACAAGCTCGGCGCGAACCTCGTCAACCATCTTCCGCACATGCTCCGGCAGTGCATCACAGCTGGCGAGGGCATCGAGCCGCCAGTCCATCTGCCAGGGCGGTCCCATGAACTCGTCGGTCACTCGCCAGGCTCCAAGTCCCGCATGCTGTAGCGAATCTTCGCCACCTCTTCGAGGAGTGCCTGAGCCTCAGCGAAGTCAGCGGTTTCCGCCGCACGGTGATGCAGATCCCTCACGTGAGCGTCGAGCTCCGGATCACGTGCAATTGCGTATTCGCACCACCAGCGAGCGAAGAACGCGGACACGGGACCAATGTCATACGTGTCACCGATCGCCCGCCTCCAGTGCCTGTCGAAGTCGGGGAGGAGCTGGGGGGCGTCCTCGGCGATGGCCCTGCGCAGCGCCTTCGGGGTCCGCTCCGGCATGGGGGGCACGATCGGATCGGGTCCCGCAGCGTGGGCAGCCATGACCGTTGTCCTCCTTCGACGCGCCGTGTCTACGACCATAGCCGCGCTCACCGTCCCCGCGCGGTCTGTCCGCGCACCGGCTCTGCCGGAGACGGCAGGCCCTGGGCGCGGGTCTTCTCGGCGGCCAGGGCGTACAGGTTGGCCCGTACGTCCGGCCCTTGAGCGAGTTCCTCGTCGGCCAGCGGACAGCCCATCCGCTCGCGCAGTGCCTCGCGCACTGTCTCGCGAATCGCGGCGACCCGTTCGGCGAGCCGAGCGGCGGTGAGCTGCTGAGCCGCCGAGGGGTCTCTGGTCGTGATCTCTGCCATGAACTCACCGTGACGGGACCACGCGCCTTCCCGTCACGGTTTCTCATCCACTTCACCCGATGGTGTTCACACCCGCCTCGCCCTTGACTACGCCGTCGCCGGAGGGCGACCTCGGGGGCAGGGCTGTTGCGCGAGCTTGTGACACTTACACGTGTAAGTGTCACAAGCTCGCGCAACAGCCCACCCACCCCCACCCCTCAGCAGACGACGCGGTCTGAGCCCTGGACACCGTGCTGGACCCTCCAGCCCATCTGCCGGCGCGGCCCTATAAGCCCTCAGTCACTCGCCGGGCTCCAGTTCTTGGACCCGGTAGTGGATCTTCGCCGCCTCTTCGAGGAGGGCTTTGGCTTCTGCGATGTCGGTGCACTCGTACGCGGCCCGGTGCTCGAGATCGCGAACATGCGCGTCCAGTTCGGGATCGCGGGCGAGGGCGTACTCACCCCACCAGAGGGCCATGAACGCAGGCACCGGACCGATGTCGTAGGCGTCGGCGATCGCCCACTTCCAGTGCGCGTCGAAATCCGGGAGGAGCTTGGGCGTGTGCTGGGCGATGGCCCTGCGCAGCGCCTTCGGGGTCCGCTCCGGCATGGGAGGGACGACCGGTTGGGGTTCGCTCATGGTCAAGGCGTGGCTGCGCAGCTGAGGTCGGGGATCACGCGGTCTCCTTCACGCCGCCCACGAACGCGGACCACGATGACGTTCCGAAGACCAGCACGCCACCCTCCGGGGCCTTGCTGTCGCGGACGGGCACTATGCCGGGGTAGCCGTCGGCGACCTCAAGGCAGTTGTTGGCTCCCCCGTCGCTGTAGCTCGACTTGCGCCAAGTGGCGGCCTTGAAGTCGGGGGTATGCATCATGATCTGTGCTCCTCCAGTACGTCCCTGATGAACGTCAGCGAGTCCGACGGGGACAGCGCCAGATCCCGGAGCCGATCGTAGGACAAGCGGTGGCGCAGAACGTCCTCCGGATCGTCCATCAGCAGACCGCTGCTGTCACCTTCCGTGTATGCGACAGCACTTCCGTTCTTCTGCCACAACAGGGTCAGCGATCCCTTCCCCATGAGGTGGTGGATCCCGGCCGAGAACGGCAACACCTGGACGACGACGTTGGGCCACTGCGCCACGGCCTCGATGTGCAGCAGTTGGCTTTCCCAGGTCTCCGCGCTGGCCGACGGACGGCGGAACGCGAGTTCGTCGATGGTGAAACGGACGTCGGGCGCCGGGTTCCTGCGCAGTAGGAGCTGTCGTCCCAGGCGGGCGGCAACCTGCTCCTCGACCACCTCGGTGTCCTTAGGTGTTGTCTGAGGCTCAGACAACACCTCGCGGGCGAAGTCTTCGGTCTGCAACAGCCCAGGTACGTCCGGCGTGTACACGCGCATGACCCGCGCTGTCGCTTCCAGCCGCATGTACTCCTTGCACTTGTCCTTGAAGGCGTCGATCCGTGCCACCCTCCAGTGACTAACCAGCAGGTCACCGCACCCGTAGTACCCATCCAGGTCCTCCACGACCGTCACCTTGGACAGCCGCTCCCCCGACTCCAGCCGACTCAGGTAGCTCTTGTCGTACCCGGTCTCCTCGGCCAGTTGCCCCAGCGACTTCCCGGCCTGCTCCCGCAGGAACTTCAGCGTCCGCCCGAGCACAGCGCGGCCCGACTCCCGCTCCGCGTCAACGACTTCGCCCACGTCACCCCTCCCCGTTGCCTGGCGCGCCAGACAACACCGAACCTCTTCCGCAGCGTACGCCGCACCTGTGACGATCGAGACACGAACGGTAATCACCGCTCGTCACGACGACGCCAACCGGCAAGAAAGAGCGCCGACATGAGCACACGTATCGCCGAACTCTGCGAGTCACTGCTGCGAGCCCTGCTACGCGTACTACTGCCCGCACGAGGCCGCCACCGAGCGGCCTCGCCCCAACCGCCCTACAGGGAAAGGCCGTTGGCGACTCCCCCGCCGCCTTGCCCCCACCGCCCCCTCGGCGTATGGCCCTACGGGCACAACACCCATCTCGTACGGCCCTACCTCCTCGCCCTAGAGGGGCGTCGCGAACGGCAATTGCAACGCCAACGTCGCCGCGCACTCTGGCTGGCCGTACAGGGCATCGACGTCGGCCCCCGCCACATCCACGGAGTGGAGCTCCCCGCATGACGACCCTCCGTCTGCTGCCCTGGACGACCCCCGAGGGCAAGCCCTGCTACCTCAGCACCGACAACGACGAGAGCCGACTCTCCCTGCTCGCCGACGACGTAGAAGCAGCCCAACTCCACTCCGGGGAACAGGTACTCGCAGGAGCCAAAGCGGTGCTCGTGGACGCCAAGGCCGGCGAACGAGCCGTGCGCTTCGCGCTCACGAGGGCGGTGGAGTCCCTGGGGGACGTACTCCGTATCGCGGCCAGCCGAGGCACACGCATCCCGATGACCGATTGCCGAGGCGAGTAACCCGTGATCATGGCCCACGAGGTGGATCCCAACTCCTGTGAGAGAACGCCGGAAGCGAGCGGGAGGTAGCACCGGGGGATCCCGGTCCGGTTCGCGTAGGGGCGACGTGGCGTTGAGCCCGGCCGCGGGCGGCGACACGGTGGCGACTGTCCGGTTACCCGGCACCCCGACACCGCCGCCCGCACTGGACCGAACCGGACCGAGTCAGACCGGAGCAGACTGACGCGGCCCGGAAGGGCCGGTCTCAGCCCGCCTGTGACGGTGTCTGCTTCATGTCGTCGACCACGGCGCGGTTCTTGATGGCCATGGTGAAGGTCACCGTGCCGGGCTTCATCAGGGCGTCCACTCCCTTGAGCTGCTTCACCTGGACACTGCGCGAGCCAAGGTAGACATGGGTCTTCTTGTCGAAGATCCACTCCTCGCGCTGCCCACTCGTCTCGTCCAGCCGGGCCACCGCCACCCCGTGCCGGCCGGCCGCGTCCACCGCGTCGTCGACGGCGACCACGCCCGGAATCCTGGCGGCGGCCTCGAACAGCGCCGAGTAGAGCTCCGGCGGCGGGTAACTCTCACCGAGCAGGTCACCGATGGTGGCGAAGGCCTGCTGATCGGGGGAGTTCCCCTGCCCCTTGGTCTCCTTGTAGATCTTGGCCAGCAGTGCGTCGGGGTCGGTGGTCAGCTTGGCCAGGTAGTCGTACGACGGGCCGCCCAGATCCGCCTTCGGGGTGTTGCCCTGCTCGTCGGGCAGGCTCAGGGTCTCGCCCTCCGGGCTGTCGTTGACGGCGGGGTCGATCAGCCAGCCCTTGACGCCGTCCGGGGAGTTCCAGATCTGGCGGCGGTGGAGTTCGTGGCTGGCCAGGCTGGTCTTGTCGTCGACGGTCTTCAGGAAGGTGTCGGCCACCACGGACTCGATGTAGATGTACTGGCCGGGCTTGACGGTCGGGTGGTCGCTCTCGGCCGCCGCCAGTGAGATCTGGTCGAGCAGCTGGGGCACGCCCTTCGTGGTCGCGGTACCGAGGTCGGTGGTCAGGGCGGGTCCGGTGGCGACTCCGCTCTCCCGCACCCCTTCGCCACCGCCGAATGTCACCATCCCGGCGACGACCACCGCGGACAGGGCGGCCGCCATCGCGGGCAGCGTGACCGCCGGGCGCGGCAGCCGGAATCGCCGTGCCTTCTCCGGGGATGCCGTCGCCGTCGTATGCGCTTCCCGCCGGGCCTGCTCGTGGATCTGGGCCATCATGCGCTCCCTCTGGAATTCATGGCGGCCCGTCGGCAGGTCACGCGCCGTCTGGGCCAGGAGCTGTGCCTCCTGGTCCCACTCGGCAGGGTGCTGCCGGGACGTGTTCGCGTTCATCGGTTTCCTTCCTGTGCGGGCCGGATCGCGTTCATGTGTTCGCCTCTTGTCTGTCGGGCGGGGCGCGGTCCTTCCCGATTCCCGCGAACTTTCTTGAGTGCGACTTCCGGGGCGGTGCGGGCCAACTCTCCTTCGTATGACGTCAGTTGGGCCTCGGCGATGGCCCGTACCTTCTTGCGGGCGCGGGAGAGCCGGGAGGCGACGGTGCCCACCGGAATGCCCAGCGCCTCCGCCGCGGCCTCGTAGTCCAGGCCCTCTCCCAGGCAGAGCGCGATGACCTCACGCTCAGGCCTGCGCAGAGCGGCCAGCGCGGTGAGGGCGGCGGCGAGGCGGTGCCGGTCGTCGACGCGGTCGGCGACCTCCTCGGCGTGGTCGGGCACGGAGAGTTCCGCCGCCGCGGCGGCGTTCGCGGCACGGCGGTAGCGCCGGTTGCTGCGGTACTGGTTGCGCGCCATGTTCGTGGCGATGCCCAGCAGCCAGGGCCGTAGGGAACCGCCCTCGGGATCGACTCTGTCCCGCAGCCGCCACGCCTCCATGAAGGTCGCGGCCATCACGTCCTCGGCCGTCGACCAGTCCGCGGTCAGCCGGAACGCGTGGTTGTAGACCGCACGGGAGTACGTGTCGAAGAGCTCGGCGTAAGCGCTCGAATCCCCGGCCCGTACCCGGGTTCGCATATGAGTGGTCACCTCTATGAGCTGTACGGCACGAGGCACCGCCTTCCCGTGACGTGCGTCACAAGGCGGTTGGGGCGGTTGGAGGTGCCGGGTCTGCCCGCCCGGAACGGGCCCTGCGAGCCTCGTACGTCGCCTCCGCGATTTCGTACATCAACTGTCCGTTGGGGACATGGCTGTTGCGCGAAGTTGTGACACTCACACATACAAGTGTCACAACTTCGCGCAACAGCCCACCCACCCCACCCACAAAGACCGCTGCCGACGCGATCTAGGCTGGGGCCGGATCTTGAACAGGGGGACAGGGGGAGCGGGCAGTGCAGGTGGAGCGAATAGAGCGGCACAAGGTCGGTGAGGCGGCGGTCTCGGCCGTACGCGAGGACTTCACCAACCGCATCGGCTCGCAGGTCCGGTCGATGTCGAAGGCCGGGCCGGTGACGGCGTACGAGTGGTGGATGCTGGCCGAGGAGTTCGTCGACTACCTGGGTGCGCTCTCCGTCGAGACGCCCGATCTCCACACCCCGGAGGCGAAGGCGGTGTTGCAGGACGCCGCCGAGGCCGCCGCCGGAGCCGTGGCCTACGCGGCGTACTACCCGCACAACCACTTCCAGGTCTTCCTCAACTACGTCAACTGGGGCATGGTCTACGACGCCGGGTCCGAGGGCAGCCCCGAGCCGGTCACCGCTGCCAAGTGGCTCGACGCCTTCTGCCTGGCCGTTCTCGCCGACAAGGCCCAATGGCACGGCGAGGCCTTCCACTTCGCCCGCGAACATCCCCAGAAGGGTCGGGCCGGACACCCCGACGCCGAACTGATCAACGGCTTCATGGCGTACGTCATCGGCGACACCGGCGACGACGACGCGAACCACCCGCCGTCCCGCGAGGAGAAGCTCGCCGCGATCGACGCGGCCGTCGAACGAGTGCGGTCCCTCGATGCCGAGAGCGCCGGAAACCTCACCGACCATCCGGACAGCATCGGCCTGCACGCGCTGCGCGCGCTGACCGCCGGCGACCAGGACGAGTTCGGGAGGGCGGTCGTGCGGCTGCTGCTCCCCCTGACCGACATCCCCGGTCCGGGAGCACGTCCGAACAGCCTGCTGCCGCTGCTCCCCCTCGCGCTCACAGCACTGGCGTACCGTCGCGAGGGCTGGCCGTCCCCCGTCGACACCGGCTACCTTCCGTACGCGCTGATCACCGGTTTCGAGACCGCGCCACCGAGGGTGGGTGCGTACGGCCGTGACCGGCGCGCGGACGCGATCACCGAACTGGCCCACGGTGTGGTCGAGTTCGAACGTCCCGTGGATCCGCAGCCGCTGACCCTCGAGAGCGCGGCCCAGTTCGAGCGGTTCACCAGGGAGGCCTTCACGCCGGTGCCCGGCGAGCAACTCGCCGTCTGGCAGCTGGCTCACGCGATGACCGACCAGGAGATCCTCTTCAAGACCCGCGCCTCGCACTCCGCCGACGTCACGGACCTCCAGCTCGGAAACCTGCGGCTCGCCGCGGAGCTGGGCGCCGCGCTCTTCCGTACGACGCTCGCGGAACCCGGCACCGACGTCGAGGTGACGATCGACGGTACGACGGTGAGGTATCCCGCGGGCCTCGACGAGGAAGCCGGGCCGGACTCCTGGCACAAGGCCGTCGACTTCGCCCTGATCACGGGCCGCCGCGAGGACCTGGCACCGCTGGTCCTCGCCGGCCCGACGTGCGCCCGCAAGGACGGTTCCCTCTTCGCCTCGTACCGCGAAGCCCTGCACGACTACCTGCGCGGCGAGGACCCGGAACCCGCCACGGACCGCGCGCTACGGGACTGCGAGAAGGCGAAGAACCAGACCTTCCTCCCGCCCCCGGCCGTCCTCTTCTCCCAACTCGTCGAGGGCGACGAGGAAAGCTTCAACCTGGCCCTTCTGGACGCCCTCGAAGCCCACCGCGACCACCACCGCATCGCCGACCGCGCCACGGACTGCGACGCCGCGATCAACCTGGACATCCTGGCCCTGACCTGCCATGCGCGTCGCCGGGGGTGGAGCGTCAAAGTCGCGTCGCCGTATTTGCCGGCGCGGATCCTGGGGGCGGCGGAGCCGTTCTAGCTGACGCGGCGAACCGACCGCCCGCCGCGCCCCCCTGGCCCCCCTCGGGCCCGCCTCATCGTCCGTATGTCCGGAGCGGAGTGACTCACTCCGCTCCGGACATGCGTTCCCCCGATTCCCCCGGCAGAGGAACGAACGTCGCTCACGCTAGGGACAGTCGACGATCCGTACCACGTCACGTGCGCACAGTTACCTGGAGTAGCTCCCCTACCGGTGCACCGGAGGCACCCGTCACGCACAACGGGACGGGCGAACGTGTCAGCCGTGCACGGGTCGGCTCGGCAGCAGAGGCCGGCCCGTGGTGGCGTGGAGGGCGAAGGCCAGGGGGCGTACGCCGCTCAGTACGTGTTCGTCGGTGTCCGGGAGGCTGTCGGCGTCCAGGTCCAGGGTCAGTTCGCGTTGGATGAGGGGGGCGGCGGTGCGGAGGTGTGCGCGTACCGTCACCGGGGACATGTCGAGAGCCGTGGCCGTCGACTCCACGTGGGTGTCGTTCTCCAGCCAGGCGCGCAGGGTGCGCGGAAGGTCGCGCGGGTCGTCCGTCAGCGGGCGCAGGAACGACTCCGCCCAGGCCCGCACCTCGGGTACGGACACCATCGCCACGAAGTCGGCCTCCGGGTCGGTCGACAGGTCGTCGTGGCCGTGCGCGATGACTATCTTGAGGGCCGCCGAGACCACCACCTGGTTCAGGACGCGGTCGCGGTCGAGGCCGAGCAGGTCGAAGCAGGTGTTGATGCGGTGCGTCACCGTGTTGCGGTGGATGCCCAGCAGACGGCCGGCCGCCTTGTGGCGGAGTTCCAGGCCCAGGTCCAGGGTGCGAAGGAGTTGGTCGCGGCGGCTCATGGGGAGGGTCAGCAGGGGGTGCAGCAGCGTTCCGGCCCAGCGGCGCGCCGTCTTCGGGGGCAGGACGTCCACGAGATGCATCCGCTCCTCGGCGAGCGCGACCCGGTCGGGCAGTTGCCCCGCCACCGCGAGGGCGGTACGGGCCTCCTCGTAGGCGTCGGCGACCTCGCCGAGCTCGTGCGTCCGGCTGCCGCCCATACGGTGACTGGGCAGCGAGGCGACGATCCGCCGCAGCGCTTCGGCCGTGTCGGAAGGGTCGGAAGGGTCGTACGGGTTCCCCGGCTCGTACGACTTCCCAGGGTCGCCGTCGCGCGCCGGGTCGACCACGATCAGATGGTTGAAGGCCGGGCAGCGCACCAGCAACGCGTGGTCGGCGACCGCGCGTTCACCGAGCCGGGCGGTGATCTCCCGGTCCTCCTCCGCGCAGTCGATCACGTAGACCCGTATGGACTCCATGTCCAGCAGCCCGGGAGCGAGCGGAGCCATCACCCGCTGGGCGGCGGCCTCCTCGCCGATCATGAGGAGCTGGAAGGCGCTCAGCCTCAACTCCCGTTCGGCGTGGGCCACTTGGTGGTGGCGTCGGCCGGCCTGGTCGATCAGGCCCAGCACCTTGGCCGCGTGCCGCGTCAGATCGGTCCCGGCATCGTCGAACGGGCGGCTCGCGGCGACCGCAAGGACCGTGCCCGAACCCCCGCCTGCCAGCGGCACGAACCTCGTGTTCGGTGACAGGGCGCCGTACGGCTCCACACTCCGGCCGACGAGCAGCGGCGCGAACGTCCCCGGCGCCGTTTCCGGCGAGGCGGCCAGTACACCCCGCTGCGAATCGCTGACCAGCACCTCCGCCTCCAGCGCCGCCGCCAGCCAGTCGGCGACCCGCTGCATCACCGTCACGTCCGCGTCGGCGAGCCGGTCGGGAAGCCGGTTCAGCAGGGCGGCGAGCTGCTCGGCCTGCCACTCCGCGTGCCGGCGGCGGTACTCACGCAGCCGCGGGGCCAGGTCGCTCCACTCCTGAAGCGTCTTGGTCGTGGTCAGCAGCGGTACGTTCCGCCTGCCCGCCGAAACGCGGATCGCCGCCGGAACGGCCGCGGCCCCGTGCCGGCCGACGGCCACGACGAGCGCCGTGGCCCGCTGCCGCGCCAGCTCGCGCACCAGCCGCTCGGCCGCCTCCTTGCCCCACTGCCGGTCGGCGGGCCCGTCCCCGAACGGGCGGATCACCACCAGCTCGTCGCCCACGTCCCCGAGCGGATCCCGGTCCCACGAGGTCCCCGGCAGCACCCGTACCGCATCGACGACCCGGTCGGCGGCCGGTGGACTGCCGTCGACGACACGCAGCGAGAAGTCAGGCTCCGCGCACAGGTCACCCAACGTGAGCATGACGTCCTCCCTCCGAGGCGAAGAGGTCATTGTCTCCGAGTCGACTTCGGGAAGCCACACGGGCTCAGGACGCCGCCGCAGACGTACGCAGCCGTAGCCGCAGACATACGGCTTCACAGTCGACCCTGTTTTTCTGAGACATCTCTGATGAAACCGTGATGGCGCCGTGAACTGCGTCCGCTTCACTGACTGTTGACCGGCGGCCCCCGCACCTCTTCTCGGCTTCTCAGCCTCTCCGACGCCGCCGGGCTCTGCTTTCCCCCACGTAACCACGTAAGGCAAGAACCGGCGTCATCCGGTGCCGGTGAGCAAGCAGGAGCGTACACACGTGAAATCCGCACTCAAGTCCGTCCTGAAGAGGGGCGCCCTGGTCACGGTGTCCACCGCGCTGGCCGTGACCGGCCTCGCGGCCACCGCCGGGCCCGCCAACGCGGCCCCGGGCGGCCCGGGCGGCTCGTCCAACATCCGTGGTGTGGACCCCGGCAACACCGACCTCATGATCGAACGGCTCTGCAGCCAGGAGGCCGACGACAACGGCCTGGTCTACGGCTCCCTCAACGTCGAGACCGGGCAGTTCCGGACGTACGACGAGATGTATGCCGAGACCGAGCGCCTCGGTCACTCCCCCACCGCTCCCTGGGAGTACTTCAGCGGGTACTGCACCTACCCGCAGGCCTCGACCTGGTCCATCAAGGGCGAGACGATCCGCACCTCCAACTGGATCGGCAACCGCGGCACGTCGGAGGACAAGGAAACCTTCGTCCGGAACTACACGACGAAGACGTCCGCCAAGAAGAGCGTGGGCGCCAAGATCAGCATCGGCTTCGCCAAGGGCCTCTTCGGTGGCGGGGCGGAAAGCAGCTTCAGCTACGAGTGGGGCTGGGAGAAGAGCTCGTCCTTCGAGCGCCGCAGCGAGAAGTCCATCCCGGCGTGTGCCCAGGTCGCCACGACGTGGACGCCGTACCAGCGCGTGGTGCGCGTGAACCCGGTCTTCAACGTCACCAGCTACGGCTGGCACAAGGGCGGCGACCCGAACGAGTCGGAGAGCTGGGAGAACACCACCACCTGGCGCGGCCGTGACGCCTCCTGGCAGAAGATCTACTCCCACGGCTACTACATCGACGGCATCTCCGACAAGCTCCTCCCCGACGGCACCCCCGACGGCCGCGAGGACAAGATCCAGGAGAACCTGGACGCTGACAGCTGCGCTAGCTGAACCAACCTGCTGCCACCACAGCAGCGTGCCTCCGCCCAACCTGAACTCGGGCGGAGGCACGCTGCTGTGGTGAAGATGCGGTTCGAAACTGCGGGTTCGTCGTGGCTGGTCGCGCCCACGCGGCGGAGCCGCAAATCGGATACAGCCCCGCGCCCCTGTTGAGGGGCCTGCGGCCCTCAACAGGGGCGCGAATACTGCACCGGACTTCGGCAAGTCCGCCTAGCCTCCGACCGACAACCCCTCCCCCGTGACCCGCACCCGGATCCCGTCCTTCTGTACGCGTACGTCCTGCAGTCGTACGTCCCCGTCCTTCGGCTTCGGGAGGCGGAAGCCGAGGGACAGACGGTCGACCAGGACCGGGCGGGTGAGCTGGGTGAGGCCGTCGAGGAGCGCCGGGTCGAAGCCGAGGCGCTTGAGCAGCGCGGGGTTGTCCACCGCGACGTCGATGAGGTTGAGGTTCATCGCCTCGCGGGCGAAGTCCGCGGAACCGGTGAGTTCGGCGAGCTTGGTGTCGTCGCGGAGCGCCTCCTGGACCGCCGCGTCCGGTACGCCGAGACGCTGGACGATCGCGGGGACGGAGAGCAGGGCCTTCGCCTTCTTGGTCTCCTTGGCCAGACGCTCGGCCGACTTGGGGGTCAGGTGCAGGCCCTCGGAGGGGCGGGAGCCCGGGCGGTAGGTCGCCAGGTCGCCGATGTCCAGGCGCATTCCGTCGATCTCGGTCGAGATCCCGCGGTCCCCGTCCCGCTGGATCCGCGCGTCGGCGCGCAGCCGCAGATTCTGCCCGGCGACGGGCAGCGTGCCGCGCGCCCGTATCTCGTCGCCGCCGTGACCGGTGAACGTGACCTGGGAGGCGCCGAGTTCACGGTTCAGGTCCTCGAAGGAGAGCAGCACCTCGCCCTGCAACTGGGGGATGGTGGCGCCGCGTAGGGAGGTGGGGCCGCCCTCGATCCGGATGCCCGTGGCCGTGGCCGACACCTTCGCCAGGGAGACCCGGTCCGCCGCCACGTCCGGCACGGTCACCTTCACCGTGTCGACCCGGCTGTCGGCGAGCTGGGTGAGGAAGGGGAAGCCGCCGATCTCCACCTCGGGCGCGGCGCTCAGGTCCAGCTGGTCCTTGAGCTTGTCGGCCGCCGCGTGCTCGGCGTAGAGGAGGGCCCAGCGGTCGGCGAGGGTCAGGAACGCGGCGAGGACGACGAGCCCGATCACCGCCTTCAGGGCAAGGGGCAGACCGGCGAAGCGATTCCGGCGGCGACGGGTGCCCCGGCGGCGGTGGTTGGGCGGAGCCCACTCCTCGCCGGCCTCGTGGGGCTCCTCGTGCTCGTCGTGCTCCGCGCGCTCCTCGTGGAGGAAC
Source organism: Streptomyces yerevanensis (assembly GCF_000716805.1). Classification (NCBI taxonomy): domain Bacteria; kingdom Bacillati; phylum Actinomycetota; class Actinomycetes; order Kitasatosporales; family Streptomycetaceae; genus Streptomyces; species Streptomyces yerevanensis. Next base: position 43,414 of record NZ_JNWJ01000031.1, on the reverse strand, counting down.
TCATCCAGCGGACCGTCATCGAGTGCGCCGAGTTCGTCGTACGGGTTCGTATAGGGAGGCGTCGCTGCGGGATGCGTCTCTATTGGGTGGGGGGTACGCATCGGCTCATCTCACCATGCGTACCGACCCCACCCGCAAGCTGTACTGCTAGTAAGGGAGATTCCTCACGGTCGTCACTGCACGACCGTGATCCGGTTCGCCGCCGGGGGCGAAATCGGGTTCGTGGCCGAGGAGTTGGCCGTGAGGTACTTCTCCAGGGCCGCCAGGTCGTCGCTGCCGACCAGGTCGTTCGTGCCCAGGCCCAGCGTGGTGAAGCCGTCGCCGCCGCCCGCGAGGAAGCTGTTGGTCGCGACACGGTAGGTGGCGGCCGGGTCGATGGCGGCGCCGTTCAGCTTGACCGAGTCGGCCACGACACGGTCCGCGCCGGTCTTCGTCAGGTCCAGGGTGTACGTCAGACCGTCGGAGACCTGGAGGATCTTCGGTGCGGCCGCGTTGGCGCCGGTCACCTGCTCCTGGAGCACCTTGATCAGCTGGGTGCCCGTGAAGTCCTGCAGGTTCACCGTGTTGGCGAACGGCTGCACCGCGAAGCCCTCGGCGAACGTGACGACCCCGTCACCCTCGCCGCCGGTCGCCGCGTACGTCAGACCCGTACGGATACCGCCCGGGTTCATCAGCGCGAGATCGGTCTCGGGGTCGAGCTCCTTGCCGTGCGCGAGCTGCGCGTCCGCGATCAGGTCGCCGAGCGGGGACTCGGTACCGGTGGGGGCGATGTCGGCGGAGATGTGGCCGATGGCGCGGTTGCCGATCGGCGCCGCGAGGGTGTTCCACTTCTTGATCAGCTCGGTCATGTCCGTGGCCTTCGGGACATCCCGGGTGACCACGTGGTTCGCCGAGTCGACGGCCGTACGCGCGATGTCGCCGGTCCAGCGGTCGTACGTCAGCGTCGTGTCGGTGTAGAGCCGGCCGAAGGACGCGGCCGAGGTGACCATACGCGGCTTGCCCGACGGGTCGTTGATCGTGCAGGCGTACGCGGTGTGCGTGTGGCCGGTGACCAGGGCGTCGACCTTCGGCGTGATGTTCTTGGCGATGTCCACGATCGGGCCGGAGATGCCGTCGCCGGCGCCCGGGGAGTCGCAGTCGTAGTTGTACGCCGTGGAGGCCGGGAAGCCGCCCTCGTGGATCAGCGCGACGACCGACTTGACGCCCTGCTTCTCCAGCAGCTTGGCGTACTTGTTGATCGTCTCGACCTCGTCCTTGAACTTCAGGCCCTTGACGCCCTCCGCGGAGACGATGCCCGGGGTGTCCTCCAGGGTCACGCCGATGAAGCCGACCTTGACGCCGTTCTGCTTCCACACCCAGTAGGGCTTGAGGATCGGCTTCTTGGTCTTCTCGTCGAGGACGTTGGCGGCGAGGTAGGGGAAGTCGGCGCCCCCGAACTTCTCGCCCTTGACGTAGCAGCCGTCGGTGGGGTGACAGCCGCCCTTCTGCATACGGGCCAGTTCCCTGGCGCCCTCGTCGAACTCGTGGTTGCCGACACTCGTCACATCGAGGTCGAGCTTGTTCAGCGCCTCGATGGTGGGCTCGTCGTGGAAGAGCCCGGAGATCAGCGGGGAGGCACCGACCATGTCGCCGCCGGCCGCGGTGATGGAGTACTTGTTGCTCTTGCGGGCCTCACGCAGATGCGTCGCGAGGTACTCGACACCGCCCGCGTTGATGGTCTCGGTGTGACCGTCCTCGTGCACCTTGGTGACACGGCCGGAGGAACCGGACGGCGGCTCCAGGTTGCCGTGCAGGTCGTTGAAGGAGAGCAGCTGTACGTCCTGGTAGCGGCTCGGCTTGTTGTAGCCGCCGGGCTTCTCGCTCTTCGTCTCGCCCGCTGTCGCGGGGATCGCGGCGGCCAGGGCGCCGACGGTGGCAAGACCGGCAGCGGCCGCGAGGATGCGCTGGGTCCGACGTCTGGAGCGGTGCGGCTGGGGTTTGACTGACATGTGCCCCCCTGTGGGTCGGCTGAGATCTGGGCCCCGTCCCGGCGCAGCCTAGAGTCAACGCGCGTAGCGCGAACAGGGGTTCAGGGTTACGGACTGGTTGCCATCGGGAGCATTTCGACATGAAGGGGGCAAGTTGCCGCGCCATCGTTCCTCCGGTGCAGTTGCCGCGCCCCTAAGGAGGCCGCAGGCCCCTTAGGGGCGCGGGGCTGTGACATCTGCGGCTCCGCCGCGGGGCGCGACAAGCCACAACGAACCCGCAGCTTTCGAACCGCATATCCAGTAGGGCCGGGGCCCCTTACCCTCGTACTCATGACCAGCGACGACACCGCCCCACCCGTCCCCACCCGGACCCTGGACACCCTCTCCGAGCTGACGCCCGAGCAGACCGACGCGGTGCTCGCGCTCCTCGCGGAGGCCGCCCGGACCGACAGTCAGCAGGCGGTGTCCGAGCAGGGGCGGCTGCAGTTGACCGGAGGCCCGCGGGTGGGCGTACGGCATCTGCTGCTGACGGTCCAGGGGCAGCTCGTCGGATACGCGCAGCTCGAGGACACAGACCCCGTCGAGGCCCCGGCCGCCGAGCTGGTCGTCCATCCGGCGCATCGCGGGCGCGGGCACGGGCGGGCGCTCGGCAGCGCGCTGCTCGCGGAGTCCGGCAAGCGGCTGCGGGTCTGGGCCCACGGCGGCCACTCCGCCGCACGCCACCTCGCCCAGGTCCTCGGCCTCACCCTGTTCCGCGAACTGCGCCAGATGCGGCGCCCGTTGACCGACTTCCACCTGCCCGAGCCGAAGCTCCCCGAGGGCGTGACGGTACGCACCTTCGTCCCCGGCGCGGACGACGCGGCCTGGCTCACCGTGAACGCCGAAGCCTTCGCCCACCACCCCGAACAGGGCTCCCTCACCGGGCGCGACCTCGACGACCGCAAGGCCCAGCCCTGGTTCGACCCGTCCGGCTTCTTCCTCGCCTTCCGCGGCGACGAGCTGATCGGTTTCCACTGGACGAAGGTCCACGCGGAGGAGGGCCTGGGCGAGGTGTACGTCCTCGGCGTACGCCCGGGCGCCCAGGGCGGGGGCCTCGGCAAGGCCCTCACCACGATCGGCCTCCGTCACCTGGCGGCGCAGGCCCTGCCCACGGCGATGCTGTACGTCGACGCGGACAACACGGCGGCAGTGACGGTGTACGAGCGACTGGGGTTCGTGACGTACGAGGCGGACCTGATGTACCGCACGGAGTCGTGAGCGCGGCCTCTCGGGGCTGAGCTTCAGAGACGGCGGACGCCAAGGGCAGGCGTCAGTGACGGGCCGTGAAGACCGCCCGGACCCGGCGCCGCCGTACGGGTTCCAGCAGGCAGGCGGCCCAGACGAGCGCGGCGCCGGTCAGGAGCCACGCCCACGACCGGTGGGCCTCGTCCCAGCGGTCGGCGTGCGGCTGGACGAAGAGGGTCCAGCGGTCGGGCATCAGCAGGGGTGCGACCAGTCCCGTGAGCAGGAGCGCGGCCGCCGCGGCCTGCCCCGGCTCGGGCTCGTCCCGCAGCCGCACGGCGGCGGCGCCCGCGAGGAGCGCGAGCACGGCGGTGGCGGCGGCCTCCAAGGTCATGTCCCCCACGGGCGGCCGCACCTCCGCCGGTACGAGGAGCAGCGCGGCCGTCCACCAGCCGACGGCGACCGGAGCGACGAGAGCCACCCGCAGCCCCGCCCGCACCGCCCGCCGGACCGGCACCCCCGCGGTGGTGTGCCGGGCCGGGTCGTCCATCAGGAACGCAAGGCCGAGCCCGAAGGCGAGCACGGCACCCCGCAGCAGCAGAAGGGCGATCTCCTCCGGGGTCTCCCCCGACACCAGCCGCGGCACGCCGACGAGCAGCAGCCCCACGGTGCCGCCCGCGGCGAGCGGCAGCCAGGGGAGGGTGCGGGCCACGGGCAGGACCAGGGCGCGGATGATGCCGGCCGTGGAGGGAGCGGGCCGGGGGCGGGGCTCGCGGCCCGGCGCCGGCCGGCTCACGGGCGTGCCGCCCCGCATCGGCCAGCCGCTCCCGTGCCCCTGGGTCCCACCGGCGCCCGCCGTCACGCCCCGCACTCGTCCTCCTCCTTCTCCTTGTCCTGCGGCACCGGCACGTCCAGCAGCTCGGCCGCCCGCGCCGTGGACGTCTTCGGTGACGTCAGCTCCGTCCAGTGGGCCTTCACTTTCGCCGTGATGCTGTAGCGCGGGCGCTCGAGCATCTCCCGTACAACGTCGGTCTCTTGGGCGGACATGGAGAGCGGATGCGTCGGAGCGAGAACGATCGAGGAACCGGAGACGTTGTCGTCCAGGCGGACGTTCCTCAACGACGTCATCGGGTCGGGTGCGGAGCCGAGGGCCAGCCACATCACCACGACCGTCCGGGCGTCGCAGAGCTGCCCGGCCGCCTCCTCGTCGCCCGCGACCAGCACGGAGGCGACACCGACGGCGAACTCGGGGATCCGGTTGCCGCCCCAGCGTGTGCCTACGGTGACCTCCCCCGGCGTACGGGAGGGGTCGAACGTCGAGGCCTGGCCGAGGCCGTAGTCGCGGGCCTCGACGCGCTGGCGGACCGTGAGCGGGGTCCCCCCGGCGGCGCCGCCGGCGAGGGACTGCACGCGCCGGACGGTGCCGGCCCAGTCCTCGGTGCGCCCGGTCCACTCGGGGAACGCGCAGTACGTCGACCGGTCGTGCCGTATGCACGTCTGGTCCTTCTCGGGGGTCACCGAGGCCCGCACCCGGGCCGCGGTCAGCGCGGGCGAGTCACCCGCGGTCTGGGCCACCGCGCCCGTCAGGGTCAGCGCGGCCGAGCCGACGGCGATCGCCTTGACCAGCCGTGCCCGGCCCCCGCCGACCAGGATCGCGAGGCAGAGCAGCAGCACGGTCAGCCCCACCAGATACAGCACGTGCCAGGCGGCGGGACGGCCGAGCAGGTCGGAGGGCAGCGGCTCGGCCTGGTAGTCGGAGGCGACCGGCCACGCCCAGCGAAGCCAGCGCGGGTCGTCCAGGCCCGCGATCAGCAGCATGGTGCCGACATAGCCGCCGAGTGCCAGGAGCGGCACGACGAAGGAGGACGGGATCAGCCGGGCGAGCAGGACGCCGAGGACACCCAGGAGCAGCACCGACAGCGGGGCCACGGCCAGTTCGGCGTACGAACCGTGCCCGACCGCGCCCGGCTTCAGCGCCTGCCAGGTGAACTGTCCGGCCACGGCCAGCGCGACGGCGACGGCGAACGGCACGACCGACAGGGCGTGCGCCATCGTGCGCCGCCACGGCTCCATGACCAGTACGTCGAAGTGCCGGTCGGTGTCACGCCGACGGGAGCGCAGCACGGCCCGGTTGACGCTGATGAGCATGGCGAACGCGATGAGCATCGGGGGCATCTGGGTGGCGCGGTCGGCGTCCTGGAGCACGGGGAAGTCGTTCATGCCCTCGCGGTCGGACGTCCACACCTGCCAGCCCAGGTAGCCGACGTACAGGAGGATGGAGAGCAACACCGGTATCTGCGCCAGCAGTTCGCGTGCCTCGAAGCGGGCGAGGGCGAACACGGCGGCCCAGCGCCGGGGTTCGGGCGCGGCGACGACGGACGTGGGACGGGCCTCGGTCAGCGTACTCACGCGGTCACCTCCGAGGATGAGGCCGAGGCGGCGTCCGAGGCGTCGAGGGTGAGCAAGTAGCCGTCCTCCAAGGTGGGTTCGACGAGGGTGGCGCCCTCCGGTGGATGCCCGAGGTTGCGGAAGGACCCCGTGCCCGTACGCCAGCCGGCTCTCGCGCCCGGGTCCCGTTCCGTACTGCTCCACACTCGCCCGTCCGCCCGCGCGGTCAGCTCGGCCGGTGTCCCCTCGAAGCGGACGCGGCCGCCGGCCATGACGATCACGCGGTGGCAGAGCATGGCCACGTCCTCGGTCTGGTGCGTGGAGAGCAGGACCGTACGCCCCTCGCCCGCCGACGCGATCAACTCCCGGAACCGCATGCGCTGTTCGGGGTCGAGCCCGACCGTCGGCTCGTCAAGGACGAGGAAGCCGGGGTCTCCGACGAGCGCGGCCGCCAGCGCGACCCGCTGCCGCATCCCGCCGGACAGCCTGCGGATGCGCTTGCCGCGTACGTCCCCGAGGTCGACCTCGTCGAGCACGCGCCGCACCTCACGGTGCCGTGCCGCACGGTCGGTCATCTCCTTCAGGATCGCCACGTAGTCGACGAACGCGAAGGCCGTGAAGTCCGGGTGGAAGCCGGGCGTCTGCGGGAGATAGCCCAGCGCGCGCCGCACGTTCTGCCGCCCGGCCGTCGTGCTCGGGTCGTGCCCGAGCACCGTGAAGGCACCCCGGTCGGCGGGCACGGCGGTGGCCAGCACCCGCAGCAGGGTGGTCTTCCCCGCTCCGTTGGGCCCGAGGAGCCCGGTGACGCCCGCGCCGAGCCGCAGCGACACGTCGTCGAGGGCGGCTGTGCTGCCGTAGCGGAGGGTCAGTCCGGCGGCGGACACCGTGGGCGGCATGGACAGGTCGGTCATGCGTGGACTCCTGTGGAAGAGAGCGGAAGCGGGAGGACGGCGGCGGCCGGCACGCGGCGCCGGAGAGCGGCAGCGGCGGCTCTCATCCGTCGCCTCCGCTGTCGGAGGAGGACGAGGACGAGGAGGCCCCCTGGCGGGATGTCCCCGAGACCACGACGGCGACGACTTGCAGCAGTCGGAGGACGCCCGAGGCGACCATCAGCGCGGCGGCCTTGAGCAGCTTGAGCCTCCTGCGAGTGGCGTCGGACATCACGCCGCACCTCCATCCTGAAAGCCCGCGAACGGTGTGCGCGCGGAAGTCGAGTCGAAACGGTCGCGGCTGAGATAGAGGAGCCCGACGGCGAACGCGGAGACCACAGCCGCCACACCCTGCCCGGCCGCCGTGTACGGCGCGAGGGTCCCCTCGGTCTGCGCCTCCGCGATCACCAGCACCGCGACCCACGCCCCGGCGACCAGCCCAGGAGCGAGGACCGGCCCCAGCCGGGGGGCCAGAGCGAGCCCGGCCGCGGTGAGGGCGAGCGCAGGCAGTAGCCAGGCCAGGGCCCGCAGTCCGTACGAGGGGAGCGCGAGCGTCGCAAGGCCGTTGAGGCCGAGCCCGACCGCCAGCACGGCGAGCGTGCGGATCATCAGCAGGCGGAAGCCGTGCATCGGAGCGACGACGGTCATCTCGTACGTCGGGTCCAGCGCGGGCCCGTAGGACAACGCGACCCCGGCGAGGGGCAGCAGCGGCGCGAGGGCGAGGAAGAGCGTCGGTGTCTCCGACGCCCCTACGGAGTTGGCGGCCACCACCGTCATGACCAGCAAGGCGGCGACCGCGCCCAGCCAGGACAGCCGCAGCACGGGCGTGGCGGCGAGCAGTCGCGCCGTGTGGTCGGCGACCCCGATCCGTACGAGCAGCGACTCGACGAACCCGAGCCGCGGCGCGTCCAGTTCGGCGTCCAGCCGCTCCCAGCCCTCGTCCAGGGCGACCGGGTCGCTCACCTCGGCGAGCGCCGCCCGGCAGGGCGCACAGGCGACGAGATGCGTGTCGGCCGCCCAGAGCACGGGCGGCGCCAACTCGCCCCGTACATAGGCGCGGAGGTCGTCCTCCGCCACATGCCAGGTCATGCCGCTCATGCCGCTCGTGCCGTCCATATTGCTCATGTCGCTATTGCTCATGTCGCTCATGCCAGCGCCTCCCGCAGCTGCTTCCGGGCCCGCAGGGCTCGTGTCTTGACCGTCCCCGGCGGAATGCCGAGCAGGACGGCCGCCTCCCGGGTGGTCAGTCCGTCGATGACGGTGGCCTGGAGGACCGCCCTGAGCTCCGGCGACAGCCGGACGAGGGCGCCCGCGAGGTCTCCGTGCTCGACCCCCGCGAGCACGCGTTCCTCCGCGGACACCTCGTCCCGGTGCCGCAGCCGCGCGAGCGCCTGCCGCATCCGCCCCCGCGCCCCGTCGCCCCGCAGGACGTCGATCAGCCGACGCGACCCGATCCGCCAAAGCCAGCCGGCCACGTCGCCTTCCTCGCGGTAGCGGGCGTTGCCCCGCCACACCGCGAGAAAGGTCTCCTGTACGACGTCGTCGACTATCCCGGCGTCCGAACACCGGCCGCGCAGCCGCGCGGCGAGCCAGGGCGCGTACCGCCGGTACAGCTCTTCGAAGGCGCGCCGGTTCCCGTCCGCCGCGATGGCCCGCAGCAGCTCTCCGTCGCTTCTCGTTTCCCTCACGACCCTTCATCGGACGAGCCCCGCCGATCGGTTCACGGCGTTCCGGAAAACCTTGGCACCGGCTTCTGCTTGACATGAACCCGTGTCTTACACCACCCTTTCACTACTCAATTAGTGAAAGGGTGGTTGTCCGAGTGGTCGCGTACCGCATCGACCGGCGCACTGGCGTCGCCACCTACGTCCAGATCGTCCAGCAGACCAAGCAGGCGCTCCGCCTGGGCCTGCTCGAACCCGGCGACAAACTCCCCACGGCCCGCGAGGTCGTGGAGGCCACCGCCATCAATCCGAACACCGTCCTGAAGGCCTACCGCGAACTGGAGCGCGAGGGCCTGGTCGAGGCGCGGCGCGGCCTCGGCACGTTCGTCCGGCGCTCCCTGGGCGCCGCCCCGGCGGACTCGCCGCTGAAGGCCGAGCTGTCCGACTGGACGGCCCGCGCCCGCGCGGAGGGCCTGGACCGGGACGACGTGGCCGCGCTCTTCACCGCCGTACTCGACGAGCAGTTCAACGACGACCAACAGGTCAACGGCGACCAACGGTTCAAGAACAACAAGGGGGAACCGGCATGACCGACACCGCCATCGAGGCGGCCGCGCTGAGCAAACGGTTCGGGCGGCGAGGAAAGTGGGCGCTGCGCGACTGCACCCTGCGGCTCCCTGCCGGACGCGTCTGCGCGGTCGTCGGCCCCAACGGCGCGGGCAAGTCCACGCTGCTCGCCGTCGCCGCCGGACTGCTCGGGCCGACCGAGGGCTCGCTCACCGTGCTCGGCACGCACCCCACCGAGGCCCGCCCGCGCATCGCGTACGTCGCCCAGGACAAGCCCCTCTACCCGCAGCTCACCGTCGCGGACACGCTGCGCCTCGGCCAGGAGCTCAACCTCGGCCGGTGGGACGCGACCGTCGCCGAACGCATCGTGAGGCAGGGGGACCTGGATCCCAAGGCCCGCATGCGTGCGCTCTCCGGCGGCCAGCGCACCCGCGTCGCGCTCGCCCTCGCGCTCGGCAAGCGCCCCGAACTGCTGCTCCTGGACGAGCCGATGGCCGACCTCGACCCGCTGGCCCGCCATGAGCTGATGGGCACCCTGCTCGCCGAGGCCGCCGAGAACGGCACCACGGTGGTGATGTCCTCGCATGTGGTCGCCGAACTCGAGGGTTCCTGCGACTACCTGCTGCTGCTCGGCGCCGGCCGGGTGCGCCTCGCGGGCCCGCTGGAGGACCTGCTCGCCGCGCACACCCTGCTCACCGGCCCGGCCGGCGCCCTCGACACCCTCGCGCCGCACACCGTCGTCGAGTCCCGCACCACGGGCCGCCATCTCTCCGCCCTCGTCCGCACGGCCGGACCGCTGGACGGCGCCTGGCAGACCGCCGAGCCGTCCCTCGAAGAGCTGGTCCTCGCCCACCTCCGCGGCCCGGACGCCCCCGCACTGGTCCTCGACCCCGCCGACACCCAGGAGGCCGTCGCATGACCGCTCTCGCCGCCGTCCCGGCCACCGACCGGCGCCAGGTACGTCTCGCTCCACGCGGCCTGACCTGGGCAGTGCTGCGTCTGCACCGCACGGCGCTGTACCTGTGGGCCGCCGGGCTCATGGCCGTCACGGCCGGTCTGGTCTGGGCGTACATCCTCAGGGAGGCGGCCCTGGCAGACATGGGTGCCTGCGGTTTGCCGGGCTCGAGCCTGTCGGACTGCTCCACGATCCAGACGATCACCGCCGACGACACCTACCGCGAGATCATGGAAATGATCGCGCCCGGCATCACGTTCGTGATGGTCCCGGTGGCCGCCTGGGCGGGCGGCGCTCTGATCGGCCGCGAGCTGGAGAGCGGAACCGCGCGGCTGGCCTGGACCCAGTCGGTCACCCCCATGCGCTGGCTGGCCGCCAAGCTCGCGGTCCCGGCGCTCCTGCTGACCGCCGGGATCACCTGGGCCGTGCTGCTCAACAACTGGGCGCTGGCGAACGGCAACCGCATTCCGACCAACGACTGGTACCACCCGACCACCTACGCCTCCACCGGCCCTGTGGCCGTCGCCTACGTCCTCGCGGGCCTCGCCCTCGGCGCGCTCGCCGGGCTCGTCACCAGAAAGGCCCTGCCCGCGGCCGGCGTGGCCTTCGCCGCGACGCTGGTGTTCTACATCGTGCTGACCCAGTACCGGCCGAGCCTGTGGCCCGCCGACACGGTCACCGGCCCGACGGCCCTCAACCTCCCACCTGATGCCGCGGCCCTCGAACACGGCGCCGTCACCACCACCGGCGAGCACGTCGGCAACAACTTCGCCTGCGTCGGCTCCGACAGCGCCGCCGACGTGCGGAACTGCATGGAACGCAGCGGTCTGACCGACTTCTGGGCCACCTACCACCCGCGCTCCCACTTCTGGCCCCTCCACCTGGTGGAGACCGGCATCGTCCTCGCCGTCGCCGCCCTCGCCACCGCCACCGCCTTCTGGCTCCTGCGCCGCCGGACAGCCTGATCCCACCCACCACCCCTGTCCCGTACGCCCCTTACGGGGGTAAGGGGCGTACCCGGCCCCCGGACGTGCAGACGTCCGGGGGCCTCCCCCCGCTATCCCGCACGTCATGTCGCCGTAACCATCGATTCAGACAAGCTTGCGACGCTCAGCCAATGAACCCCTCCGTCCCCGAGCCTTCGCCTCCCCCGGAGAACGAGCCCTCGCCCGTACAGGAGAACAGGGGCCTCCAGTTCGTCGCCGCGCTCCCGCCCGCTTCTTCTGACGCGCCCGTTTCCGTTCCGGCGCGGAACAATGGGTTCATGACGCAGCCCGACATCCAGGTCCAGCATGCCCAGCCCTCCGTCGGCTCCATCGCCGCGCACCGCCCGCACACCGTGTCGGCCGTGGTCTCCGACCTTGAGCCCGACCTCGACGCCGACCTCGACGCGTACGAGGAGACCGACGGCGTCGGCCCCCAGCTCCCGCCGAACCGCTTCCTGGACCGGGAGCGCAGCTGGCTCGCGTTCAACGAGCGCGTACTGGAACTCGCCGAGGATCCGAACACGCCCCTCCTCGAGCGGGCGAACTTCCTCGCGATCTTCGCCAGCAACCTGGACGAGTTCTTCATGGTCCGCGTGGCCGGCCTGAAGCGGCGTATCGCAACCGGCGTCGCGACCCGCTCCGCCTCCGGCCTGCAGCCGCGCGAAGTGCTGGAGATGATCTGGGCCCGCTCCCGTGAGCTCATGGCCCGGCACGCCGCCTGCTACCAGGAGGACGTGGCCCCCCAGCTCGCGGAGGAGGGCATCCACCTGGTCCGCTGGAGCGAGCTGACGGAGAAGGAGCAGGCCCGTCTCTTCACGCTGTTCCGCAACCAGATCTTCCCGGTCCTCACCCCCCTCGCGGTCGACCCGGCGCACCCCTTCCCGTACATCTCGGGCCTGTCCCTGAACCTCGCGGTCGACCTCCGCAACCCGATCTCCGGCCACCGCCACTTCGCCCGCGTCAAGGTCCCGCCCCTGCTGTCCCGCTTCCTGGAGGCCTCGCCCGGCCGTTACGTCCCCCTGGAGGACGTGATCTCCGCGCCGGCCCACCTGGAGGAGCTGTTCCCGGGGATGGAGGTCCTGGAGACCCACATGTTCCGGGTCACCCGCAACGAGGACCTGGAGGTCGAGGAGGACGACGCCGAGAACCTGCTGCAGGCCCTGGAGAAGGAGCTCATGCGGCGCCGCTTCGGGCCACCGGTGCGCCTGGAGGTCGAGGAGTCCATCAACCCGTACGTCCTCAATCTCCTGAGGCGTGAGCTGAAGGTCTCCGAGGCCGAGGTGTACCCGCTGCCCGGACCCCTGGACCTCACCGGCCTCTTCGGCATCAGCCGTCTCGACCGGCCCGAGCTGAAGTACCCGAAGTTCGTCGCGGGCACCCATCGCGATCTCGCCGAGGTCGAGTCGGCGTCGGCGCCGGACATCTTCGCCGCCCTGCGTGAGCACGACGTCCTGCTGCACCACCCGTACGACTCCTTCTCCACCTCCGTGCAGGCGTTCCTGGAGCAGGCCGCGTCCGACCCGGACGTGCTCGCGATCAAGCAGACGCTGTACCGCACCTCCGGCGACTCGCCGATCGTCGACGCCCTCATCGACGCCGCCGAGTCCGGCAAGCAGGTCCTCGTCCTGGTCGAGATCAAGGCGCGCTTCGACGAGCAGGCCAACATCAAGTGGGCCCGCAAGCTGGAGGAGGCGGGCTGCCATGTCGTGTACGGGCTCGTCGGCCTGAAGACGCACTGCAAGCTGTCGCTGGTGGTCCGTCAGGAGGGCGAGACACTGGCCCGCTACTCCCATGTGGGCACGGGCAACTACCACCCGAAGACGGCCCGCCTGTACGAGGACCTCGGCCTGCTGACCGCCGACGCCCAGGTCGGCGCGGACCTCTCCGACCTCTTCAACCGGCTCTCCGGCTACTCCCGCCGCGAGACCTACCGCCGCCTCCTCGTCGCCCCCAAGTCCCTGCGCGACGGCCTGATCGCGCGGATCAACAAGGAGGCACAGCACCATCGCGCCGGACGTCCCGCGTACGTCCGTATCAAGGTCAACTCGATGGTGGACGAGGCACTCATCGACGCCCTCTACCGCGCCTCCCAGGCGGGCGTCCCGGTGGACGTGTGGGTGCGGGGCATCTGCGCGGTGCGGCCCGGTGTGCCCGGCATGTCCGAGAACATACGAGTACGTTCCGTCCTAGGCCGCTTCCTCGAACACTCCCGCATCTTCGCCTTCGGCAACGGCGGCGAGCCGGAGGTGTGGTTCGGCAGCGCCGACATGATGCACCGCAACCTCGACCGCCGGATCGAGGCCCTGGTCCGGGTCAAGGACCCGGCCCACCGAGCCTCGCTCAACCGGCTCCTCGAAACCGGCATGTCCGACACGACCTCCTCCTGGCACCTCGGCCCCGACGGCGAGTGGACCCGCCACGCGGCCGACGGTGACGGCCAGCAGTTGCGCAACGTCCAGGAGACGCTCATTGACGCCCGGAGGCGCCGGCGTGGCAAAGCAACACCTTGACCCTGCGGCCGGCTCCGTGGCCGGGGACACCCTGGAGGCCTACCTCCAGGCCCAGGCCACGGAGTTCCTCCGCGCGCTGCGCCAGCACCGCGAGACGGGCGGCACGACGTCCCACGGCAACGGCAACGGCGCGGAGGAGACCGTCGACGCGGCCCGCGCCCTGCGCCGCTCGGCCCGCCGCATCAGCGGCACGCTCCACACCTTCCGCCCGCTCCTGGACACGGACTGGTCGGAGGGCATACGCCCCGAACTGGCCTGGCTGTCGGGCACGTTGGCGCGCGAGCACGCGTACGGGGCGCGCCTCGACCGGCTTCTGGAGGCGCTGCACCGGCTGTCGGGCTCGTCCCCGATTCCGGCCCAGGTGCCGTCGGGGGCGCGCGAGGAGAAGAGCAACCTCACCGTGGGCGCGGCAAAAGCGGGCGCCCTCCTGGAACGCCAGCTGACCCTGGCCCGCACGCGTGCACACTCGGCGGCCCTCCAGGCACTCGGCTCGAGCCGCTTCCACGCCGTCGCGGACAACGTCGCCGTGCTGGCCAGCGAGGTCCCGCTGAGTCCGGCCGCGACCACCGCCGACCTCAAGCCGCTCGCGGCAGCCGCGGAGGACCGCCTCACCGACGCCATCACCCAACTGCCCCTGGTCAGCGCGGGCCACCCGTACAACTCGGAAGCCCTCGTCCACGGCCTCTCCGCGGACCCGGCCCCGCACCCCCAGGACGCCCCCTGGCACCAGGTCCGCCTCCTGCTGCGCCTGCACCGTTACGCCCGTGAGGTTCTGTACGGCACCGAAGCCCCCGTAGACGTACGCCTGTTGGACTCGGGCCAGGCCCTCGACCGGCACCGTGACGCGGCGGAGGCGGCCACGGCGGCGGCATCAGCGGCCCGTACTCCGCGGATAGCCCCGGCGACGGCATACGCGCTCGGGGTGCTGCACGCAGATCAGCGACACGAGGTGGAAGCGGCCCGGTTCGCGTTCCAGCGGGCCTGGTTGAGGGAGACAGTCGGTACTTCGTGACCCAGGGAGGGACTGTGCAGACGACCGACGACAACCCCGTTCTCGCGGCGGGCTGCGTCCTGTGGCGCCGCTCGCCTGTCGACGGCGAACTGGAGATCTGCCTGGTCCACAGGCCGAGGTACGACGACTGGTCCCATCCGAAGGGCAAGCTGAAGCACGGCGAGGACCCGCTCGCGGGGGCGGTACGGGAGGTCGAGGAGGAGACCGGCTTCGGCTGCGCACCCGGCCCCCGGCTGCCCACGGTGCGCTATCTGGCCAACGGCCGCCCCAAGGAGGTCAGTTACTGGGCGGCCGAGGCGACCGAGGGCCACTTCACGCCCAACGACGAGGTCGACCGCGTCCACTGGCTGCCACCGGCTGCCGCCGCGGAGCGGCTGACGCAGCCTCGCGATCAAGTGCTGGTGGACGAGTTGCTGGCCGTCTTGCGCCACGCTTAGCGCTCCGCCGGGTGCCTCCGGCGGTTGGGCGGTAAGGAAGTGCTGTTCCGGCTACGGCTGATGCACCCCGAAATCACCATCGTCTGGGCCGACTCCGCCTATGCCGGACAGCTCGTGACCTGGGCGAAGACGTACCTGAACCTGACGATCAAGACCGTCAGCCGCCCGAAGAACACCCCGGATTTGTCGTCCTGCCCCGGCGCTGGGTCGTCGAACGCTCCCACGCCTGGGTCATGCACGCCCGTCGGCACGCTCGCGACTACGAACGGCTCGTCCAGCACTCGGAGTCACTGATCACCTGGGCCGCGATCATCCTCATGACCAGGCGAATCACCCGCCGAAGTTCCCGCAGAAGCGGACAACCGGCCTCCCGCGAGGCCCAACGCGACTGATCCACTTGGTACTGACGGTCAGCAGTCCCACCAAGAGGTCCCTAGACATCACGATCAAGACGGTGCGGCGCCCGCCGGACGCGAAGGGCTTCGTCGTGCTTCCCCGCCGCTGGGTGGTCGAACGATCGTGGTCGTGGATCATGAGGGCTCGCCGGCACTGCCGCGACCACGAACGCCTGCCTCAGGTCAGCGAGTCGTTGATCACCTGGGCGGCCGTCACCTTGATGACGAGGCGGCTTGCCCGACGCAAGGCCCGGCCTGCCGAACGGTGCGACGTCAGCCCGTACTACCTGGCACAGGCCGCCTGAGCTCTCGGCCATGAGGCGTCGTGGTCCGGGCTGGCTACGAGGACGCATCAGGACCGTCGTCGCCGAACTGCTTTCGCCAGCGCAGGTACTCCAGACTCTGCCACATCACCCGGAACGACTCGACGCCACCAAGGTCACCTGAGCCACGCGGTCACCGTGATGACACGGCGTCTGCCCCGAAGAGAGCCACCGGAAGAGCTGCGTCTACGGCTGCCTGGGCATGAATTCTTGCGGTGGGGAAGACCGGAACGGGACTGTGCCCAGGGCCGATGAGAAGCTCGATTTCAGTGCAGCCCAGGATGATGCCTTCCGCGCCAGCAGCAACGAGGTCCTTGATGACCTTCTGATAAGCAGTGCGCGATTCGTCCCGCACAATTCCGAGGCAGAGCTCCTCATAGATCACTTCGTGCACGAGCGCGCGCCCGTCGGTATCCGGGATGAGGACGTCGAGCCCGGCCGCTTCGAGGCGGCCACGATAGAAGTCCTGCTCCATGGTGAATGCCGTGCCCAGCAGGCCGACCCGGCGCAGGCCCGATGCCCGTACGGCGTCTGCGGTGGCGTCGGCCAGGTGCAGGAGCGGGATGGACACCGCCGCCCCGACAACGTCGGCGACTTTGTGCATGGTGTTGGTACAGATGAGCACCAGGTCAGCGCCGGCTGCCTCCAGAGACTGAGCGGCCGCGGCCAGGATCTCGCCGGCATCTGCCCAGCGTCCCTGGACCTGCAACTGCTCAATCTCTGCGAAATCCACCGAATAGATCACACATCGGGCTGAATGGAGCCCGCCAAGTCGGTCGCGCGTGAACTCGTTCAAGAACCGGTAGTACTCCGCTGTCGACTCCCAGCTCATCCCGCCGATCAGCCCGATCGTCTTCATCGCCGCGCTCCTCACATCGACTTCGAGTGGCATTCTGCTCACCACCTAGCATCCTTCCATAAGTGAAATAAGCGGTGCGATTAAATTTCATAAGCTTCGCTTTGGTGGCGAGCAGTCCTGCGGGATGCCGTCTTCCAGGACCAGGCACGCCCGCCTGCTCCGATAGCCGTCGGACGGAATGTCCACCTGCCGTTATTCGGTGGCAAGCTGTCACGCTTCGAACGGGCTGGACATATTGCGGGGTAATCTCGCCCAGGCCCTTCCTGTCGCCGAGATTCATCGGTGCAACGCATTGCCTTTCGTCGGCAGACACGTCAACGGGTCGGCGAACCTCTTCTGTTCGTGCGGGAACAGGCCGTCGATGATGCGCCGAGCCTCGCCGAGGACTTCGTCCGTGACGGCGAACAGCGCTGCAATCTCGGCGAAGGTGGTGCGGGGGTGGAGCTCAGAACAGGACTCGCTTCCTGGTCAGGGTGGATTCTCTGGCGCATGCCGTTTGGTGCAGAGGTGGAACCGGAACCACTCGAATCAGCGGTAGCGCCACAGGTGTTGCACTTGCGGGACAGGCCCTGCCAGAGATGGAAACGGTCGCTGACCTGGACGGCTGCGGGGCCACCGTCGGCGATACCCTGCGAGCGATCCGTCGCGACAGACGACCCCAACTCCCCGGATGTTCGCGCAGCCATCGGCTGAGCTGTTCGGCGTCCCTTCCTCCCCGGGGTCCCAGTAGTTCTCGCCGAAAAAACAACGCTATGCCGTGCAGCGGCTCCCGATCTGGCCTGATTCGAGTCCGAGGAGTGGCCGGATAGGTTGCCGGCCGCGGTGTTCGGTGCGGCGCTCGAAGCGGATCAAGGCCGACCCGACCATGGTGAACCTGTGCGATGAGGGAGCAGCTCGCGTCACGAGTGCGGAAGAGTAGAGCAACCCCCGTTCTGGAGAGGCCAGTTCGGGGGTTTTCGTCTGCCCGCGCCGCCTGGCCGGGTATCGGTGGTGCCCGACTGTGCTGATCGAATGGGGCGGGAGGGGCCGATGGCCACGCGGGTGTTTTCTGATGAGGAGCTGGAGGGGTTACGGTCCTTCCCTGCGATCGGCAAGGACGAGCTGATCCGCTACTTCACGCTCACCTCGGCCGATCAGGCGTTCCTCGGCAAGTTCCGCCGGGCCCAGAACGTACTCGGCGCCGCGGTGCAGCTCTCGGCTCTGCCCTGGCTGGGGTTCGTTCCTGACGACGTGCCCTCCGCTCCGCCTGCGGCGGTGGGGCGTCTGGCGAGGCAGCTCGGGGTCGCCGTCGCCGACGTGGCGGGTTATGGGGAGCGCGGGCAGACCCGCACGGATCACTTGCGGGAGATTGCCGGGTACCTGTCGTGGAAGCCCGCGAAAGCGATCGAGTTCAAGGAGCTGGACGAGTTCCTGCTGGCCCGCGCGATGGAGCACGACTCCCCGAGTTTGTTGTTCCGGCTGGGGTGTGAGTATCTGCGCTCGGCGAAGGTGATCCGGCCGGGTGTCGTCTCGCTGCTGGAGAAGGTCGGCACCGCGCGCCAGGCCGCGGAGAAGGAGACCCACGGCCGGGTGGCGCACCTGCTCACCGGCGAGCGGGTGCGGGGGCTGGACGGGTTGCTGGTGGTCGAGCCGACGCTGGGCTCGACGCGGCTGCACTGGATGGTGACGGGACCGGTGCAGGGGTCGCCGACGAGTGTGAAGGGCGAGGTCGAGAAGCTGCTGTTCCTGCGGGGACTGGGCGCCGACGTGCTGGATCTGTCCGCGCTGCCCGCCGAACGCCGCCGTTACCTGGCCCAGATCGGCCGCCGTCTGACGGCGCAGGCCCTGGTGCGGCGCGAGCCCAACCGGCGTCACCCGATCCTGCTCACGCTGCTGGCGCAGTCCGCGGTCGATGTCCTGGACTCGGTGGTGCAGCTGTTCGATCAGACCCTGTCGGGTTCGGAGTCGCGGGCGAAGATCAAGCTGCGCGAGGTGCTCGCCGAGCGGGCCAAACTGTCGGAGGACCGGCTCGCTCTGCTGGACGAGATCCTGCCCGTTCTCGCGGACACGGGTATTCCGGACGAGGAGGTCGGGACGCTGCTGCGGGGGAAGATCGGCATGAGCCGACTGCGGGCCGCGCACGCCGGGGCCACCGTGCGGCTGCCGCGCGACCACGGGCACCTGGCGCTGCTCGACGGCTCCTACACCTACATCCGGCAGTTCGCCCCGAAGGTCCTGGAGACGGTGCGGTTCAAGGGCGGCACCGAGGCGAAGCCGCTGATCGAGGCCCTGGGCATCCTGCGGGAGCTGAACGCCACCGGCGCCCGCAATGTCCCGGACAACGCCCCCACGCTGTTCGTGCCGACCCGGTGGCAGGGCTACCTCGACGAGGCCGCGGCGAAGGGCGACGCGACCGCCTACCGGCACTACTGGGAGCTGTGCACGCTGCTCGCGCTGCGCGACGGCCTGCGGAGCGGGGACGTGTACGTGCCGGGCTCCCGCCGCTACGACAACCCAGCCGCCTACCTCTTCAAGCCCGCCCAGTGGGAAACGCACCGGGCCGAGTTCTGCCGCCTGGTCGGCAAGAGCCCCGACTTCTCCGAGGCCCTGCCGCTGGTGATGGACGAGCTGGACGAGGCCCTCACTGATCTGGAGGGGGTCCTCAAGCACGGTGACGGGCCCGTGCGGCTGAACGACGCCGGTGAGCTGGTGATCTCGCCGCTGACGGCGGAGGACATCCCGTCTGAGGCCGAGGAGCTGCACGGCGAACTGGAGAAGATGCTGCCGAACGTGCCGATCGCCTCGCTGCTGGTGGAGATGGACCGGCACACCGGCTTCCTGGACTGCTTCACCCATGCCGGCGGCAAACAGGCCCGCTCCCCGCAACTCAAAAGGAACCTGATCGCCTGCCTGATCGGGCTCTCCACGAACCTCGGACTGCATGGGATGGCCGCGTCCTGCGGTATCCCGTACGACGTGCTGGCGTGGACCGCGGAGTGGTACATCCGGGAGGAGACGCTGCGCGAGGCCAACATCTGCCTGGTCAACTACCACCACAGACTGCCGATGACGACCATGTTCGGCTCCGGCACGCTGTCGTCCTCCGACGGGCAGCGGTTCCCGACGCGGGGCAAGTCGATCACCGCCCGGCATCTGAACAAGTACTTCGTCTCGGAGGGCATCTCGACCTACACCCACGTCTCCGATCAGCACTCCACCTTCGGCACGAAGGTCATCGTGGCCACGCACCGCGAGGCCCACTATGTGCTGGACGAGATCCTGGGCAACGCCACCGACCTGCCGATCAGCGAGCACGCGACTGATACGCATGGCGTGACCCTGGTCAACTTCGACCTGGTCGGCAAGCAGCTCTCGCCCCGCATCCGCGACCTGGGCAAGATCACCCTGTACCGGATGGGCGCGAAGGCCGACTACGAGGAACGCTTCCCGACCGCCGGGCCGCTGCTGACCAAGAAGGCCAACCTGGACCTGGTCGCCGACCACTGGGACGACCTGCTCCGTCTGGCGGGCTCGCTGAAGTACGGACACGCCACCGCCTCTCTGATCGTCGGCAAGCTGTCCGCGTCCTCCCGGCAGAACGCGCTGGCCGCCGCGCTGAAGGAGTACGGGGCGATCCGCAGAACGATCTATGCGGCGAAGTACCTGTCGGACGAGGGCTACCGCCGCAAGATCGCCCGCCAGCTGAACAAGGGCGAGTCCCTGCACGCCCTGCGCCGCCAGCTCCACTACGCCCGCGAGGGCAAGGTCACCCGCCGCCAGCCCGAGCAGCAGAACGAGCAGGCATGGTGCCTGACCGTCGTGACCAACAGCGTGGTCTGCTGGCACACCGAGTACATGGGCCTGGCCGTCGATGAACTCCGTACCGCCGGCCGCGAGGTGGACGCCGAGGTGCTGGCACACATCTCCCCGGCCCGCAGCTCGGTGGTCAACTACTACGGCTCCATCACCGTCGACTACGAGCGCGAACTCGCCCAGCTCGACGACCGGGGACACCGGCCGCTGCGGACTGCGGACACGGACGACCCCGGAGCCGGGCTGTAGTAGTAGCCGGCCCGGCGCCGCCCCAGTGGGGATGAAGGTGCCGGGGCGTCCGGTGCGGGAGGCACAGCCGGCGATGGTCCGCCTACCCGGCTCCGGGGACAAGCGTCTCGACCTGGGGCGGCCGCCGCTGTACCCCGTCCCCCGGCAGACACTGCCGACCGATCGAGCACGGAGAAACGATGAAGGACTTCCAGGGCCTCATCCGTCCCCCACGCCTTGATCCCAAGCGGACTCAGTCGCGGAAGTGGTCGGCGATTGCGGCGAAGGCGGCCTTGGGCTCCCAGGGCAGGTCGGGGTAAGTGTCGCCGTGGCGGTCTTCGAGGATCTTGACGATGCCGACACCCGAGCCGGCCTGGCAAGGGTCAGATGCAGATGCGGAGAAGCGGTCGCCGCGTCGCAGGTTCAGTGACCCGTGGCCATCACGCGCCCGCGGAGGTCCCATCCGCGCCGCCTCGACGTTGCGAGCATCGGCGGGCGACACTCCTACCCCTCTGTGACCCATACCACATGTAGTTCCTGTCAGAAATCGGTGCGCTGTCCCGCTCAAGTCACCGACAGGGAGCCAGCGAACCGACAGGAGCATCACATGAAGCACCGCATCATCGTCCTCGGCGCCGGCTATGCCGGGGCCTACGCGGCCGGGACCCTGGCCCGTCGGCTGTCCCCGGCAGGCACCGAGATCACCGTGGTCAACGCTGAGCCGGATTTCGTCCAGCGGCTCCGGCTGCACCAGCTCGCGGCCGGCCAGGAGATCGAGGCTCCGCGGCTCGCCGACGTCTTCGCGGGCACGGGGATACGGCTGCGCCTGGCCCGTGTCACCGCCGTCGACCCCGAGCGGCAGGTCGTCGCCGTGGCTGACGCCGACGGCGGCGGCGAGCTCAGCTACGACACTCTCCTCTACGCGCTCGGCAGCCGCGTCGCCGACCACGGCGTCCCCGGCGTGGCCGAGCACGCCTCCCATGTCACCAGCCGTCCGGCGGCGCTGCGCCTGCGCGAGCGCCTGGACAGCCTGGGCAAGCGATGCGAAGGCGGGAGTGTGCTGGTCGTCGGCGACGGGCTGACCGGCATCGAGACCGCCACCGAGATCGCCGAATCCCGGCCCGGCCTGTCGGTGACGCTCATCGCCCGTGGCGAACTGGGCGCCCCGCTCTCCGCCGGAGCCCGCAGCCATCTGCGCCAGGCCTGTGGCCGGCTGGGCATCACCGTCCTGGAGCACACCAGCGTCGAAGCCGTCGAAGCGGCGCGGGTGCTGTGCGCCGACGGCACCGTCCTGGCGTCCGACGCGACCGTGTGGACGGCCGGGTTCGCGGTCGACGCCATCGCCGCCGCCGGCGGGCTGGAGGTCACCGACAACGGTCGGATCGTCGTCGATCGCACCATGCGGTCGGTCTCGCACCCGAGCGTGTACGCCGTGGGCGACAGCGCCTACGCCATCGGCGACAACGGCCGGCCGCTGCCGATGTCCTGCGCTTCGGCCGGCTACACCGGCATGCAGGCAACGGCCGCGATCGTGGCACGCCTGACCGGGCGCAAGATCCCTAACGCCAAGCTGGACTACCACGGCAACCACATCAGCCTCGGGCGGCGGGACGGGATCCTGCAGATGGTCGACGGCGAAGCACAGGCGAAGCCGAAGTACGTGGGCGGCAGGAAGGCCGCGCGGATCAAGGCGGGCATCCTCAAGATGTCGCTGTGGACCACCTCGCACCCGACTTTCGGCCTGCCCAAGCGCAAGCGCCGCCTGGTCGCCGTACCGGATGTGTCCGCAGAGAAGGCGGCCGCGTAGCCGCCGGGGGCAAGCACTGCCACAGCGCTTCGACACCAGTCGCTTCGGAGGGCCAGGGGCGGATCACCTGCGCCCCATCCTGTGCGCGCCTGAGCACCCCGGCACTGGGCCAGATACCGGCCGCCCACCTGCGAGGCCGGACCAGCATCCGGGCGGAGCCACTGCTGACCCGCGGGGTGTGCAACCAGCCCCCCGTCACCAGGCAAAGAAATTTCTCCGTCCGAGGAGGACGCATGGATACTCCGGCCCCACGCGTAGCCGACACCCTTCCGTCGTCCTGGCCGACGGTGGCCAGGACAGTCGTCCTGCTTACAGCACTCCTCAGTGTGCTGCTCACCGCCTTCGCCTGGCCGTCAGTGCGCTCGCATGTGCACGACGTGCCGATCGCCGTCGCCGGACCGCCCGCCACGGTCAAGCAGGTCAGCGCCGCGCTCGACCAACGTCTGCCGGGCGGCTTCGCGATCACCGAGGTCGCCGACACCTCAGCCGCCGAACGGTTGATCCGCGACCGGGAGGTGTACGGGGCGATAGACGTCAGCTCCGGCGCTCCGCAGGTCATCACGGCCTCGGCCGCCGGCGCAGCGGTCGCCCAGACCCTGCAGGGCGTCGCGGTGGGGCTCGGTCAGGCGCAGGGCGCCGGCAAGACGTCCCCTGTCCGCGACATCGTCGCCCTGCCGGCCGACGACCCCCGCGGCGCCGGCCTGGCCGCCGGAGCCCTGCCCCTGGTCATGGGCGGTCTGCTCGCCGCGCTGCTACTGACCAGGCTCGTCCGCGGCATCGCCCGCCAGGTCGCCGGGGCACTCACCTTCGCGATCACCGGAGGCCTGGCCGTGGCAGCGATCCTGCAGTTCTGGCTCGGCTCGCTGGACGATTCCTACCTGGCCAACACCGGCGCGATCGCCCTGGCCATCGCCGCCACATCCCTGACCATCATCGGGC
Organism: Streptomyces yerevanensis; assembly: GCF_000716805.1. NCBI lineage: Bacteria > Bacillati > Actinomycetota > Actinomycetes > Kitasatosporales > Streptomycetaceae > Streptomyces > Streptomyces yerevanensis. The sequence continues at coordinate 20,435 of NZ_JNWJ01000031.1, read as the reverse complement.
TGGAGTCACAGCTCGGGTACGCCGGTTTCGGCCTCGGCGCCGTCATCATGATGCTCATCGGCAACCCTCTGTCAGGCACCTCGACCGCACCCGAGATGCTGCCAGGCTGGTCCGGCACGCTCGGCCAGCTGCTGCCGCCCGGGGCGGGCGGCCAGTTGCTGCGCTCCACAGCCTTCTTCGACGGCCACGGCTCCACCCACTCCGTCCTCGTGCTCATGACCTGGCTCGGATTCGGTGTCGCGCTTTGTCTGGCCGGCGGTCGACCCAGGCGCGAGCGCCGCCTGGCCGCCGGGTCCGCCGGGTCCGCCGGGTCCGCCGAGAGCGTGCCAGCGCAGCCGTCTAGTTAGGGTGTTCCGCGTGGACAGCACCGCCAGTGATCGCTTCGACACCAGCCGGTTCGAGGCCAGCCGGAACCGGCTGGCCTCGCTGGCGTACCGGCTGCTTGGCTCCGCCGCCGACGCGGAAGACGCCGTGCAGGATGCGTTCTTGCACTGGCAGGCTGCCGACCGGCAGCGGATGAAGGTGCCGGAAGCATGGCTGACCAAGGTCGTCACCAACCTGTGCCTCGACCGGCTCCGCTCGGCGCAGGCCCGCCGCGAACGCACCGTCGGTGCCTGGCTGCCCGAACCGCTCCTCGACGGCGACCCGATGCTCGGCCCGGCCGACACATTCGAGCAGCGTGAATCGGTCTCCCTGGCCGTGCTGACCCTCATGGAGCGTCTGTCACCGCTGGAGCGGGCCGTCTACGTCCTGCGCGAAGCGTTCTCCCACAACCACGCCGAGATCGCCGAGATCCTCGACATCACCGATTCCGCAAGCCAGCAGCACCTCCACCGGGCCCGGCGCCGCATCACTGCCGCGCGCCGCGGCGGCGGCGAAGTCGACCCGGCATCCGCCCGCAAGATCGTCGAGGAATTCCTCGCCGCTGCGACCTCGGGCCGCACCGAACGCCTGGTGGCGCTGCTCACCGACGACGCGACCGCGATCTCCGACGGTGCCGGCCTGACCGAGAAGCTGCTGCGGTACGACACTCCGCAGCGCATCGCCGCCATCGCACGGGCCGGCTTCAAGTCCACGCCCGCAAAACAGCGACTTGCCGGCGGAATCTCTGCTGTCCACTACGCGCTCGTCAACGGCGCCCCCGCCATCCTTTTCGTGCCCGACGGCAAGGTCGTCGGCGCCGTGACGTTCGACATCACAGGCGGCAAGATCGCAACCGTGCGCGGCATCGCCGCCCCCGCCCGTCTCATCCGCCTCACCGAAGCCTGGGGGCAGCACGGACCGGACACACCGCTCATCACCCAGTGGTGAGCCGACGCCGACCGCGGCCAGGCGCGGCGCCTGCGTTTCATAGGTGGTCGCTCATGAAACACCCCGCCGTCCAGAGGTCCACCTGCGGCGGTCATGTTTCATGAGTTGTTGCAAACGGCTAGACGTCTGAAACACCCTCATGAAACGCTCCGGGCGTGACCGACGACTACCTGCGCGTGGAAGCCAACACCTGCCCGATGTCGACCTGTACCGCGCCGCCCGGCTCCCCCTGCCGCACCCTGAAGGGGAAGGTGGCGATCCAGTACCACACCGCCCGCTTCCGCCTCGTGCCCTCGCTGGCGAAGGCGCTGAACGTGCCCACCCCGCCCGTGCGCAAGCCCGGCTCCGCCTGGATCGAGCTACCGCGGCCCCGCACCGCTGGCACCCAGCTGACCGGGCACGCCCGCATCGGCTACGCCCGCGCCTCCACCACCCGCCAGTCCCTCGACTCCCAGCTCGACGCCCTCGCCGAGGCCGGGGTCACCCGGGTCTTCTCTGAGAAGATCTCCACCCGCGCCCGCACGCGCCCCGAACTGGAGGCCGCCGTCGCCCTCGCCCGGGAGATGCGCACCTCCGGCGTCGCCGTCACCCTCGTCGTCCACGAGCACAAGCGGCTCGGCCGCGGCATCGAACTGGCCACCCTCGCCGAGGAGCTCAAGGCCAGCGACATCGGCCTGGAATTCCTCACCGGGGAACTGAAGGGCTCCCACGACCCCTCCGGCGTCGTCTTCACCGTGCTCGCCGCGCTGTCCGGCATGGAACGCGAGTACATCCGCGACCGCACCCTCGACGGCCACGAGTCCGCCCGCAAGCGCGGCAAGACCATCGGCGGCGCCGGGGTCACCGACCCGGACATGCTCGACACAGCCCTCCGCCTGCGCGAGCAGGGCCTGAGCCTGCGCGACATCGCCGCCAAGCTCGTCATCACCACCGGCAAGAAGAAGGGCGAGCACCCCTCACCCGCCACCGTCATGCGGATGCTCCGCGGGCACGACGAGCAGACTGCCGACGTGCCAGCCACCACCCCGGCACCATGATCAATCTCAGCGCTACTTCCTGTACCTCAACTACTCACGCCCGGAGTTCGAGGACGCGTTCGCGGAGATCCGCTCGCAGACCGGGCCGCGTAATCCGGACGGCACGCTCAAGCGTGAGGGCGGGGCCTCGGCGGCGTGAAGGGGCGCTATCTCATCGACAAGTCAGCGCTGGCTCGCCGGGGCAAGCCGGCGGTGCGGGCGAGGCTGGATGTGCTGGACCGCGACGGGCTCCTCGTGGTCTGCGCCCCGACGGAGTACGAGGTTCTTTACTCGGCTCGCGGCAAGCCCGAGGCGCTGCGACTGCGTACCCTGCTCCGCGGTTTCGACTACCTGCCCTGCAACGATCAGGAGTTCGAGCGGGCACTCGAGATCCAGGGCCTGGCGCTGAACGCCGGCTTTCACCGGGCGCTGTCGCTGGCCGACGTCCTCATCGCGGCAACCGCCGAACGGCGCCGGGCCACGGTCCTGCACTACGCCGGCGACTTCGACATGATCGCCTCGGTGAGCGGGCTCAAGGCCGAGTGGGTCGTGGAGCCCGGCGCAGCCGACTGAGCCGACGTGTGCCGATGCGGTCGGTGTTCCCATGCTGGGAAACCTGCCCCTTCGTCACCTGTCGTCGTGGCGGGACCCGGTCAGTCCTTCACGGAAGGCGATGGCCGCGGCCTCGGTGCGCGTCGCCGCGCCCAGCTTCGTCAGGATGTGGGAGACGTGCACGCCCGCCGTGCTCGGCGAGATGTGCAGTCGGGCGGCGATCTGCCGGTTGCTCAGCCCTTCGGCGATCAACCGGAGCACCTCATGCTCACGTTCCGTGAGCCCGTCCTGGGTGGGCCGCGGCCGCAGGAGCTGGGTGATCTGCCGGGCGAGCGGCGCGGCGCGCAGGTCTTCGGCCAGCCGAGCGGCCTCCCTGAGGCGGGCCGTCGCGCCGGGCCGGTCGCCCGCGGCCAGCATGGTGCGCGCGCCGTGGAACAGGCACAGCGTCAGCTCGTACGGCTGCCGCAGCTGACGCCAGGAAGCCACCGCGCGGTCCCAGCCGTCGTCCTCGATCAGCGCCCGAAGCATGGTCTGCCAGGCCCGGTCGAGCATCCCGTCCACGCCGAGCGCGGCGTCGGCCGCGGCGAGTTGGGCCTGCCGGGCCACGACCCGCTCCCGTAGTTCCCTGCCGGCGCGTGGGGACAGCCGAGCGCGCTGCGCCAGGGCGCCGGCGACCAGGACCGGCCGGGCGTCGCTGCTGTGGATCCGGGTGAGCGCCGGGTCGGTCAGTGCCCGGTCCAGGAGCAGGTCGGCCCGCTCCGGATCGCCCTGGGCGATGGCGAGCAGGCACAGCAACTGATGGCGGGAGAACAGGCTTCCGCTGTCGGAGCGCTCTACGTCTGCCGCGGCCTCGGCCGCCGCCAGGTCACCGCGCAGCAGCGACAGATAGCCGACGAGGGTGCGCAGGCCCCGCCGCGACTGCGGTGGTGCGTCCGCCCGGAGGCTCTCTTCCAGCACGGCGGTTGCCTCGTCCCACCGCCCGGCCAGGATCAGGCCGCGTCCTGCGTAGCAGGCAAGCTCGGCTCCACGGCTGCGGCCCAGCCCGTATCGGCGGGCGAGGCGGATCCCGTCGCTGGCGACCTCGATGGCGCGATGGTGGTCGCCCGCTCTGGTGTGCAGCGTGGCCTCGTACATGGGCACGGTCATGAACAGGTCGTTGCTGTCAAGCCGTTCGGCGAGCGCGCGAGCCTCGGTCAGCATTCCGAGGTCGCTGGTCATGAGTGCGACGCCCAGCAGCCCGCGGATGGTGACCGTGGCGTCATCGGTGGCCCGGCCGACGGCAAGCGCCTCCTCGAACGGCTCGCGGGCCCGGTCCACCTCGGGCAGAAGGCCCATCGCCAGTACGCCGAGCAGCCGGCCCCGCTGGGAGCTGCCGGGAGGTAGCAGCTCCAGGGCGTGTTCCCAGTCGGAGACACCGGTGGTGTTCAGCCGGTGCCGGAGCCTGCCCCGGTGCTCAAGGAGCAGAGCGGCCCGCTCGGGCTCGCGCCGCTCGTCCACTGCTGCCAGCCCGGCGCTCGCGTGCTCGATGCCGCGGGCGTAGTCGCCGCTGAGCATGCATGCCTCGGCCGCGTCGGTCAGCACGCCGATCCGGTCGGTGCCCAGCCGGACGGCCGGATCCCACAGGTCGAGCACCATGCCGAGCAGGCGGACCTGCTCGGCGTAGGCGTAGGACCTGCGTGCCTGGCCGGCGGCAAGGTAGGCGGCCGACAGCGCGAGGCCGCGATCCCCGGCGGCGTGGGCGTGCGCGGCCAGTTCCGCCGGGGCACCGCAGTCGCGCAGGGCCTCGGCGTAGCGGGCGTGCAGGCGCGCACGCTCGCCGGGCAGCAGGTCCTCGTACACCGCGTCCCGGATCAGGGCGTGGCGAAACGCATAACCGTCGTCGGCCGTGACCAGCAGGCTGCGGTCGACAAGCTCACGCAGCAGGGCATCCAGCTCGGCCCCGTCTTGCCCGGCCACCTCGGCCAGCAGGCGGTGGGCGAGCCGTCCGCCCGCCACGGAGGCGATGCGCAGCAGCTCGCGAGCTGGGCTCCGCAGCGACCGCGGGCCGTCCAGCAGCAGGTCGCGCGCGCCGTCCGGGGTCCGCTCGCCGGCGCGGGCGAGCGCCTCGACGAACAGCGGGTTGCCGTCGCTGCGTTCATGGACGCGGCCCACGGTGGCCGGGTCCGGTTCGGTGCCGAGGATGGCGGCCAGCTGGCGGCCCACGTCCAGTTCGTCGAGGCGGTCGAGCCGCAGCCGGGCGGTGCCCGGCCGGCGGGCGAGCTCCGACAGCAGCGGTCCGACTTCGGGCGGCCGGTAGGTGATCACGAGGAGCACCCCGGGCCGGGTCAGGTTCCTGGCCAGGAAGCCGAGCAGTTCGCAGGTGGCGGCGTCTGCCCAGTGCAGGTCCTCGATCGAGACGACGAGCGGCTGGCCGGCGGCCACCCGCTCGATCAGCGTCAGCACCTCCTCATACAGCAGATGCTTGCCGCCTTCGGTGTCGTCGCCCGTCTCGCCGAGCTCGGGGAACCAGCGGGCCAGCCGGCGGTAGGGGCCGGGCGTCACGCCATCGACCCGGATCAGTGCGCGCAGGACCGTCACGAACGGTGCGTACGGCAAGGCGTCACGACCCAGCTCCGCGCAGACGCCCCCGACCACCCGCACCCCCGGGTCCAGCGACCGCGCGAACTCGGCGAGCAGTCGTGACTTGCCGATCCCGGCCTCCCCGGCCACCAGCGCCACGGCCGGCCCCTGCTCGACAGCGGCGTCCAAAACCGCCGCCAGCTTTGACAACTCCTCGCTCCGGCCGACGAACACCGGACTGACCACGCGCTGCGCCACCACGGTGCCAGCATATAAATAGGGAGATCGCTCGATGTGCCGCGGCTGTTTACCCGGCCACGCTCGAAGCATGACAGCGACCTATCCGGTGCGGACCATCGCCGCCCACGAGCTCGACGCGTGGGCTCGTACGGTCACCACGACCTATGGCCAGGACTGGCAGGAGGGCGGTCTTCGGAACGCCGCATCCTCACTCGAACCCGACCGCACGATCGCCGCCTACGACGGTCAGGAGATTGTCGGCGGCGCATCGATCTACGGCCGCGTCATGACCGTCCCCGGCGGGGTCACGCCCGTCGCCGGCGTCACGCTGGTCGCGGTCCTGCCCACCCACCGGCGTCGCGGCATCCTCACCGCGATGATGCGCAAGCAGCTCACCGACCTGCACGACGAGGGCGGCGAGCCGGTCGCCGCCCTCAATGCCGCCGAAGCCACGATCTACGGCCGCTTCGGGTACGGCATCGCCAGCCACGTGGCCGAGGTCCGGGGAGACAAGAGGTTCATGGCCATGCGTCCCGGTACCGACCTCGGCGACGGGATGGTCCGCCTGCTCGGCCGAGAGGAGGCCCGGCCGTTGCTGGAGAAGGTCTACGAGGCCGTGCGCAGTACTGCGGTCGGGTGGGTCGACCGGACGGGGAAGTTCTGGGAGGCGCGGCTCGCCGACGGCGAGCGCGCACGCGACGGAGGTACGGCGCTGCGCTTCGCCGTCCATCTGGAGCCCGGCGGAGAGGCCACCGGCTATGCCGTCTACCGCTCCAAGCCGGGGTTGGTGCAGGTCATCGAGGTCGCGGCCGCCTCCCGACCGTCGTACTCCGCACTGTGGCGCTTCCTCATCGACCTCGATGCCCACATCGGCCTCGCCTATGACGGCGCTGTCGACGAACCGCTGAAGCATCTGCTGGCCGATCCGCGCGCGGCCCGCACCACAGTGACCGACAACCTTTGGGTCCGCTTGGTGGACGTCGACCGGGCGCTGACAGCACGCCGCTACTCGACTCCGCTGGATCTGGTCCTGGAGGTCCAGGACACGTTCTGCCCCTGGAACGCCGGACGCCACCACCTGTCGGCCGACGGCGACTCCGTCACGTGTGAACCCACACGGGCCAGGGCCGACCTGCGAGTGACTTCCGCGGAACTGGGCGCGGCGTTTCTGGGCGGCACCACCCTGTCGTCTTTGGCCGCCGCGGGGCGCGTCGAGGAACTGCGGCCGGGCGCTGCCACCGCCGCTTCACTCGCCTTCCGCGGCGAGCGCGCACCGTTCCACCCCTCGGGCTGGGCCTTTCCCGCCTTCTGACGGCTGTCCGGCCTCGGCCCCGCAGCCCCGGCAGCCCCGTCCCACCCCGGAAGTCCGCGACCACCACGCCGCGCCCGCACACGAAGCACGCACACGAAGGAGAACCACCGCATGGACACCCACCGCATGGACACCCACCGGCTCGGCCGCACCGAGGTCGAGGTCACACAGCTGGGCTTCGGCGGCGGCCCGCTGGGCGGCCTGTTCGAACCACTGGACGACGCCACCGCCGCCCAGGCCCTGGTCGCCGCCTGGGAGTCGGGCATCCGCTACTTCGACACCTCACCGCACTACGGCATCGGCCACTCCGAACGCCGCATCGGAGACCTGCTGCGCGGCAAGCCCCGGGCCGAGTTCACCCTGTCCACCAAGGTCGGGCGACTGCTCGTGCCGCAGGACCCGCAGGGGCGGATGGACGAATCCTTCGCCGTCCCTGCCACCCACCGCCGGGTATGGGACTTCACCCGCGACGGCATCCGCCGCAGCGTCGAGGACTCCCTCGCCCGCCTCGGCCTCGACCAGATCGACATCGTCTATCTGCACGACGCCGAGCAGCACTTCGAGGACGCGCTGCGTCACGGGTACCCCGCGCTCGCCGAACTGCGCGCCGAGGGCGTGGTCGGGGCGATCGGCGCAGGCATGTACCACCCCGGCAAGCTCACCCGCCTGGTGCGGGAGGCCGACCCTGACGCGGTGATGCTCTCTGGTCGCCACACCCTGCTGGACCACAGCGCCCTGGACGAGCTGCTGCCGGCCTGCAACGAGCGTGGGGTGTCGGTGGTGGCCGCCTCCGTCTTCAACTCCGGCCTGCTGGCCACCGACCGGCCGGCTGCGGAGGGCCGTTACGACTACGGCGCCGCAACTCCCGAGCTGCTGGAACGGGTCCACCGGATTGCCGACGTCTGCGAGGCGCACGGAGTGACGGTCCCACAGGTGGCCATGGCCTTCCCGCTGCTCCACCCCGCGGTCGCGGGCATCGCAGTCGGCATGCGTACCGAACAAGAGGTGCGTCGCAACGTCGCCGCGTTCGCCGCACCCATCCCGTCGGAACTCTGGACCGAGCTGTGTGGCGAGGGCCTGCTGGATGAACGTGCCCTGCTGCCTGCGGCCGGGTGACTCATCCTCTGGCACCCGCCACCCGCTCTGCAACGGCGAGATGCTTCAGAACCAACTCGCTGATCTCGCCGAGCAGGTGGGCGCGGACGCTGCTGACATGTGCCGGGGCGGCGGCCTTCAGCGCGGTCAGCCCGGGCCGCCGCCTGGATCGAGGACCGCTTCGGCCGGCTCGACATCCTGGTCAACAACGCCGGGATCACCGGCTCGGGCACCGCCGCGCCTGGTAAACGTGCAAGTCAGGAGGGCCGACTCAGATCGGAGTCGGCCCTCGGCTTTTAGCATCCGGATGTGGCGTCACGCGGCGCATCGAGGAAGCAGGGCTGATGCGTTCTCAAAGAAGGGCGTCTACCGTGTCACGCTGGACGACGCCACGAGCACGATCGTCTATGTCTGGAATGCCGACGAGGACTACTGGGACGGGCTGCTTCCGGACGGTCACGACGACCCGTCGAACCCGTTCGCCCACGCCTCCGGCATCGAGTTCTTCGAGGGTGCCACCCGTCGGCTGGAAGCGGTAGGAGCTCGTTCACCGCGGCTGTTGCTCGCCGACCGCAGCAGGAATCTGTACCCGGCCGACATCGCCGTCGCGGAGGACGTCCGCGGCGGAACGCTGGAGGCGCTGCTGGAACACGATCCGGACGCCGGCCGGCGAACGCTCGCGCAGCTCTCAGACATGCTGCGGCGCATGCACGCCTACCGCGCGCCGGCGTTCGGGCGGGTGGCGTGGATCGATGGTGGGGGCGCGCCGCCGGACATGACCTGCGAGCAGGCATACCTGGAGCGCACGCTGGTGAACATTGCCACCGCCGTGCCCCGCGACGTCCGCGCGGCCGAAGGCGAGGCGATACTGGAGGAGAAGCTCCGCACTCTGCACGCCGCACTCGAACCGCGCGCAGAACTGGGCGTGGTCCACGGCGAGCTCTGCGCGGAACACACCCTCGTCGGGCCGGACGGGGAGCCCGTCATCATCGACATCGAGGGCCTGATGTACACCGATATCGAAGTGGACCACTGCTGGATGCGGATGCGTTTCGGCCCGCACTACGAGGCACTCCGCAACCCAGACCTCGACCCGCGGCGCGTCAAGTACTACCAGTACGTCATGCACCTGGACTTGGTCGGCGGCCCGCTTCGCATCGCCGAGGGCGACTTCCCGAACCGGAAGTGGATGCTCGACGTCGCAGACTTCCATCTGCAGAAGGCGCTCGCCTACGAGGCATGAGCCGGCCGTAGGTCTTCGGCCGCTCGCGGCTTCACACCGGCGCGGTGGGAAACAGCGCTCCGGGGGCCAGGTCCAACCTGGTGGCTACGACTTCCTCGGGCGGGGTGAGGTCCAAGTGCCAGTCGCCGAAGCGGCGTATCGTGCGCGTGATCAGCGGGCTGACGGTAGCCAGGTCGTCGGGGTCCACGACGTGGCCCTCGGCGGCGAGGGCGTTGGCGGCATCGGTAATGTCCAGCGCGGTGGAGTAGATCGCACAGTTGGCGATCAGCTCGTTGAACTTCGCGACTCGCTCCTGGTAGTCCGGGCCGTTGTGGCCGATCAGCCGTCCGCCGATCATCAGATGCGCAGCGAAGCCGTGGAACGCCTCCGTGCGGTTGGTGACCGCGGTGATCTGGTCACGCAGCCCGGGCTCGGACAGGTACCGAAGGAGCGTCACGGTCCTGACGACCCTGCCCAATTCACGCAGCGCCTTGTAGATCCGGTTGCGCTTCGAGTGGTTGCCCAGGCGGCGCAGCAGCGTCACCGAGGACAGCCGGCCCTCCCGGATCGAGATCCCGGTGCGCAGCAGATCCTTCCAGTGGCGTTCGATGAGGGCCCAGTCGATGACGTTGTCGTCGAACAGGGAGTCGATGTGTTTGTACCGCACCTTGGCGTCCGGCCGGTAGAAGTTCAGGTCGTGCCAGTTGCGTATGCGGGGAAGGAGGTCGAATCCGAGGAGCGCGGCCAGGCCGAAGACCGGCAGCGAAGCCCCTTGCGTGTCGGCGTGGATGGTGTCGGGCTGGATGTCGGAGACGTTGGACAGCAGCGAGTCCAGCAAGTACACGGCCTCCCACACTCCGCACGGGATGAAGTGGGAGAACAGCGCGATGTAGTTGTCGGACACCAGGCGGAACGCCAGAGCCCCGAACCCGCCGTATCTGACGTGGGACTCGGCCCGCAGACTGTCTTCCCAGGTGTCGATCTGCGAGCCGTCGGTGGCCGCGGTCGACCCGTCGCCCCACATCGCGGCGACATCCAGCCTCGCGAAGGCGTTGACCACGTCCGCCGATGCCTTGTAGATCTTGTCCGGGGTGGTGTGCTTGTTCCCGGCCGTGTAGATCTCGTGGGCGCTGACCCCGCGCATGTGCCGGGCGACCTCGGTCGGCCCGAGGTTCCCTCCGTAGGCGAACGCGGTCACCACGTACCGGCCCAAGGTGTCTCGGATCTTCGGATCGGAACCGGAGGCCGGGCCGAAATGCCGCGGCCAGCCTGTCAGGTGGGCAGTGCGGGCCAGGATGTCCAGCAGCGCGCGGTCGGGCAGCCGGTCCAGCACTGCGGCCTCCAGCGCGATCGCCGCCGGCCGCCGCTCGGCGCCCTTGCGCCGCGCCAGCACCGGACGTCCGCCCTCCAGTCGCAAGTCCGTGTTGGCCGGGTAGCCGGCATCGACCTCCGTGGCCGTCTTCGTCAGCAGCGCCCGGTAGTGCGCCGCCAGCGCCTTCGCGTCGGTCGGAATACCGGCCTGGGTGCAGAACTCTGCGACCTTGTCCTCGCACTCCTCCCAGCTCATCAACTGGGCGTGCAGGTTGGCGTAGGAGTCCGAACCGACCACCGCGATGTCCCCGGACCGCAGTTCGGCGGCCAGATGGGAGAACACGCACACCTCAAGGTGCCGGCGGGCCAGCATCCCCGGACGCCGCCGATCTCGCAGCGTGCGCCTCCACAAGAGCCCTGCGAAGGCGTCAACGTCGACCGTCAGGACCACGTCCCTGCCATCGCGCTTGACGGTGACGCTCTCCTCGATCCACTCCGTGCGCCGGTCCAGATCCCGGTTGGCCTTGACGAACTCCAGCGCCTCCAGCACCGACCGCTCCGCAGACGTCGCCTCCAGCTCGATCGCGTCCACCAGCGTGAACAGCACCGCCCGGTGCGACTTGTAGTACTGCTCGCACAGCGGCAGGTAGTTGTTGCCGTGGTGCGCGGCCACCGCCTCGTGCGACGCAGTCAGCGCCGCGATGCCTCCGCCGGCCGTCAGCGCCGCCAAGACCATCTCCCCAGTCCGCGCCGCTGCGGACCTCCCGTCCTCGGCTGCGGGTTCTGCGGGTTCAACCGCGCCGTCGACGGTGCCGCTGCCGGTCGCATCGATCGTCGCGGTGCCGGTGTCCTTCTCGGCGTCGGGCTCGTTCGCCGTGTCGGCCGGTTCGGCAGCCTCGCGCACCGCGGCCAGAACATCGCCGAACACCTCCAGCAGCCGCTCGGACTCAGCGCGGTGCTCCTCACGCAGCGCCTCCAGCCGGGCCCGGCCCTTCTTGTGGATGACCGCCATACGCTTGCAGAACATCTCGGTCACCTCGTCCCGAGCCGAGGTGCGCAGCACGTGGATGAAGCTGGCCAGCAGCGCGAACCGCTTCTCATCGCCGATCTTGGCGAAGTCCGCGACGTCGGTGACCCGCGCCTCGCCAGCGAAGTGCGAGATCTTGCCCGGCGGGACCCCTTGCAACCATGCGCCGGTCGGCCCGAGCGCGTCCAGGTCGGCAAGATGCGCCAGGCGGACCTTGAACTTGCCGATCGTCGCGGCCTTCGCCGGGTCCTTCAGCCGGTCGAACCGGCTACGCCGACTGGACGGGTCCACCACCAGCAGCTCGGCCAGCCTCGCGCGCTGCCCCGGAGTGATCCGGCCGGCGACAGTGGCGAACACGTCCCGGTTCACCTCGGCGCGGATCTTGGCCACCATCCGGTCCAGCGTGGTGTATCCGGGCAGCTCCCGACCGGATTCCAGCAACTCCTCCAACGCTACGTTGATCAGGTCAGCCGGGTTGTCCTTCGTGACTGCTGCCGCTCGGATCGCCGTATCGGCGATGCCGCGCACATCCGCCGCGTCGTACTTCACCCCCAGGCGCTCGCGCACGTAGTCGCGATACCGCGCAGCCGACCGCACCGCTTCCACCCCGACCGCCACACTGTCCGGCAGTCCCAGCGCGGTACGTATGTGACCGGCCACCACGTCGGGAACCTCGTCCAGGCCAGGGAAATAGCGCATCCGCTGAAAGCACTTCAGCCATATCACCAGCACGAGGAAGGTCTGGTCAGCGGTCGTCTTCCCTCGCGCCCAGCCGACCTCGTCCACCGTGGGGGTGAACGACTCGACCAGCTCCCGCGCCGTGACGGTTCCGCGGAACTTCGGGTAGGCGGTGCGGTCGATCGAAGCCAACACACACCTCGAAGATCACGGGGGCCAGGATGACGGAATCCTAACGATCCCTATCAAGGCAACCCGCGCTGGCCTCTACCAGCGGTGAAACAAGGACGTGGCACGTTTCGCTCGTATTCCAGCCCCACCCCTCGAAGGACAGGAGACCGCCCGCAAGAACGGCAAGGCCATCGGTGGCGTCAAGGTCTCCGACGACGACATGCTCGCCACCGCACTCCGACTGCGCGACCAGGAACACCTGTCCCTGCGCGAGATCGCATCCCGCCTCGTCATCCGCACCGGCAAGAAGCGCGGCCAGCACCCAGCCCCGGCCACCGTCATGCGCATGCTGCGCGAACACGACGAACAGACAGTCACAGCCACTCTGGAGCCCACAGCCTGACCTGGGGCTCAGCCCTTAGCGTTGTTTTTTCGGCGAGAACTACTGGGACCCCTCCCCAGAGCGTCAGCGGGAGCCTGGTGGTGGCGTCGACAAGGAGGGTGCCGTAGGTGGCAGATCTTTGAGCCACGACTTGTGGATGGATCAGCTGACGTGTTGGTGAAGACGACCGTGACGCGAGGCAGATTCCGGGCGCGAGGCAGTGCCGCCGGGAGGATCACTTCAGTTCCATGAGGATGTCGGCGCGTGCGTAATAGTCGGCCACTGGGAGACGGTCGCGGGTGATCCTGACGAACCCCGCGTCCTCGTAGAGGTGAATGGCGGGGGCCAGCTTGGTGTTCGTCCCGAGGAACAGCCGGGCCCCACCGAGTGCCTGGGCGCGGTCGATCGCTGCGGCTACGAGTTGGCGGCCGATGCCGCGTCCTTGCGCGGCGGGGGCCACGGCCATCTTCGCCAGCTCGAACACGGCGTCCGGATAAGCCAGAAGTGCGATGCACCCGACTGCAGTGTCGCTGCCCGGCTCACGGGCCACCAGCACGTCGCCGCCCGGGCCCATGATGCGGCCGAACGGATCCCCGAGAACAACCCGGTCCTCTTCCTGCAGGGTGAACAGGCGCGAGATCCACTCCTCGTTCAGTGCGTAGAAGGCGTCGGCGTCACTCTGTGAGCGGATCGAGGAGACCATGGCCGGGGCAGGGGCGTGCGGCATGAGACGGGTTTCCTTTCTGATGTGGCTCCCCGTAGCCTCTGTGCCGCTCACTCATATGTCCAATACAAGGCCTAGCCTCAATCAATAAGCTCAAACTATGGATCAGCGAATCGAGCTCCGCCATCTGCGGTACTTCCTGGCTCTGGCCGAGGAACTGCACTTCGGCCGCGCCGCCCAGCGTCTACACATCGCTCAGCCCGCCCTGTCCCAGCAGATCAGACAGCTTGAGAAACTCGTCGGCGTTGAACTGTTCCGGCGGACCTCCCGAAGCGTCCGCCTCACAGAGGCGGGCGCGGCGTTCCGGCCAAGGGCCCGGAACCTTCTGGACCGCCTGGCGGCCGACCTCGACGAGGCCGGCCGCGTGGGCCGCGGCGAGGCCGGCCGCCTGGACGTCGCCTTCATCACCTCCGCCACCGCGACCGTCAGCGAACACCTCCGTGAATTCTCCCGCCGTCGACCGGATGTCCAGGTCAAACTGCACGACGGCTTCACCACCGACGTCCTGGCCGCCCTGGAGCGGGGCACCGCCGACGTCGGGATCGTGCGGGACGCTGAGGAGCGAGACGACATCGACCTTTCCCTACTGACATCGGAACGGTTCGTCGCCGTCATCCCCACCGAGCACCCCGCCGCAACGGGTGACCACGTGGAAGCAAAGGCGCTGGCCGAAGACCCGCTGATCCTGTTTCCGCGCTCAGCGGGAACTCACGCGTTCGACATGAACACGCAGCCGTTGCGGAACGCCGGCATCGACGTCCAGGTCGCGCAGGAGTGCTCGAACTGGCACACCATCATCATGTTCGTCGCGGCCGGCCTCGGCGTCAGCATCGCCCCCTACAGCGTCACGACGCTGCTCCCCGCAGGTGCCCGAAGGCTCGAACTCGACGGGCCTCCTACAGTGAGCCGGATCTTCATGGCCACCCGCCGAGGAGACGACCGTCCCCTCCTGCAAGCCTTCATGGCAGCATCTGAGTCCATGACAGGCCGTAACCACGACCGGACGACGACAGCACGTTGACCTGCGGAGCAATCGCCTCCAAGCAAGGACCACTTGAAGGCGTACCACGCCTAGCCTCATCCGCCGCGCCCGGAGCACCCGCCGCTGCAACAACAGCCCAAGCCGACCACCCCGAAACCGCCCCTATCCGCGCAGTCCCTTACCTGGAGCGACTTCGTGTCGCACACTGAGCGCGCCAGTTGGCCCGTGTGGCCGACATGCGTGCTCAGACACTCGTTCGACAGTGCCCGGCTGCCGAAGTCGCCGAGCAGTGCCCACAGGTGGTTGCGCGGCCGGTCGGCCGAAGTCGTCAGGCGGGGAGGAAGAATCCGGTCACATCGGCGAGGAGGCCATCCCGGTGCACCGCGCTGCTCACGCCCGTCATGAACGACTCGCCGTCCGGCCCGACCTGGGTCCAGCGGGCGAGTGACCGGTCGTGGTGGTCAAGGACTTCGTCGATGCGGAAGCGATGTCCGGGAAACGCCCCGGCGAAGCCGCCCATGTACGCGTCGAGTTCGGCCAGGCCGCCGACCTCGGTCCCCGGGTCCCGGTAGGTGACGTCGTCGACCGCGACCGCGCCGAGCGCGGTGAGCCGCCTCGAGGGGTCGGCCGACCAGCACGCGGCGTAGTTGTCCCAGAGCTGCTGTTGGTCACTCATCGCTGTTCCTCTTCGTTGGCTTGCTTGACTGTGGCTTTCCTGGCACAGATCAATGCCAGGGCTCCGTCGGTGATGGTGTGCAGTTTGGCGGCGCCTGTACCGGACCGGACGAGCACCAGTAGGCCCTGGTAGAGCGCCAGGAGCTGGGCGGCCGACTCCTCGACGTCGAGTTCTGCGGGCAGTAGCCGCTGGGCCCGGGCGCGCGTCAACGCGTCGGCGAAGCCGGACTCGATCGTCTCCAGCCCCCGGCGCACACCTGGCGTCACGTGCGGGACGGAGAACGACTCCACCGCGGTGTTGGTGAGCAGGCACCCCGGATCGGGTTCGGGTCCGATGCCGGTGTCGAACGCCGAGGTGAAGAACGAGCGGATGCCGGCCACGGGGTCCTCCGCGTCCCGCAGGTGAACGCGAACCCTGCCCTCCACCACACGCTCGTTGTAGGCATCCAGCGCGGCACTGAACAGGCCCTCCTTGCTGCCGAACGCCCGGTACAGGCTGCCCGGGTGCATTCCGGTCGCCTCTTCGAGGTCGCGCAGCGAGGCGCCGAGGTATCCACGACGACGGAACAGACGCATAGCGGAGGCCAGCACCTCGTCCTGGTCCCAGACCTGCTTGCGGCCCATCAACGCTCCTTGTAGTTGAACGATCGCTCACAAACTAGCACACCGGTACCTTCAGTGGACCGGAAGGACCTGAGAGGGCATTTCCAAGGGCAGCGGGCCATCGATGACGTTCTGCACGGCGCTGACGAGTCGGCGAAGGCATGGCATGCCCGCTTCAGGAACAGGCACTTAAGGGCGCGAGGCTGTGTCGATTTGCGGCTCCGCCGCGTGGGCTCGACCAGCCACGACGCACCCGCAGCCGCGACACGACGTGTCAACCCCACCCCCTGGCGGGGGGCCTGGGGGCGCAGCCCTCAGTTTCGGGAAGGGGCGGGCTTGTTCGGGGCCCTAATGGGACGCGGTCGCGTGGTCCTCTGCATCTCTGCGTGCCAGGCTTCGTGCCCGTCGTGCTGGGCCCCGCCAGCCACAGATGCAGCGGGCCACGCAGAAGCGGCCCTGATCGACCGTTGTCGTGCGGTGTTCCGGAGGGTCGGCCTCGGCCTGCTCTGCCACGTTCACCACCGTACAGAGTCTGAGTAAACGTTTACGCAAGGCGTGTCGCGGCGTGACGGCGCCCCTGACGCGTCGTTAAGGGCAACGACAGGAGGCGCGCGAAGGACGGCCCGGCTGGGGGTAGGCAGGCGATGGTGGAGCGGCAGCACAAGCGAGGGGGCGGGGCGGTCGCCCTGGCCGCCGTGGCGGCGGGGCTGATGGTGTGCGCCACCGGATGCTCGGGCAGCGGAGCCGCCGCCGAGGACACGCGCGTCGCCACCGCCCCGGTCGAGGTGCTGCGGCAGGCCTCCAAAAACCTGGTGCAGGCGGGCAGTTCCAAGGCGCATACGTCGATGGAGATGGCCACCGGCGGCACCCGCGTGACCATCCGCGGCAAGGGCGTCTACGACTACCGGCGGCAGGTCGGCCGCCTGAAGGTGCGCCTCCCCCAGGACCCGGCCGGCACCGCCGGGCACCGCCCGATCACCGAACTCCTCGCACCCGGCGCCCTCTACATGAAGAACCGCGGAGCCGGAGTGCCCGCCGACAAATGGGTCCGCGTCGACACGGCCGCCCTCTCCGACGGCAACCTCGTCACCGGCGGCGCCACCGATCCATTCGCCGCCGCCGAACTGCTGCGGGGCACGCGCAAGGCGACGTACGTGGGGAGAGCGAGCGTCGCGGGCACACCCGTACGGCACTACCGCGGGACCGCCGACCTCGGCGAGGCAGCGGAGCGGGCCTCGGACGGCAACCGCGGACCCCTGCGGGCGGCGGCAAAGGGGTTCGCCACGGCCGACGTCCCCTTCGACGCCTACCTCGACGAACAGGGACGCATCCGGAAGCTCCGGCACCGCTTCAGCTTTGTGAACGGGCAGCAGGAGGATACGGTCGCGGTCGCCTCGACGATGCTGCTGTACGACTTCGGGGCCCCCGTAGACGTACGGCTGCCGGAGGCCGGGGACATCTACGCGGGAAAGATCGCCGAGTAGCCGGAGCCCGTGCGGAGCCCCGGACGGCCGGAATGTGCGGGGCCGGAAATGGTCCGTTGGTGCCATGCGCCGTGTGTAGGCCGCTCCCTACTCTAGGAAGTCGGTGACGGCAGGAAGAGGTGATGCACGTGGCTCCGGCGCGCGGTACGGCAGTTCAGGACCACGTGGCCCTCGCCGAGATCGAGCTGTGCGGCGACCTGATCATCGCGGCCTCGGCCGCCCGCGAGGACCGGCTCAGCCCCGACCGCATCGACGAGGTGCTGAAGCTGGCCGAGGAACGCTTCCTCGAGGAATACGGCGCGGACGCCGACGAATAGCCTCCGGCGTGGCGGGGACTTGGTCGCGCCGCCGGTCCGAGCAGCGCAAGCACGATGCCGCGGCGCTCGAGGCGGGCGCGGACCGCGCGCCTCGTCCCGGTCCGCCCGCCCCCGGGTAACGGTCACCCACGCTCGCCCCGGAGGGTCACGTACGCAACAGCCGCCCGATCGCCTTCGTCGCCTCCTCCACCTTGGCGTCGATCTCCGCGCCACCCTTGACGGCCGCGTCCGCGACGCAGTGGCGGAGGTGCTCCTCGAGGAGCTGGAGGGCGAAGGACTGGAGGGCCTTCGTGGAGGCGGAGACCTGGGTGAGTATGTCGATGCAGTAGACGTCCTCGTCGACCATCCGCTGCAGTCCGCGGATCTGGCCCTCGATCCGGCGCAGGCGCTTGAGGTGCTCGTCCTTCTGCTTGTGGTAGCCGTGGATCCCGCGGTCGTGGTCGGTCACCACGTCCGGTGCGCCCTCGGAGGGCGCGGTTTCTCCGGCCTCGGTGGTCGTCATCGCGTCCTCCTGCTGCTCGCTCCGGCGAACCTGTCCGGTCCGTCGGTTACGTATACCCCTGCTGGGTATATCGTAACGAATTTTGCTGGGTATAGGGCCCTTGGCCGATACCCCCGGTGGACCACCCAATGGACCCTGTGCGGAGCACTTTGCCTCATGAGTGACACTGGAGGACGGCCCGTTCCCCGTGGCCGGCTGATGCACCTAGCATCAGCCTGGCCGAAACCGAAGCAATCCGAGGACCCCACGTGCGATTTCGTCTGACCCCCAGGGAGACGAGCTTCTACGACATGTTCGCCGCCTCCGCGGACAACATCGTCACGGGCTCCAAGCTCCTGATGGAACTGCTCGGGGCCGACGCCCCCGGCCGGGCCGAGATCGCCGAGCGTATGCGGGCCGCGGAACATGCCGGTGACGATGCCACACACGCGATCTTCCACCAGTTGAACTCCTCGTTCATCACGCCGTTCGACCGCGAGGACATCTACAAACTCGCATCGAACCTCGACGACATCATGGACTTCATGGAGGAGGCCGTCGACCTGGTCGTCCTCTACAACGTCGAGGAGCTTCCGAAGGGCGTGGACCAGCAGATCGAGGTACTGGCGCGGGCGGCCGAACTGACGGCCGAAGCCATGCCGAATCTGCGCACGATGGACAACCTCACCGAGTACTGGATCGAGGTCAACCGCCTGGAGAACCAGGCCGACCAGATCCACAGAAAGCTTCTTGCGCACCTGTTCAACGGCAAGTACGACGCCATCGAGGTGCTCAAGCTCAAGCAGATCGTGGATGTGCTTGAGGAAGCGGCGGACGCGTTCGAGCACGTGGCGAACACGGTGGAGACCATCGCCGTCAAGGAGTCCTGACCTCTCCATGGACACCTTCGCTCTGGTCGTGACCATCGGGGTCGCGCTCTTCTTCACGTACACCAACGGCTTTCACGATTCGGCGAACGCGATCGCGACGTCCGTGTCGACGCGGGCGCTGACACCGAAGGCCGCACTCGCGATGGCCGCGGTGATGAACCTCGTGGGTGCCTTTCTGGGCAGCGGGGTCGCCAAGACGGTCAGCGAGGGGCTGATCTCCACGCCTGAGGGCTCGAAGGGGATGGGGATCCTCTTCGCGGCGCTCGTCGGCGCGATCACCTGGAACCTGATCACCTGGTACTTCGGCCTGCCGTCCTCGTCTTCCCACGCGCTGTTCGGTGGCATGGTCGGTGCGGCTCTGGCAGGCGGTACGACCGTCTACTGGTCCGGTGTGCTGGAGAAGATAGTCATCCCTATGTTCGTCTCGCCGCTGGTCGGTCTGGTCGTGGGCTATCTGGTGATGACCGCGATCATGTGGATATTCCGCCACTCGAATCCCCACAAGGCGAAGCGCGGTTTCCGTATAGCGCAGACGGTGTCGGCGGCGGGGATGGCACTCGGGCACGGCCTCCAGGACGCGCAGAAGACGATGGGCATCGTGGTGATGGCGCTGGTCATCGCGGATGTCGAGGACTACGGCGATCCGATACCGGTGTGGGTGAAGGTGGCCTGCGCGGTGATGCTGTCGTTGGGTACGTACGCGGGGGGCTGGCGCATCATGCGGACGCTCGGCCGCAAGATCATCGAGCTCGATCCGCCTCAGGGTTTCGCCGCGGAGACGACCGGAGCGTCGATCATGTTCGTCACGGCCTTCCTCTTCAAGGCGCCCATCTCCACGACCCACATCATCACGTCGGCGATCATGGGTGTGGGTGCGACGAAGCGGGTGAATGCCGTGCGCTGGGGGGTTGCCAAGAACATCGTTCTCGGCTGGTTCATCACGATGCCGGCGGCGGCGCTGGTCGCTGCGCTGAGCTTCTGGGTTGTGAACCTGGCGTTTCTGTAGACGGGGTTTCCTCGCCCCCGCCGCCCCTACCCGTCCCATCCCGGGGGCTGCGCCCCGGACCCCCGCCAGGGGGTGGGGGTGACACGTCGTGTCGCGGCCGCGGGTGCGTCGTGGCTGGTCGCGCCCACGCGGCGGAGCCGCAAATCGATACAGCCCCGCGCCCCTAAAAGCAAAAGCCTGCGGCTTCCCTCGCCCCGAACAGGCCCGCACCCCTGAAGGGCCGCGCCCCGGGAAAGCCCGTACCCCCAACTGCCCGCAGCTTCCCTCCGGCGGGAGGGGGCGTGGGCCGGTGCGTCGTATGCCCGTCGCGTAGCTTCGGTCTCGGAGAACCCGCACCCTGTACCAGCCCAGGGCCGTATGCCCGCCCTGCGACGGGCTGACGCACCGGCCCACGACC